>PUMJ01000156.1 GCA_003551305.1 Candidatus Brocadiaceae bacterium
CGCAGACGCCCGCCGCGATGGCTATCACGTTCTTCAGGGCCGCGCCCAGCTCCGCACCCACCACGTCCGTGTTCGTATACACGCGGAACGTCCGTCGCATGAAGGCACCCTGCACCTCCCGGGCCACCGCTTCATCTTCGGCGGAAGCCACCACCGTCGTCGGCAGCCCGCGGGCGACTTCCTCTGCGTGGCTCGGCCCGTAGAAGCCGGCCAGCCGGAACTCTGGCCCGCAGACGTCGCGGATGACGCCGCTGCCCGGCAGCAACGTCTCTTCCTCGATGCCTTTCGCCACGTTGACCACCAGGTGCTCGGGGCGCAGGTGGGGCGCCAGCCGCTCGCACACCGACCTCAGGTAGAGCGTCGGCGTGGCGGCCACCACCATGTCGGCCTCGGCCACGCAGTCCGCCATGCGGGAGGTCAGGCCGAGGGCTTCCGGTAGCTCGACCTCGGCCAGGTAGCGCGGGTTACGCCGGCTGCGCCGCATCGTCTCGACGTAGTCCGGCTCCACGCCCCAGATGGTGACCCGGTGGCCGTTCTCGTGCAGCAGTATGGCCAGGGCCGTGCCCCAGCCGCCGCAGCCGATGATGGCCACGCAGCGCGGCGTCCCCTCTCGGCCGGTGTCTCCGCTCATGGGTGGCTGGCCTCATCCGATCGCAGAAAAGCGCCGCTCATTATAACGGGGCCACTCGGGCGCGCCAACCGTTGAGACGCCGGCGGTGCTGGGCTTCCGGCCCGTGGCATACTCCACCGGCGGCATAGGGCTGGTGGCCGGTGTCTGAACCGGGGGGATGCCTGCCGCAGCGCGGGCGCGGCCTCACTTGCCGCCTTGCCGCTCGATCTCCGAGAGGGGGAAGCACTGGCGCCCGCCCTCTTCGAGTTCCACGGTCACCCTCTGGCACAGGATCTGGTAGTCCACGACCGTTCCCTTGCCGTCGGCCGTTACGACCTTCGTGCCCCGCCGCGGGAGCTTCTTCTTCAGGTCTTTGTACATCTTCTCTTCGTAACGGAGGCAGCACTTCAGCCGCCCGCAGCTTCCACTTATCTTGGCCGGATCGAGGGTTGATTTCTGGTCCTTGGCCAGCTTCATGGGCACGGGTTTGAGCGTGTGGAGGAAACCGCGGCAGCACAGCTCGCGGCCGCAGGGGCCCAGCAGGCCCATCATGCGCGCCTCGTCGCGCACGCCGATCTGGCGCATCTCGATGCGCGTGCGGTATTCCTTGGCCAGGTCACGCACCAGGCCGCGGAAATCCACTCGCCCGTCCGACATGAAGTAGAAGATGATCTTGTGACCCCCGAAAAGGTGCTCGACCGCCCGCAGCTTCATGGGCAGATCGTGTTTGCGGATCAGTTCCTTGCAGCGCTGGAACTCGGCCGACTCCAGGTTCTCAACGATGTCCCGCTGCTTCTCGTAGTCGGCGGCCGTGGCGACCCTCAGGATCTCACCGGCCGTCCTTTCCCGGCCGTTGTCGGGCTGGTCCGCCTTCACCACCTCCCCCCATTCGACCCCGCGAGACGTGCGCACCACCACGTGCATACCGGCATCTATTTCCTCCTCGGGCGGCGAGAACGCCTCCTGCGTCCCTATCGCCCCGTAGCGCACCACTGCTCTTGTCATAAGCTTGCTCACCTCAAGCGCAATACTCTTTCCTACCGCGCATTATAGCGCAGATGGGGTCCGCTGTTGAGCACACGGAACGCGGGAAGCAAGGTTTGCCCCCCGGCGCACCGGCGAAGCGCTCAGGACGGCCCACGGTTGATGTCACGATATCAGCGGGCTATACTGGCGTCTCGCAACCATCCCCGACAGAGAGGAAACTGCGGTGGCCGAAGGCAAGCTTCACACGGCCGGCAATTTCGCGGCGCTGGAGGCGGCCCTGTGCGAGGAGCTTCGTTCGCTGCGCCACCTGCCGCCGGGCGCTGTCTGGGTACTGGTGCCCAACAACCTGGCGGCCAGGCACCTGCGCCGCGTGGTGGCCGGCGCCGCCGGGGGAGTGTGCGGGGTCGAGTTCTTGCTGCTCAAGGATGCCGCCGCACGCCTCGTCCTGCCGCACATGGCCGCGGGGGGGCTGCGGCCCGCCTCTCCCGGGGCCGAGATGCTCGCCATGCGACGTCTGCTGAACGAGGTGGCGGACGACTCCTACTTCGCCGGGATGCGGCACTTCCTGAATGCGGCCCCCGCCGTTCTGGAAGCCCTCGAGGACCTGCGCGAGAGCCTCTGGAGTCCCGAGGCGCTGCGGCGCGCAGCGGGCACGGCCGAGTTCGAGGACCTCGATGCGCCGCGGCGCCTGCAGGAACTGGCCGATCTCTGGAGCAGCCTGCGCAGGTGGAAACGAAACGCCGGCCTGTTCAGCGACAACGACCTCATCCGCGAGGCGGGACGCCGGGACCTCACACCCACCGAGTGCCCCGTGGCACTGCTCATCTACGGCTTCTACGACCTGACACCCGCCCAGGACGCCCTGGTCGGCCGCCTCATCTCACTGGCGCAGCAGAGCAAGGCCTTCATGCTGTGGGCCGGCACAGCGCAGGAGCCGGCCCCGGGCTTCGAGTACGCCCTGCCGACACTGCGCCGACTGTGCGAACTGATGGAATGCGCCGCGCCGACGAGTGTGGCGGCGGAGCGGGCGGGCGAACCCACGCAACTGGCCGCGCTCAGGGACGGCCTGTTCGCTCCGCAGCCCATCGCGGACGAAGAGGAGCAGAAACGGCGGCTGGCCGAGCCCGCCGACGGCACCGTGACCGTGCTGAGCTGTCCGGGCGAGGAGCCCGAGGCGGCTGAGACTGTACGCCAGGTGCTCCGCACAATGCAGCACGCCGCCCCGTCCGAGGCGCCACCCCGGGTGGGGGTGCTGCTGCGGGGGGCCGAGGGCACGGTCGAATTACTGGAGGAGACGCTCGACCGGGCGGGCATCGTGCCCTTTGCCCACGAGGGTATGCCTCTGGCCGACACTCCCGCCGGGCGCGTGGCCCTGACGCTGCTGGATCTGGCGGCCGGCGACGCCCGGCGCGGCGACGTCATCAACTTCCTCGGGCTGGCGCACATCAAGATGCCCGAGGGGCTCTCGGCCACGGCGCTGGACCGCGTCTCGCGCGAGGCCGGCATCATCAAGGGGAACGCCGCCTGGGTGCCGCTGCTGCGGGCGCGGGCCGAGCGCCTGACCGAAGAGGCGCGCCACGCTGATTCCGAGGCTGAAGAGCACGGCGGCATCCGACGGGCCGAGCTGTGCCAGACCGCCGCGGGCTTCCTGGAGGATTTCTTCGGCCGGCTGGAGAGCCTGCCGCAGGAGTCCTGGCGGGCGGCGGCGGACTGGCTCGACCAGATGGTCGCCCGGTGGGCCCCGGACGATGAGGGGCGCCGCCGGGTGCTCGCATGCATCGGGCGGCTGGGCGAACTGGACATCTGCGGCCTGCCCCCTACCGTCCGGCGCGTCCGCTGGCTGCTTGGCCGCATCCTCGCCCGCAAAAGCCGCCAGCTCGGCGGCTTCCAGCGGACCCCCCTCTCTGTCTGCACCCTGATGGGCGCCCGCGGCGTCAGCTTCGACGTGGTCATCGTGCCGGGGCTGGTTGAGAAGAGCTTCCCCGCCCACACGGGCGAGCAGCCGCTGCTGACCGAGCTTGACCGTGAGGCCCTCAACACGGCGGCTGAAGGGCCGGGTTGCGGGGAACTGCCCCTGCCCAGTCGACGCCCTGAGGAGGAGCGCTACCTGTTCCGCCTGGCCGTCGGAGCGGCCTCTGGCGCCCTGGTGCTCACCTATCCCCGGCTGGAGCAGGACAAGGGCCGCCCCCGTATGCCGTCGCGCTTCCTCGGCGAAGTGGCCTCATGCCTGGCCGGCTGCATGGTGCCGGCGTCCGCGCTGGAGAGGCGGTTTTCGGCCGGGTGGTTCCGCTGGGTGCCCCTGAACCGGCCCGGATGGCAGGACGAAGAACCGGCCCTGGCCCTCGACGAGGCGGAATACGACGAAGCCGTATTCTGCTCGGGCCGGCGACTCGCCACCGCCTACATGGCGCAGGTCTCCCGTGGTTTTGCCCGCGCGCTCAGGATGGAGAAGGAACGATGGCACGGCGAGGAGTTTGGCCCGTTCGACGGCTGCATCCTCGACCGGGACCTGCTCGGCACGCTGCGTGAACGGCACGGGCGTTTCGAGCGTCCCGTGGCGCCCACGCGCTTCGAGGCATACGCCGCCTGTCCGTTCCAGTACTTCATGAAGTACGTGCTGCGCGTCGAACAGGTCGAGGAGCCCGCCGAGGAACTCATGCTCAGCCCGCTGGACCGCGGCTCGCTCGTGCACGACGTGCTGAGCCGGCTTTACGAGCAGTGTCTGGGCAAGATCCCTCTGGGCCGGCGGGACGATGAAGATCTCGAGCAGGCCCTGGGCGCCGCCGAAAAGCTGCTGGACGAGCTGGGCGCGGCCCACGCCCGGAACCGACCGGCCCCCTGGACCGCCGAGAAAGAAGGCATCCTGACCGAACTCGAAAGCGCCCTCGCCCATGACCGCGAAGCGCACGGGGACGGCACGCCCGAGAGGTTCGAGTATTCCTTCCAGCGTCGCCTCCGCCTGGAGGGCGTGGACGCATCCTTCCGCGGGCGCGTTGACCGCGTGGACCGCCGCCCGGACGGCGGCGTCCGGGTGGTAGACTACAAGACCGGCTCCTCGAGCCGCTACGAGGCCGACACGTTCCGAGGCGGCCGGCAACTGCAGTTGCCCCTCTACCTGTTGGCGACCGCGGAGGAACTGGGCGCGGAGGACGGCGAGGCGCTCTACTTCTTCTTGAAGAAGCCCCAGGACGTGCCCCAGTTCACCCTCGGGACCCTGCGCGAACGGCTGGACGAGCTGCGGCGTATACTGGGGCTCATCATCGAGGGGATATCCGGGGGGGCTTTCTTCCCCCTGCCCGCCGACCTCCCGGCCCGCTACAACCACTGCGGCCGGTACTGCGCGTACAGTTCGGTGTGCGGTCCCGCCCGAGGGGACCTGGCCAGCTTCAAGGGCGCCGGCCCCCGGGCCGCCCCCCTGCGCGAATTGCGCTCCATCGAGTGAGGTGCCGGCCGTGGCCGAGCAGATTCGAGTCTCCGAGGTCTTCCGCAGCCTCCAGGGGGAGACCTCCCGCGCCGGGCGTCCGTGCGTCTTCGTCCGCACGGCGGGCTGCAACCTCCGCTGCGTTTGGTGCGACACGGTCTACGCCCGCTCCGAGCGCGGCAGCACAGAGGACGTGGACGCCCTCGCAGCGCGGCTGCACGCGATGGACACGAAGCTCATCTGCATCACCGGCGGCGAGCCGCTGCAGCAGACCAGGGCGGTCTGCCGGCTGGCCGGACTCCTGCTGGAACGCGGCCACACCGTGCTGCTCGAGACAAACGGCACCCGCGACACCGGCCCCGTGCCCGACGCCGTGGTGGTGGTGATGGACGTGAAATGCCCGGCCAGCGGAGAGAGCGGCAAGACACTGCCGGGCAATGTCGAGCGCCTCCGCCCCCGCGATGAGGTCAAGTTCGTCATCGCGGAGCGTGCCGATTTCGACTGGGCGGTGGATTTCGTGCGCAGGCATCGCCTGGAGAACGGCCCGGAGCTGCTCTTTGCGCCCGCCGCCGGTCTGGTCAAGCCGCGCGAACTGACCGGCTGGATACTCGACTCCAGCCTCGACCTCCGCCTCCAGCTCCAGCTCCACAAAATCCTCTGGCCCGAAGCCGGGCGAGGGGCCTGAGCAGAGCGCGCCGTTGCCGTTATCTTTGCGTCCGTCGTGGCGACCTGCTACCTTATCCGCCCCTCCCACCCACGACCCGAGGAGAGATGAGCGTGACGGAAGAAGCAGTAAGAGTCGGAGTGGTCGGCTGCGGCAACATCAGCAACATATACCTGCAGGCCGGACAGAAGTTCGACATCCTGGACATCGTGGCCTGCTCCGACATCGTGCCCGCGCGCGCCGAAGCCCGGGCGGCGAACTACGGCGTCCCCCGCGCCTGCACCACCGGGGAGCTGCTGGCCGACCCCGAGGTCGAGCTCGTCGTCAATCTCACCCCGCCCGCCGGACACTACCGCATAGCCATGGATGCGGTCGAGGCGGGCAAGTCCGTTTACAACGAGAAGCCCCTCTGCGTGACCCGCGAGGAGGGCCGCCGCCTGCTGGACGCCGCCCGGGAGCGGGGGGTGCTGGTCGGCGGGGCGCCGGACACGTTCCTCGGCGCCGGCGGGCAGACCTGCCGCGAACTCATAGACCAGGAAGCCATCGGCCGCCCCGTGGCCGCCATCGCTTTCATGATGGGCCACGGCCACGAGACATGGCACCCCGACCCCGAGTTCTTCTACAAACCCGGCGGCGGCCCGATGTTCGACATGGGCCCCTATTACCTGACCGCGCTGGTCAACCTGCTCGGCCCCGTATGGCGCGTCACCGGCTCCGCCCAGATAAGCTTCCCGGAGCGCACCATCACCAGTGAGCCCCACAAGGGCAAGACAATCGAGGTCGATGTCCCCACGCACATCGCCGGCGTAATGGACTTCGCCGAGGGCGCCGTCGGCACCATCATCACCAGCTTCGACGTCTACGCCGCCCGGGTGCCGCTCATACAGGTCTTCGGCAGCGAGGGCACCCTGAACGTGCCCGACCCGAACACCTTCAACGGCACGGTGCGGCTCTGGCGCCGGGAGAGCGGCGAGTGGGAAGACGTACCCCTGACACGGCCCTACCAGGAGAACAGCCGCGGTCTGGGCGTGGCGGACATGGCGTGCGCGCTGCGCACCGGCCGCCGGCATCGCGCCGGCGACGAGCTGACCTTCCACGTGCTGGACATCATGTGCGCCTTCCACGACGCATCCCGGCAGGGGCATCACATCGAACTGGAGAGCGCCTGTGACCGCCCCGAACCCCTGCCGGCCGACCTGGAAGAGGGCCAGGTGGACCGCTGAGGACGGGCCGGTCGCGGCACGGTTCAGGAAGCGACGTCTCACCCCGAGCACGAGCCGGGCACGGCACACGAGCTCCCACCGCGCGCTGAGGGGGGTCTCCAGCCTCCGGTGGCGCCAGATTCCAACGTTTGCCAGGGGGAAGAGGGGGGTTCCCACTGGCATCTTGCCGGCCAGGTCCGGGGCCTGCCGACGGCAAATGTCGCGGCAAGATTGCTCCGCTAAAGATCCCGCCTGAACACACCTTGCGGATGTCCACCTTCCCCCTCCGGTGCCTCCGCCGCGCGCCGGATAGCCGGTCCGCACCCGGCACGCGGCCCGGCAGATGCTCCTTCCCTTCGGCCCCGCCCCGACCTGAGAATTCGTGGGGAAACTCCAGTGAAAGCGGGTCTTGACAAGGTCTGGCTGCGCGGCTATAATGAACATATGTTCATAATGGAGGAACGATGCCCCGGAACAAGAAGACAAGGTTCATTCGCCACCGCCCGCCCGCCAATCTATACAAGCCGTCAGGCGTGCCCGGCCGCGAACTGGAGCGTTGCACGCTCACGCTGGACGGCTACGAGGCGCTGCGGCTGGCTGACTACGAGGGGCTGAGCCAGCAGGAAGTGGCCAAGCGGCTGGGAGTCTCCCGGCCGACCGTCAGCCGCATCCTGGCCGAGGCGCGCGGTGCCGTGGCCAGGGCGTTGGTCGAGGGGCGCGCCCTCGTCATCGAGGGCGGTCCGGTGGATTACCGCCCCCCGTGGCGCGGGCGCAACGGGCGGCGCAGGCGGCGCGGCCACGGCGGCAAATGAGACAAGAGGAGGCGAATACCATGCAAGGTGGAAGCGGCACAGGCGGCGGCGCCGGAGCAGGCGGCGGACAAGGAGGCGGACGCGGGCGCAAGGGCGGTTTCGCCGCCGGACCCGGCGGCAACTGCGTGTGCCCTAACTGCGGAGAGAAGACACAGCATCAGCGGGGAACGCCGTGCTACGAAATGGAATGCCCCAAGTGCGGGGCCAAGATGACTCGCGAACGCTGAGACGTAACTCAATCTCAACAGAACCCGTGAAAGGAGGTGGAGCATGCCTGCTCGTGACGGAACAGGCCCGATGGGTATGGGCCCGATGACGGGCCGTGCGGCCGGCTATTGCGCCGGCCATAACGTGCCGGGATTCGCCAATCCGGCCGGGGGCCGCCGCTTCGCGGCTTTCGGACGAGCGGCCTACTACGGCGGATTCGGCAGAGGCGCCGCTCGTTTCGGCCGTGCTCGTGGCCGAGGCGGTGGCCGTAGCGGCAGACGGTGGTAAGGCATACCGGCAAGAAGGATAGCAGAGCAACTTTGTTGCACAAAGGAGGCAGACCATGCCACGTGGAGACGGAACAGGACCTGCAGGAATGGGACCCATGACGGGACGCGCGGCCGGCTGTTGTGCCGGCTACAGGGTTCCGGGTTTCGCCAACCCGGTGTCCGGGCAAGGCTTCGGATACAGGGGTCGGGGCCGCGGAGGTGGCTTCGGCCGCAGGAACTGGTACTACGCCACGGGAGCGCCGGGCTGGGCCCGCGCGAGTGCCGGGTATCCGGCGTTCGGCCGCGTGCCCGCCTGCGGCGTCCCCCGGGGGGCCGCCTTCGGCCAGGCCCCGCCGGCGGAACAGGAACTCGACTACCTCAAGACCCAGGCTGAGTACCTGGAGGAGGCCCTTGAGGACGTAAGGGAGCGCATCCAGGAACTCGAGTCCAGGGCGTGAGGCATCGGGACAGCGACCGCACACGGGCCGGTGCGCCCGCGGCGTGCCGGCCCGCGTCGTTCCCGGGGGTGTTCGCCTGCGGACACCGCCCGGAGGACGCACCGCAAGAACCGATAGGACGCCGAGACATGAAACTGTGCATCACGAGTCAGGGTGACGAGTTGTCCGCCGACGTGGACCCCCGGTTCGGCCGGGCCCCCTACTTCATCATCTACGATGACGAAACAAAGGAACATGAGGTCGTCAACAACGAGCAGAAAATAAACGCCGGCGGCCGGGGCACGGAGGACTGGCTCAGTCGTGCTCGACCGGAAGCTTTCCCTCGGTCGGCTGCTCGCCGGCAGTGCCCACCTCCGCCGCTGACGTGATCATCTGGTGCACGCCAGCGCTCCGTTCTTTCGCGTCGCGGCTCAGGCTCTGCCACGGCGCGTCGTCCACCATCACGGTGTAGATAATCCCTGCGACGACCGCCAGGATCAGCAAGAAGGCAACGTTCTTCATCTTGGCTCCCACCCGCCCGAGGTGCTCATTCAGATTGAAACGCCGGAAGGGGGGGACAGGTGCCGCAATCCACGTTCCTGTAGGTGACAGTTGCAGCGGGGCCGGGTGCGGCACCAGGCGCTTCGAGGCGAAGGCCGCATGGAAAGCGTCTCCGGCGATGGCCACCGGGCAAGAGGGCCGCCGCGATTCACTCGACGGGCTGGCGCACCTCGTAGCCGGCTTTCTGCAGGATGGCGGCCACGGACAGGACGGCGGGGGAGTCCTTCGGCAGTTCAAGCAGGCTGCGCCCCTCCCAGTCGTAGGTCTGCACCGCCTCGTCGTGAGCGACACGTCCCAGGTAAGTGGCCCCCTCCACGGGCTCCATACTCTGCTCTGTTTCCTCTGTGAAGCGGTAATTGCCCACCAGGTAGAGGTTGCCGATGGTCATGCCGATGGTGTCGGCGATCTCGGTGAGCCGTTGCGCGTTGCGCAGCGCCTTGGCTGACGGATCAATGAGCACGAAGACGTCGTCCGCGCGCGTCATGATGCGGCGGTTGACGTGTTCCAGTCCGGCCGGTGCGTCCAGCAGCGTGTAACGGTAGCCTTCGGCCAGGGAGGAGGCGATGTTCTGCAGAGTGTTGTTGGGCTGGCAGTAACAGCCCCGGGTCCATTTGACTCCCAGCGTCAGCAGGTCGAACTGCTCCGACTCGTAGAGACAGGAAAGGTTGACCAGGTATTCCATCTTATGCACCAGCGGCATCGTGCCCAATTCCGAGAAAGCATCGGGCTGCTGCAGTTTATAAAGGACGTCGGAGATGGAGTTTATGTTTTCGGCGGCCAGGTCCACGCCCAGCAGCGCGGCGAGGCTCTGGTCCGGGTCGGCGTCAATGAGCAGGGGACTGTCGCCCAGGTGGCGAACGCAGAGGGCGGAGAAGGTGCTCTTACCGGTGCCGCCCCTGCCGGTGGTAATCATCGTCTTACCCATGGGGTGCTCCTGTATCGTCTGGATATTCATCAGATCCGTCACTCGGCCTCCACCGCCACGGCCGCAAGCTGGGCTTCCTGGAAGGCGTGGGCGCGCTCATCCTCCCGCTCCGGGGAGCATATGCGGCGCAGCTCTTCTTCCAGTTCGGCCGCTCTCTGCGGCTCGGCCTCGTAGCGGTTGTCCAGTTCCTCCGGGTCCTTCCGCAGGTTGAAGAGCTGGTGCGGAGCCTCCATGTAGTATAACAGTTTCCAGTCGCCTTTGCGCACCATGAAGGCCCCGGAACGCGTGCCGTGACCATGGTATTCGCAGAAGACGACGCGGTCGGGCTGCCGGGCGGCACCGGCCAGGGGCCTTCCGTGCCAGCCGTGAGGCCTGCGGGCGCCGAAGATGCGGAACAACTCGGCCTGCAGGTCCAGGTGCTGCACCGGGGTCTCGACAACGGCGCCGGAGGGGAAGTCCGGCCCCGCCGCCAGCAGGGGCACGCGGGCGGAGTCCTCGTAGAGGCTGCACTTCCACCACATGCCGAACTTGCCGAGCATCTCACCGTGGTCGCTGGTGTAGATCAGGTTGGTGCAGTCGGCGGCGCCCGTCTGTTGCAGCGCCTCCATGAGGCGACCCAACTGCCGGTCCACGAACGTGACGCAGCCGAGGTAGCCGCGGCGCAGGCCGCGAATCTGCTCCTCGGTGAAGAGGTCCGTCTCGAAGTGGTCGCGCAGGTCGCGGGCATAGGGGTGGTTGGCCGAGGCGCACTCCGGCCCGTGCCGGGGCAGGTCCGCGCCTCGCGGGTACTTGTCCCACAACTCCTGCGTCACGTAGTGGGGGAAGTGGGGTTTTCCCGTGTTCACCACAAGCAGCCAGGGTCTGTCGAGCCCGGGCGCTGTCTGCGTCAGCCATTCAACGGCGGCGTCCAAGCGCTTCAGATCGCCGCTGAAGGGTTCCTCCCGGGGGCCGTAGCCATCCGCACGCTGCGCGGAGCCTTCGCGGACCATCAGGGGCCTGCGGCGGTGGTTGGTGTCGCCCGGCCAGCCGCGGTTCCCCGACAGTATGATCTCAGTGAAACCCAGCTCGTCCCCGTCGGCGTGGACGTCCGCCTTGCCGATGTAGGCCGTGTGGACGCCCTGCCCGGCCAGCACGGCGCCGTAGCTCGGCGGGTTGGGGTCCAGATTGACGGTGCAGTTGCTGTAGGTCTGTATCTCGTGCACATAGCGGCCGGTCATGAACGAGGCCCGGCTGGGCAGACAGAGCGGCGACTGGCAGTATGCGGAGCGGTAAAGCGTCCCCTCCTCGGCCAGCCGCTGGATGCTGGGCGTCTCGATGAAATCGTGCCCATAGGGGCTCGAGTAGCGGGGGTTGTGCTCGTCGGACATGAAAAGGACGACGTTGCTCACGGCGGCCCTCCGAAGACGTAAACGGGAATCACAGGATAAGCTGGAGTCTCGCGGCGCGCAACAGCGGAGTGGCGGGCACCGAACGACAGGTAGCTGCTGCGGGCTTCCACAGTGTGCCGTACGGCGAACGGGAAGACGCCGTGGTTCCAGTCCGGGTGCCGCACGCGTCGTCCTTGCGGTGTGGAGGCGCAACGAATACCATACTTGTCCACGTCCGCTAACCGGAGAAGCGGCGGGCGGTCTCTATGATGGAGAGAGGGAGGCAGCGAGACGATGAGCATCCTGGTAACCGGCGGCGCGGGCTTTATCGGCAGCCACGTGGTCGAACGGCTGGCCGAGCGCGGGGAGGAGGTCGTGTGCATGGATAACTTCAACGACTACTACGACCCCGGCGTCAAGAGGGACAACGTCCGCGCGGCCCTGGCCTCCGGCCGCGTCACGTTGCTGGAGGGTGACATCCGCGACGCCGACCTCTGCGACGCCGCCGTCGCGGACCACGACGTCACCGCCGTCATCCACCTGGCCGCCCGGGCGGGCGTGAGACCCTCCATCGAAGAGCCCGCCCTCTACGAGGCGGTCAACGGCGTGGGCACCGTGAACCTGCTGGAGGCGGCGCGGCAGGCCGACGTGGACAAGTTCGTCTTCGGGTCCAGTTCCTCCGTCTACGGGGTCAACAGCAACATTCCGTTCAGTGAGGACGACCCCGTCACGCGGCCCATCTCGCCTTACGCGGCCACCAAGCGCGCCGGCGAGCTGATGTGCCACGTTTACCATCACCTTTGCGAACTCCCCATCGTCTGCCTGCGGTTCTTCACCGTCTACGGGCCGCGACAGCGCCCGGACCTGGCCATCCACAAGTTCGCCCGGCTCATCGAGGCCGACCGGCCGATACCCATGTACGGGGACGGCACCAGCCGGCGCGACTACACCTACATCAGCGACATCGTCGACGGCGTGCTGGCGGCGCTGGACAGGCCCCTGGAGTTCGAGATAATCAACCTGGGCAACTCCGAGCCGGTGGAGTTGAGCGAGTTGATAAGCATCATCGAGGAGGCGATGGGCAGGCGGGCGCGCATCGAGCAACTGCCCGAGCAGCCCGGGGACGTGCCGGTGACCTATGCCGACATCCGGAAAGCTATGCGTTTGCTGGGCTACGACCCGCAGTTCCCTATTCGACAGGGCATCGCGCGGTTTGTAGAATGGTTTAGAGAGGTGAGATAGTGCGTCCGCCTCCCTTTCAACACTGTTTCCTGAGCGAGTGACGGCCGATGGCAGGGCAAGATTACGAACCGCCGTTCTGCAGCGTGGAGACGGCCATAGAAGACTTCCGCGAGGGACGGTTCGTCATCGTGGTGGACGAAGCGGAGCGGGAGAACGAGGGGGACGTGTGCCTGGCGGCCGAGCACGTGACGCCCCGGGCCATCGCCTTTCTGCTGAGCAAGGTGCGCGGTTTTCTGTGCGTGGCCATCGGGCCGGAGCTGGCCGCCCGGCTGGAACTGCCGCCGATGGTGGCTGAGAACCGCAGCGCCTACGGAACGCCCTTCACCGTGACCGTGGACGCTCGCGAGGGCGTCACCACGGGTGTGAGTGCTGCTGACCGCGCCCACACCATCCGCACCATGATAGCGGACGAGGCCCGCCCCGAGGACCTGGTGCGTCCGGGGCACATACTGCCGCTGCTGGCCCGCCCGGGAGGCACACTCGTGCGGGCCGGTCACACGGAAGCGGCCGTGGACCTGGCCCGGCTGGCCGGGCTGAAGCCGGCGGCCGTCGTCTGTGAGGTGATGAAGGAAGACGGCACCATGGCGCGGGTGCCGGACCTGGTGCGTTTCGCCCGCCGGGAGGGCCTGCACGTGCTGGCCATCGCCGACCTGATCCGCTATCGGCACCAGTCCGAATACCTGGTCAGCAAGAGCGTCTCGGTGGCCCTGCCGACAGTGTACGGGCCGTTCACGCTCCACTATTACCGCTCCATTGTGGATGAGAAGGAGCACATCGCCATCTGCTGCGGCGAGGTCGGCACCGATGACGATGAGCCGGCTGAGCCCCTGGAGGGGGCAGTGCTCGTGCGGGTGCATGACCAGTGTTTTACCGGCGACATCCTGGGCTCGACCCGGTGCGACTGCGGGGAGCAGCTTGACATGGCGCTGAAGATGGTCCAGCGCGAGGGGCGCGGCGTGCTGCTTTACATGAGGCAGGAGGGGCGGGGCATCGGCCTGGAGAAGAAACTGCACGCCTACGCCCTGCAGGATAACGGGCTGGACACCGTCGAGGCGAACGAACAGCTCGGCCTGCCGGCCGATAAGCGGGAGTATGGCGTCGGCGCCCAGATACTGCGCCACCTGGGGGTGCGCAAGATGCGGCTGCTGTCGAACAACCCGCGCAAATTCCACGCCCTGAGGGGTTACGGGCTGGAGATCATCGAGCGTGTGCCCATCGAGGTGCCCGCCCGCGACGAGAACCTGCGCTACCTGCGCACCAAGAAGGAGAAGCTGGGCCACCTGCTGGAACTGGGGGAGCAGGCAGGGAGCGCCAACCCCGGTGACGAGGGCGGCTCATGAACGAGAAGAAGGGCGGCAGCCGGCTGGCCCAATTCAAGTTCGTGCTCCTGCTGGCGCTGATCGTGCTGGCGCTGATCATCATCTTCCAGAACGTGCGGACCGTGCGTTATCAGCTGTTGTTCCAGGAGGTCGAGCTTCCCCTCTTCCTGCTGCCGCTGGCCGCGTTCGTGGCGGGGCTGGTGGCCGGCGCGTTCATATCCCACCTACTGCGGCGGCGCTGACATCTCAGGCGACGACGGGCTCGCCCATGTTCTGGTGGGCTGCCGCGATGATGTCCTCCGGGGTGCTTCCTTCCGCGGGGAAGGCCGCCATGCCGGTGCGGCAGCGCAGGTAGTCAATCACGCCCCGCTTGCCCAGGTCCAGCCGGTAGGCGCCGATGGCCTTCTCAATGCCTTCGGCCACGGAGCGGGCGTCGTTCAGGTTCGTCTCCGGCAGCACGATAAGGAACTCATCGCCGCCAACGCGCCCCAGGATGTCCCCGGGACGGATGTTGCCCGACAGAACCTCGGCCAGGGCCTTCAGCGCGATGTCCCCCACGGTGTAACCGAAACTGTGGTTGACGCGCTCCAGGTGCTGCATGTCCACGTAGATGACGGTGGCGGCGACGCCGGTCTCAAGAGCGCGGTGGTACTCCTGCTCCAGGCAGGACTTCAGGTAATCGAGCGTAAAGACCCCGGTATGCTGGTCGGTAAAGCGACCGCCGCTGCGCCGGCAAATCTCCACAAGCCCTGAGACGAGGTGGAAGGAGTAGGCGGTGAGCAAGAACGACCACAGCAGGGTCGTGACCAGAAAACCCCTCAGCACCGGGCTGGCGGCGGGACTGCTTCTCAGATCAACCACCATCTGCACGACGATGAGCGTGCTCAGCACAAGCGCGCCCCAGAATATCAGCCGCGCCTTCTGCACCGTCTCGGAGGTGACTTCCGCCGCCCCTTCTGCCTCCTTGTTTCTCATGCCGGACTCCCGACGATCTGAAGGTCAGCCACACCTCCCCCCCGGGGGCGCGGCAGGATAACGACTGCATCCGCGGTCGGCAGGAGAGGACTTTGCAAACATCATGCCGCCAAGAATGGCACAGTCCCCCGGTGGGGGAGCCGCGGGCGGCGCCGCGCAGAGACCGGCAGGGGAAAAACCGCGAGCAAGGGGCGGCTCAGGGCGCCGTCACGGCATCGGTCGACAGAACCCAGACGCTGCCGACCACGTCCCCGCCGTCGGACAGGATGGCGCGTCCCCGGCAGTGTCGCGACGCCTCTTCGCCCGCCTCCTGCTGCCAGCAGAACTGCACCGGATCGCTTCCGTCGTAGAGGCGCTGGAGGGCCTGCTGCGCAGCCGCCGAGTGGAAGGGCGTCAGCTCCCGCAACGGCCGGCCGGCCAGGTCGGCGTCGCCGGAGCCGAGCAGGCGCCTGGCCTGTTCGCTGACGGCGGTGATCCGGCCCTCACCGTCGGCGCTCACCAGCGGCACGGGGGCGCGCTCACAGACGGCTTGTTGCATCGCGCATGCGTCAAGTTGCCCGCGCAGCTCCTCAATCTCCTCCAGCAGCTCGATGGTGCCGAGGGCGTAGGCGATGTGGTCTGCGACCTCCTGCAGGAGACCGACCTCCTGGATGTCGAAGGCGTCGGGCATCTCCGAGTAGACGTTGAGAGTCGCCAGCACGCGCCCTTCGAATCGGAGGGGCAGGGCGGCCGAGGAACGGTAGCCGCGCTTGAGCGCCTCCTCCCGCCAGGGCCTGTAAGCGACGTCCGTTTCGATGTCCCTCATCACGGTCGGCTCCCCGGTCTTGATAGCCTGGCCGGTGGGGCCGAGGCCCGTGGGGGAATCGTCCCAGGTAACTTCTATGGCGTCCAGGTAGCCCTCCTCGAACCCGGCCTGCCCGACCGGACGCACGCGCTTGCCCTCCTGCTCCACCACGCCCACCCAGGCCATCTTGTAGCCGCGGGTTTCGGTCAGCGTGCGGCACGCGCGCTCCAGCAGTTGCTCCTTATCCCGCTCGGTGATGATGATGCTGTTGATGGCCCGGATGGCCCTGAGCAAGCGGGTCAGGTGCTGCAGATACTGGCCCCTTTTGAGGGCCGTGCCGGTGCCGGCCTCCCAATCCTCCGTCTCCTCCAGGTCGCGGTCCGGCAGCAGAAGAACCACGCAGATGACGACGGCCACAACGCCCAGAACCAGGGTAATGATGCCGTAAAGCAGGCCGGTCGGTATTGCCGTCAGCAAGATGGGGCAGTTCAGTTCGATGTGCACAAGCTCGGGTCCAGAACGTAGAAGCTGAGCCGACAAGGCGTGCCGCCGCGCGCGGACGCCCCGCCCTGCATGGGGCTGCACTCTGTGAAGCTGGCGGGCGCGGCTTCCCAAAACCTGTGAAGCGATCCCGCCCCGAGTATACTTAGGCGCCGGGGTCGTGTCAAAACGCCAGGGCTGCTTTGATACGGCAAAGGACGGGGTTCCCCCTATCCCCTGTAATGGTGCGCGAATTCGCGCGAACTCTTTCGCAGAGGCGAGGAACACCATGAAGGCAGTGTCGCCGGCACTGCACACAGAAGCACGTCAGGTGTTCGTCAGTGGCGGGAGATGGTACGCACCGGCGGGGGAGTGGGAATCATGTGGATTTACCGGGATGCAGCCGCCGAAAGGCTCCTGGGTGGATCAGTGGCCCCCGCCCCGGCGGATGCGGCGCACCTCGAACCGCTCTGCCCGTCCCAGAGCCCGGTTGACCGCCACCGCCACGCCTATGGCCAGAGCGAAGCCGATCACGCCGCCCACGATGGGGCCGATGTCATTGGCCTGGCCGGGCTCCAGCATCCCGCCCACCGCGATGCCGGCCACCACCAGTGCGATGGGCAGGATAAACACGACGAAACCGCTCAGGTAGCCCGTGTACGCCGGGATGGCGACCTGGACGGTGTCGCCCACCTCCAGGCCCTCCGCCTCCACGCGCACGGTGCGCGCTTCGGGTCCCATGCTGGCGCAGGAGCAACTGAAGCCGCAGGCGGCCGACGTATCTCCCCGCAGACGCACAACGGCCTCGCCGTCCCGGATGTCCACGACTTCGCCGATGTGCTCCATCTTCCTCACCGCCGCCCTCCGGCAATCACTCCGCATGCGAACCACCCTGCCGGGGCACTCGCACCCTGATTGTAGTGGTGCGGCGCCCGTTTCGTCAACTGCTCGCTACGGCTCTTGCTCCTCCTCGGGCCGGTTTTCGGCGTCTTCCTGGCCCGGGCCCGCGGCGGGCTGTCCGTCCTTTGCGGGCGTCTCCGGCATGAGGATGGTGTGGGCGGTCTTGCTGCCGTCTTCCGAAAGGGGTTGGCGCCTGCCCACGCCGAGGGAGGCGCCCAGGCGGCCGTAGAGTGCGGCTGCCGGCGCCGCCAGCGCCACAACGATGGCGAAAGCGATGGGCAACTGGAGGGCAAGGGCGGCAAGCTCCTTGCTGCCCACAACGCAGAAACCCAGCATGGCCACGCTGGTAAAGCTCAGGCTGGCCAGCACCGACGCCCAGCCCAACCGACCAGAGGTGAGGCCCTCGCGGGCGACCAGGCCGGCCACCACCACTCCCATGGCGACAGCCAGCGCTCCCATAGCCAGCAGGAAGCTCCCGTAACCGGAGCGCGCCACCAGATGCAGCAGCATCAGCACGGCGACCGTCGCAACGCCGCCGGCTGCCCCGACGGCGGCGTGCGGGCCGACATTGCGCAGTTCGTAGACGCAGGTGGCTTCGCGCGGGCCGGTGCCGAGGATGTGTCCATACGTGCGGCGCAGCCAGGAGACCAGGGCCCCCAGCGCGGAGGCGCGGGCTGGGATGCCCGCCAGGCGGTTCAGCCGCTCGGCGGCCAGGGGCACCGGAGAGAACAGCATCGCCGCCAGTTCCAGCGTCCCGGGCATGTGCTCGGCCTGTTCGTAATGGTCGATTATCTGTTCCAGCACCTGCCGGCGGCGGTCAGGCGGCATGGTCTCCCCGGCCCAGGTGTCCGCCACAGCCGTGCCAGCGCTCTCCTCGATGAGCCGGTAACTCTCCACTCCGGACAGGCCCGCCAGCGCGATGGTCGTCTTTACTGCCGCCTCGTCTTCGACGGCCTTGACGGCCACGGCGTCAGCGGCGTAGCGGCTTTGTCTCTCGAAAGCCGCGGTAAAAAAGAGCACGGCGAAAAAGAGCAGGGCCAGCGCCCCCGCCCACGGTGAGGCCAGGAAGAGCCCCGCCACCAGCGCGCAGCCGCCGCCTATCCACAGCAGACCCAGAGCCCCGGCCAGCCGGCTGCGCCATCGCATCCCCGCCGCCCCCAGCAGGTTCATCAGAAGCCCGCCCGACTTCAGCATCGCCAGTGGCAGCGACAGCAGAGTCCTGATATCCGCATCCCCGTTGTAGATGGGCGTCATGGCCGCTGCGACGACCGCTTCTGTCTGCTCCTCGGTCAGCTCTGCTGACTCTATCCAGTTGATCGGCAGGTGCAGGGCCGCGCGGCGCGAAAACAGGGAGTAGCTGTAAGCGGCGGGGTCCGCCCGGCGGCTCAGGACCAGCCGCGGCATGGGCAACTGGAACCGTTCGCAGACGCGGCTCAGCGCCGTGCTCACCTGTTCATCCAGTTCGGGGGGCACCTCTTCGGAGGCGGGGTCAGCCGCACCGCGCTTCAACTCCAGGTACCCCCAGACGGCGGCGATGGAGGCCACCGCCAGCGTCGAGCCCGCCGCCGCGCCCAGGCCCCAGGCCGCCAGCATCAAGTGGTAGAGGCAGATGAGCAGGTAGGCGTAGCCGAGCAGCGCCAGCACGCCCATCAGCCGGGCGCGCACGTCGTGCAGCGTCACGGGCAACTCGACGGGTCTGATGGGCCGGGGGGCGCCGCGGTGCTCCGGTTTCGACGGCGCGGGCGGGGGCGCCGGGGCCCGCTCCTGCTCCTCGGGCGGCTCGGCAGCGGCCTCCGGCTCCATCTCCAGCAGGTGTTCCAGGTCTCTTATCAACTCGCCGTAGCTCTGGTGGCGTTCCTCGACGTCCTTGCTCATCATGCGCATGATGACGTCGCAGAGGGCCTCCGGCAGGTCGGAGCGCCGCTTGCGAGGGTTGACCAGGGCCTCGTTCATGTGCTTGGTCATGATCTCGAAGGGCGTGGCCGCTTCGAAGGGCACCTCGCCGCTGGCCAGGTGGTAGAGGGTCGCCCCCAGGGAATAGATGTCGGAGCGGAAGTCAACCTGGCTGGGCTGGCGGATCTGCTCCGGGCTCATGTAGTAGGGGGTGCCCAGCACATCGCCGTCGGCCGTGGCGGAGGCGCGCCCGGGTATCACCTCCTTGGCCAGCCCCAGGTCGGCGATCCGGATGTTGGACTCGCTGTCAATCATGATGTTCTCGGGCTTCAGGTCCCGGTGGATGATGCCTTTCCTGGAGGCGTACTGGAGCCCTTCGGCGACCTGGAGCATTATCTGGACGGCCCGCTGCCAGTCGAAGGCGCCCCACTGATCCAATTTGTCGCGGCAGCTCTCGCCCTCTATGTACTCCAGCACCAGGTAGTAGGAATCCTCTGTCTCGCCGCAGTCGTAGACGCGCACGATGTTGGGGTGGGTCAACTGGGCGGCGATGCGGGCCTCGCGCAAGAAGCGCTCGCTGAAGAACTCGTCCGCCTCGTTGGCGGCCTTGCTCATCACCTTGACGGCGACCGGTATCTGGAATGCCTGGTGCCAGGCCAGGTAGACGGTGGAACGCGCCCCGCGCCCTATCACCCGCTCCACCAGGCACCGGCCGTAAGTTTTCTGCTGGTCTGTTTCGGCCATGGACACACCTGGGAAGATGGCACCTGTTTTGCGCACAAAACCGAACGTTCAGAATGCGATATTGTAGCGGAGCGGCCGGGCCAAAAGAAACAGATACCGGCCTGAGAGCCTGCTGGGCCCCGCGAGAGGCCGTCCGCCGGGTTTGAGAATCTACCCGGCAGGGCCCACCAGGGGGCTTTGGCGCCGAAACCGCCTCAGATTGCAACAGGCGTCGCGGCATAGAGAGGTGAGAGGGATGTCGAAAGCGACAAGACTGCTGAAGAAAGCCAGCGAACTGGTCAAAGACAAGGACTACCAGGGTGCCGTGGATGTCTACCTGCAGGCTTCCGAGGCGGCCCCGGGAGACTCCAGGGCCTGGTTCGGCCTCGGGGTTTGCCTGTACAAAGTCGGCAACCTGGAAGTGGCCCGCATTGCGCTGGAGCGAGCCCAGAAAATGGGATACCCCCGTGCCGAAGAAGCATTGCGTCGCGTGGAACAGGCCGAGAAGAAGCGCGCCGCCGCCGGCGGCGGCGCACGGGCCACCGTCGCCGACGACCCCGCCTCGAGCTCCCGCCCCAGCGCCCGCCCGCTCGTCAGGCCCGAGGCCGAGAAGATCAGCCTCGACCAGTACCTGCGGGTCATGCTGGTGGAGACAGTCGAGTCCGACCGGCGCGCCATCATGCGCGCCATCGAAGGCACCATCAAGGACGTCGAAGTCTGCCCGGTGGACTTCGGCGTCTCGACCTCCGACACCATGAGCGGCACTGTGCACTATGACGTGGCCGTGCTGGACTGGGACAGCGACCCCGACGCCGCCGATGGCCTGATCCAGATACTGAAGATCAAGCGCCCCTCGCTGTTCGTCGTCTGCCTGACCGAGCGATGGGACGCCGAGACGGTCGCCCAGATCGTGGAGGCCGGTGGCGACTACCACCTGGCCAAGCAGGGCGGCTATACCCACGTGCTGCCGCTTGTCATCGCCCAATGGGCCCGCCGCGACCGCTCCATCAACCTGCAACTGCGCGCCAAGGTGGCCGAAAACCGCGGTGACGAATGGCCCCAACCCTTCGACGCCCTGGGTGAGATGTTGATGCTGGTCGCTGCCGACCTGACCATAGTCCAGGCCAACCAGGCCGCCATGAAAGGCCTGCGCAAGGGAGACGACGAGCTGCTGGGCAGAACCTACGCCCCGATACTTTACGGCGTGGAGGACCCGCCGGAGTCATGCCCCTTCCTGGAGGCGCTGGAAGTGGGCAAGCCCGCCGAGGCCGATGTCTACAACCCCGAACTGGACAGACGCCTGCTGGTGCGCGCCTGGCCCGTGGCCGCCCACACCGGCAAAGTGACGGCAGCCATCGGTGTGCTGCAGGACAAGTCCACCGCCGAGGTCAGCGACGACGTGAAGGCCCGCGAGAAGTTCTACCGCAACCTGAGCGAACGCGCCAACGCCGGCCTGGGAATGATAGGCCCGGAGGGGACTATCCAGTACGCCAACCAGCGGCTCTGCACCATGGTGGATTACACCATAGACGAACTGCAGGAGCAGCCCATCGAGAGCATCATAGCCCCCGAAGACCAGGAGACGCTGCGGGAGTGCATCGCCGCCGCCGCCGAATCGGGGCAGGCGGAGGGCAGGATCAAACTGGAGCGTTCCGACGCAGCCGCCCTGCCCGTGGAGGCGCGGTTCGGTCGCTACCGCTCCGAAGGCCAGACCTCACTGGTGCTGACCTTCCTCGAAGCGGAGGGGCTGGTCGAGGCCGAGCAGGAGATGTGGACCGACTTCAAAGAACTCAACGCTATCCTCGACGAGGGCATAGACCGTCTGGAATGCGGCGTCGCCGTGCTGGACGAGCAGGGCCGCATCACCTGGCTGAACACGCTGGCCGCCGAGGTGCTGGGCGCCGGGCGCGACGAACTGCCGGGGCAGCCCTACCGCGAACGCCTGGCCGGGGCTCTGCAGTCGCGCGGCGCCGCGGCCGAGCAGTTCCTGTCCGCCCTGCAGCGAGCCCACCAGGACCTTGAACCACTGGAAGATGCGGACCTGCCCCTGGGCAGCACGTTCGGAGAGGGAATCAGCTACTGGAGCACGCCCGTGCACGGCCTCTCCAGCGCCGTGGCGCGCGTGGAGCACTTCTACACCGTCCGCAGCCGGGAAGTCGTGCGCGAGACGCAACCCTCCGAAGCCACCTCCGACCTGCCGCCCGGCCTGGCCGAAGCCGTACCCGACATGCTGTTCTCGACCGATCCGGACGGCCGGATCACCTGGTGCAACCCGGCCGCCGTGGCCACCGCCGGCTATGACGTCGAGCGCCTGCAGCACATGGGCCTGACGGACCTGGCCCCGGAAGATTCCCGCAACAAAGTGCAGTACCTGGTCAACAACGCCCTTAGCTCCTGCCGCCGCGTCGAGGGCGAGGAGGTCCTCCTGACCCGCGGTGATGGCACGTGCTTCTGGGCCGAGATAACGCTCCTGCCCGTCCATAACGGCCGGGCCGGCACGGCGAAAGGGCTGCACGGGTCCCTGCGAGACGTCACCGAACGCAAGATCAACGAGGCCATCCGCGGCATGATCGAAAACGGCCTGCCGGCGTGACTGAGGGGGCCAGCGGCCGGGCCGCCGGCCTACTCCGCCGGGGCGGTCGAGCCGGGTCGAGCCGCGGGCTCGTGCCCCTCGATGGGCAGGGTCGCCTTGATGGACCGGATGTGGATGTCCCTCTGGGGGAAGGATATCTCGATGCCGGCTTCGCGGAAAGCCCTGTCAATGGCCATGTGCAGGCTGTGGCGGACGGGGGACCACGCCTGGATGCCGGGGACGAAGACGCGAAGCTCAAAGCCGAGAGAGCTGTCCCCGAAGTCCAGGAAAAAAGCCAACGGCTCCGGCTCGTCCAGCACGAGGGGGTCTTGCCTGGCCACCTGCAGCAGGAGGCGGTGGGCCTTCTCCGTGTCCGAACCGTAGGCGATCCCGACGGGGATGATGACCCGGATGATGTTGTCCGAGAGGCTCCAGTTGACCAGACGGTCGGTTATGAACTCGCGGTTGGGGACCACCAGTTCCTTGCGGTCCCGGTCCAGGATGGTGGTGGCGCGGATGCGGATCTTGGTCACCGTGCCGGTCACGTCGCCGACGGTCACCGTGTCCCCCACGCGCATGGGGCGCTCGAACAGGATGATGAGCCCCGAGACGAAGTTGGCGAATATCTCCTGCAGCCCGAAGCCGAGCCCCACGGTCATGGCGGCGGCCAGCCACTGGACCTTGTCCCAACCGATGCCGATGGCGTTGAACGCCAGCACCAGCCCCACCACGGTTATGGCGTAGCGGCAGACGCGGCTGATGGCGAACCGGACGGCGGGCTCCAGGGGCAGGTACTGCAGGATCGTGATCTCCAGCAGGGCCGGGATGTTCTTGGCCGCCAGCACCATCACGACGAAAATCAGAAGGGCCATGCCCACGTCCGCCAGTGTGATGGCCAGTCCCTCGTGCACGATGACGGTGCCCAGGATACCCAGGGCGGGCACGACATCGTTCCACACGAACCAGAGCATCAGCACCAGGGCGAAGCCCACCACGCTGCGCAGTAACTGGCGGGACTGGGCACTGACGGCCTGGATGTCGACTTCCGGCTCGCCCGGTTCCGCCTTGTCCTTTTCACCTTCGACCACTTCCTCGCGGCGTTTGCGGGCCACTTTGAGGGCCATCTTGCGCCGCGCCACAAACAGACCCCGCTGCAGGACCTCGTAGACCAGCAACAGCCCCAGCGCGAGCCACAGTGTCACGGCGAGCCGAACGCTCAGCACCACGGCGGTGTAGTAGTAACCCGCCCCCGCGGCCACGGCCAGCCCGAGCGGCACGGCCGCCACCAGGCCGTCCCATACTGAGCTGAGACGTTCCAGCCAGCCGCCCTCCTCCCGCTCCATCACCTCCTGCAGGATGCCTCCCCGGCGTCGCAGAATCAGGTGAAGAAAAACCGAGCCGGCCACCAGGCCGACGATCAGCACGATCCGGCCCAGGGAGTCGCGATGCACCTCCTCACCCATCGACTCGAAGAAGACGACCACGAAAGCGGCCGGCACGGCGATGCACGCCAGCCACCAGAGGTTGCGGCGCAGCACCTTCAGCGGCCTGAGCCGGAAGCGGAAGTGCACGTCGGCCAGGCCGTCCTCGCGGCACGCCTCCCGCAGGATGCCGGCCGTAAACCAGACCAAGCCGGCCGCCTGCAAACCGGCCCCGACGCTGATGGTGAAGCCACCCGCTCCGACAGCCGTCCGCAGAAGCCCCCCGCCGGCCAGCAGCAGCCACGGCCACTCGCTGGCGCGCAGCAACGTGGCGCCGATCGCCGCCAGGGTATGCAGCATCCGGTCCGTCCTGATGCTGGCCGCCAGCTTGCCGCTGCGCTCCAGCACGTGTCGCAGCCGGGGCTGCAGGACCAGAAGCGCCCCGAACACCAGCGCCACCAGCGCGTAGAGCAACGGACGCTGGGGGGCGTCCCGCACCACTCGCCGGCCGACGGCCAGCCATCGTTCCGGCGCCAGCAGGTGGTGCAGGGCCGCCAGGGTGCGCCCGGCGTCGTTCGGCCCCAGGCGATCGCTGCTTCGGAACCAGAGCACATTCCCCTCGATAAACGCCCGGTACTCGCGCACCAGGGCCGTCAGTTCGCGGGTCCGCGTGTCCAACTCCACCAGCCGGTCGAAGTAGGCGTCATAATCGCCCAGCAGGGCCCCCACCAGGTTCAGCCTGGTGAGCATCAGGTCGCGCACCGCCTCTTCCAGGTGCTCCCGCTCCCCTTCGCGCAACGGCAGGTCCAGGGTCTGGATGGTCTCCGCCACACGGGCCTCCAGGTCGGCCAGGGCCGCGCGTTGCTCATCCAGTTCGAACAGGCGCCACTGCACCCTTCCTATTTCGGGCTGTCGTTCCTGTATCAGGCGCTGATATTGGCGCAGGTCGGGCAGTTCGAGGCGCTTGCGCCGCAGCAGCACGCCGAGCGCCTCGGTCAGCCCGATGCGGTCCAGCTTCTCACGCGTCCTGTCGAGGTCGACCCGCAGGGCGGAGAGCTTCTGCTCAATCTCCCCCAGTTCGGAGGCGGATTCTTCGAGGCCCGGGATGACGGTCTCGGCCCGTTCCCTGGCGAGCCGGCTGTTCTGCTCGGCGATCTCTCGGAGGGCGGGGTGGGCCTCGGCTGCCTCCCGCACGGCCCGGCGGGCGGCCTCTTCCACTTCCAGGCGGCGCCTGTCCCGCACGACTTCCTGCCACTGTTCCCGGCGTCTTTCGGCGCGTGTGGCGGCGCGCGCGGCGCGGGTGCGGCGGGCTGTCAGCAGTTCCCCCCGGGCCTCGTAGCTGAGTATCTCCTGCTCGTAAGCCCGCAGTTCGCCCTCGCGGGCCCTCCGCCGGGCCAGCAGCAGCGTGCGCCGCGCCACCTCCAGGGGGGTGGGTTCGGGGGGCAGTTCGGCGGCAAGCTCCGTGTCGATCTCCTCCAGCAGCTGCCGCGCTTCGGCGGTCAGCCCGGGCACCTCCGCGCGCCGCTCGGCGCGCATGCGGTGTTCAGCTTCCAGGTCCGCCACGCGTTGGCGGGCGGCGGTCAACTCCGCTTCGACGTCGGCCAGGCGTACCTCCAGTTCGGCCACCGGCAAGTCAGGCACTTCGACCCGCACCTCGGTCGGTTCCCGCTCCAGCTCCTGGCGGATGGCCTGGAGCATCTCGGGGGCGGCGCGACGCGCCTGTTCGAACTCATCAGCCTTGCGCTCCCACTCGCGCGCCGTCTGCACGTGGCTGAGCGCCTCGCCGTAGAGCTCAATCAGCTCGGCCGCCATTTCTTCGGGCAACTCCGCCTCGCGCGCAAGCTCGATGCGCCCCTGCAGCGCCTCCAGCCTGATCTCGGGCACTGAGGTCAGGGCGGTTTCCTCCGCCGCCAGCGCCCGGGGCCAAATCCCCGCCAGCAACAGCAGGCAGAGAACGAACAGCCGTCCGGATTTCGCCTCAGTCATCGTCACCCTCACAACAGTCAAGAAGAGCGCACTCGCACCCCTCAGTCTACCCGCAAGCCACCGGCCTGCCAAGGTGTGAAACGCACCCCCCCTCTCGGTTGAGTGCCCCTGCCCCGGCAAGAAGGGCGGGCACGGCGTTTGCACTTGCATCCCGATGACATATTCTAACACGCCCTGCAAGAGAAGCGCCCTGTGACAACGTCAGGCAGGTGGCGACAATGACCAAAGCCGTGCTGTTCGACCTGGACGGAACGCTGCTGGATACGCTCGAAGACCTGGCCGATTCCACCAACGCCGTGCTCGAGAAGATGAGGCTGCCCGTGCACGACGTGGAGGACTACAGGTACTTCGTCGGAGACGGCATCCACAACCAGGCGCGCCGCGCCCTGCCGGAGAGGGCACGCGACCCGGAGACGGTCCAGCGCTGCGTCGAGGGTATCAGGGCCGAATACGCCCGCCGCTGGGCCAACAAGACCCGCCCCTACGACGGTGTGCCTGAGATGCTGGATGCGCTGCACGCGCTGGGCGTGCCGATGTCCATCCTGTCCAACAAAGACCAGCAATTCGCCGGCAAAGTCGTGCGCCGCCTGCTGGCGGGCTGGTCCTTCTCGGTCGTGCGGGGCGCTCGGCCCGGGGTCCCACTCAAACCCGACCCCCGAGCCGCACGCAAGATAGCGGAGCAGATGGGGTGCTCGCCGGAAGATTTCGTCTACCTGGGTGACACGGCAACCGACATGAAGACGGCCCGAGCAGCGGGCATGTACGCCGTCGGCGCCCTGTGGGGCTTCCGACCCTCCGACGAACTGCAGGCCGGCGGCGCCCAGGCCCTCATCCGGCATCCCTGCGACCTGCTGGAACTGATGGAGCAGGTGACAGCGCCGTAAGAACCGGCTGGCAGGTCTTTCATGCTGAGCGCCGTGATGGCGGGACGAAGCATCCGCGACCCTCTGCGCCGGGTTGCGAGACGTCCTCCGCACGGTCCTGCGACCATTGCGAGCGGGGACCGGGGGGACGACGCTGCGTGCCTGCGGCTGACTCGCCCCGTTCCGGGGCTCCCGGAGGCCGCGCCTGGCGCACGAAGGAAGCCTCATAGCTCCAGGATGCGACACGCCTCCTGCGGCTCTATGCGGAACGGGCTGCCTCTTCCCTCGTAGAAGCCGTGCGCACCGATCAGGTGCACCTGCAGGCCGGTCCACGTCAACTCCTTGTCCAGCTCCAGGTTCCTCAGGTAGACGTTTAGCTTGCCGTAGAGCCCTTTGTGAGGCCAGGGGCAGGGCAGCACGCCGCGCACCTCCTCGACGCGGACCTCGAAGTGGCCTTCCACCTCGACTGTCGTGCCCAGCCCTTTCTGCCCCTGCTCGGTGAAGAACTCCATGCGGTCGGCGATGAGGCGGTGGGTCACCCCCAGTTCGTTGACGGTGTTATGGTCCTCTTCCAGGATCTGGCTCAACGGCCGGGTGTCCTTGCCCAGGAAGCCGTGCAGGGAGATGGCACCCGGGCGCATGCGGGCCTCCACGAGGTCAAGCTGCGGCGACTGCTTCATGCTTCCCCGCCTCCTCAGGCGAACTTGTCGTAGAACGTGCGCTCCTCGGTCAGCCCTTTGCCCTGGAGCAGCTTCACCGAGGCGTCAATCATGCCGGGGCTGCCGCAGAGGTAGACCTCTGTGTCCGAGCAGTCCTCCACGCGCCGGTCAACGGCCTCGGTCACCAGCCCGGTCTCGCCGTCCCATTCCCCCTCGTGCCGGGCGACCACGGGCACGTACTCGAAGTTCGGCACCTTCTGCTCGAACTCGCGCATCTCCTCGACCAGGTAGAGGTCGCGCAGTTCGTTGCAGCCGTAGAAGAAGGTCGCCCGCCGCGGGTTCTGCTCCCGCTCCATCTGGAAGAGAATGGACCGGATGGGCGCGATGCCTGAACCGCCCGCGATGAACACGATCTCCCGGTCCGTCTCGCTCAGGACGAAGTCGCCGTACGGGCCGTTGACGGTCGCCTCGTCGCCCTCCTCCAGCAGTTCGAACACGTACGTGGTGCAGATGCCGCCGGGCACCCGCCGGATTATCAGTTCGATGTAATCGCGGCGGTCGGCGGGCGAGGCCATCGAGTAGGCCCGGTAGACCGGCTCCGGCGTCAAGCCGTAGGCGGGCGTCTGAAGCTGGATATACTGCCCGGCCTTGAACTTCAGCTCCGGCGGCTCCACCATCTCCAGCCGGACCATGCGGGTGTCGTAGTTCAACTCTGTTATGCGCTTGACCCGCGTCTTGTACTCCTGCAGGCTCAGTATCTCTTCGGGCAGTTCGAGGGCCATATCGCCGCGGATCTTGAGCTGGCAGGAGAGCCGCCAGTGGTCCTCTCTCTCCTCTTCGGTCAGGTGGGGCATCTCTGTCGGCAGCAGGGGCCCGCCGCCTTCGAGCACCTTCACCTTGCACAGGCCGCAGGAGCCGCGTCCGCCGCAGGCCGAGGGCACGAAGATACCCTCGTCCATCAGCCCGGCCAGCAGGGAGTTGCCGCCCTCCACGACCTTCTCCTCTTCCTCGTTGATGGTGAGGGTGCACTCGCCGTAGGCGAGCAGAACGGCGTCGGCCGTCAGCAAAAGGAGCGCCAGCAAGGCCGACAGGGCGGCGATGACGGCGACGGCCACCAGCAGTTCGGTCATCATTGCGGTCAGCGCCCCCCTATCATTGCGGCGGTGTCAGGGCCCCGGCCAGGCCCAGGAAGGCCAGCGCCATGATGCCCGCTATGATCAGCGTGATGCCCGGCCCTTCCAGGCCCTTAGGTATGCGCGCCTTCTGCATCTTCTCCCGTATGCCGGCCATGGCGATGATGGCCAGCGCCCAGCCCACGCCGCTGCCGGCACCGTAGAAGAAGGACATCACGGCGCCCATCTCCCGGATGATCATGAACAGGGAGACGCCCAGGATGGCACAGTTGACCGTGATGAGCGGCAGGAAGATGCCCAGTGCGTAGTAAAGGACGGGCGAAAAGCGCTCTATGACGATCTCCACGAACTGCACGAACGCCGCTATGACGATGATGAACGCGATGAAACGCAGGTATTCCAGCCCGAACGGCACCAGCAGCCGGTGATAGACGAACCAGTTGAGCACGCTGGTGCATGCGAGGACGAAGGTAACGGCCGCCCCGAGCCCCACGGCCGTCTTGATCTGGCGGCTGACGGCCAGAAACGAGCACATGCCCAGAAAGCGGGCCAGCAGAATGTTGTCGGTGAAGATGGCCGAGAAGAAGATGATCAGCATTTGCGCGGTCATTGAGGCGGCCCTCCTGTCTGCTGCTCGGCGGCGGGCGGCTCGGCATGGCGGCGGGCTATCCAGACGGCCAGGGCCAGCGCGAAAAACGCCCCCGGCGGCATGACCATGATGGTCCACGGCCGCCACCACTCGCCCAGCAACTGGACGTGGAACAGCGTACCCTGTCCCATCAGTTCGCGCGGGATGGTGATGGCGATGAGGATGATGGAGTAACCTATACCACAGGCCACGCCGTCCACCAGCGAGGGCCAGGGCGGGTTCGAGGACGCGAAGCCCTCCGCCCGGCCCATGATGATGCAGTTTGTGATGATCAGGCCGACGTAGGCGCCCAGCGCTTCGGAGACGTCCGGCAGGTAGGCATCAAGCAGTATCTTCACCACGATGACGTAGGCGGCGATGATGAGGGTCTGCACGATCATGCGGATGCGGCGGGGCGTGTAGTTGCGCAACAGGCTGACGGTGACGTTCGAGCAGGCCAGCACGAATATGAGCCCCGCCGACATGACCACCGTGTTGACCATCAGGTTCGTGATGGCCAGCGTGGAGCAGATGCCCAGTATCTGGCGGAAGATGGGGTTCTCGTTCCAGACCCCCGTCTTGAACACCTGCCAGGAACGCGAAAGGGCGATCTTCTTCATCATATCCGGCATGCGGTCGCTCCTCAGTCGCTTTCCGCCATGGCCTGCATGAACCTGCCGAGCGCGTGGTTGATGATCTCCTGGACGGCATCGCTGGTGCCGGTGGCGCCTGTGATGGCGTCAGCGTCGTGCTCGCCCGGCTCCACACCGGCCGGCACAAGGCGCACGTACCTGCCGTCGGGTCCCGGTTCGTCCGGCAGCGGCAGGTCGCGGAACTGGGCCATGAACCACTCCCGGGTTATCTCCCCGCCCAGCCCGGGGGTTTCGTTCTGCTCGTGCCAGGCCAGCCCCAGTATGAGGTCCAGCTCCAGGCTGATGGCCAGATACCCCCGTATGGCGTCCCAGACCCCCCGCCCGACGATCTCGAATGCGTAGCCCATCGGCTCCCCCTGCTCATCCAGCCCCTCCAGGATGGGGTGCTCCTCCTCGCGTATGGTCACCGTTCGGCCGGTGTCCTGGACGCGCTGCCGGTAGACCTGTTCGATCTCCTCGAAGCCGGCGCCGCGCCTGACCTCGATGCCCAGCGCCCTGAGCACCACGCGGGCGCGCATCGCTTCCCGGTTGCGCTCGATGCGCTCCCGGTTCAGCAGGTGCACCCCGGAGGTGACTCCCGTAAAGCCCGCGGCTATGAGGACCATGTACAGCACCGTGTAGAAGTTCTCTTTCATCCCACCCCCGCTCTCGCCTTGCGCATCTGTTGCACCTCCCGCACGTAGTGGTCCATGATCGGGTTGAACGTGTTCATCAGCAATATGGCGAACATGGTGCCCTCCGGCCATCCGGCGAAGCCCCGGATGATGACCACGAGCGCCCCGATAAGGAACCCGTATATCCAGCGCCCGGTGCCCGTCTGGGCCGCCGAGATGGGGTCCGTGGCCATGAAAAACGACCCCAGCAGAAAACCGCCGGAAAGCAGCGTGAACATCGGCCCCGGCACCGCGGTCACCCCGCTGTAGTGCAGCGCCGTGCTCATAAGCACCGCGCCCACCAGGCAGGAGACCACGATCCGCCAGTCGGCCGTCTTCGTGTAGAGCAGGTAGAGCCCCCCGATAACGAGCAACACAGCGGACGTCTCCCCCAGGCTGCCCGCCACGCTGCCGGTGAGCAAGTCGCCCAGGGCCGCCACGGACTCACCGGCCTGGAAGTCCCTGAGCGGGGTGGCGCGCGTGAGGGCGTCCGCGCCCCGCGCCCACCGGGCGAACCCGCCCGGCAAGCCGCTGTACGGCGCCAGCCACTGGACGGTCATCTCCACCGGAAAGCAGATAAACACGAAACACCGCCCGACCAGCGCGGGGTTGAAGACGTTGCGCGCGAATCCCCCGAAGACCTCCTTGCCGAAGGCGATGCCCACCACGATGCCGACGATGACCACCATGTAGGGCACCCGCGGCGGCAGGGTAAGGGCATACAGGACGGCGCTGACGAAAACCGCTGTACTGACCGGCTCGCCCCGCTTGCGGCAGAAGGACCACTCCGTCAGCACGGCGAACGCGATGCTGACCAGCACAACCCCCAGGGCGCGCCAGCCGAAGAAGTAGACGGCCCCACCCATCGCGGGCAGGGTGGCCGTCAGCACGCGCACCATCGGCTTCTGGTAGCGGAAGAACTCCCAGAACCGAAAACCGAACAAGCCCCCGCTCTCCTCGGGTGCGGCGCCGGGCCTTTCGGCGGCGTCGGATTCCCTGGCTGTCATCCCCCGATGTCCCCCTGACCGGAAAGCAAGGAAAAACGAATTTACCCACTCAGCCCCGGGGCGTCAAGCGAGAGGGGGCTCCGGCAAAACGCCTCCCCCCCACGGCGGGAAAGCAGCGGGGACTCACCACTCCGGCAACGGACCGTCCTGCCCCTCCCGGAACTGCTGCCACAGCCGCCGGAACCGGCTCTCGTAGACCATCTCGAACAGACGCACGCGGTCCGGGAACCGCTCCCGGGCGAACTCCCGCAGCTTGCGTATCTCTATGACGATGTCAATGGCGGGGTAGTCACTGGCCACAATGAGGGAGCTGAGCCGGTCAGCCCGCCGCTGCAGCAGGACGTAATCCCGTTTGCCGTCACGCGCTGATTCCATCACTCCGGCTACCTCCAGGCCTCTCGGGCCATTCTACTCGCCGGGGCGAACGGCTCCCCGAAGACGCCGGGCCTTTGTGCCCCAGCGAGACGCCCGTCCACCGCCGAGCGCCGTCCCGACCAAGCCGCCCGGAGCATCCCGTCGGAGGTCCCTTCCGCATACCAGGGGGCAAATGGATTCGTTTCGCAGAGACCCCCCCGATGCACCCAAATCGGACAGCAGCGCCCGCACCCCTGCTGCCGCGAGCGCCAGTGCGCTGTGGTCCTGGCCAGGGCTCCCGCATCATACTAAACGTTCGTAGGGTTTGCATCAAGCGTTTTCCCGCGCACCCCCGGCAAGGGGTATGTCGCCCGCCCCTCGGCCGGCCGCGTCTCTCATGTCGAGTTCGCCGTACGGCGAAGAAGACGTCAGCCCTGCCCCCGGGACCTTCAACCCCGCTGCGCTCACCGCCGGTTGCCGCCCTCCAGGAACCGGGCGTGCAGCCGTCGCCTCAACTCCGACACCACTTTCGGCCGGTCGGCGGCGACGTTGCGCAGTTCGTCCGGGTCTTCCTGGAGGTCGTAAAGCTCGTCCGGCGCGTTGTAGTTGTCTATCAGCTTATAGCGACGGGTGCGGATGGCGCGGAAGTTCGTGATGGCGCTGACGGCGTCCTCCCGGTGCTCGTCGGTCTCGCCCCGCAACAGCGGCGCCACGGACCGGGCGTCCACGTTTTCCTGCGGGGGCAGGCCGGCCAGCTCGCAGATGGTGGGGTTGACGTCAATCAGTTCCACCAGCCCGTCCGACACGCGGCCGCCCTCGACGCCCGGCCCGGCGACGATGAGAGGCACCCGCACGGATGCCTCGTAGGCGACGCTCTTGGTGTAGAGGCCGTGGTCGCCGAGCATCTCGCCGTGGTCGCTGGAGAACAGCACGATGGTGTTCTCCAGCATCCCGCGCTCTTCGAGGGCGTCCAGCATCAGGCCGACCCGGTCGTCAATGAGCCGGATGGCGCCGCAGTACTGCCGCCGGGTGACGGCGACCTGCTCCGGCGTGGCGTCCTTCATACGTCGCCGCACCCAGGCCGGCTTGCCATCCCCCGGCTCGATGATGGGCGGGGGCACTTCCGCATCGCGGTACATGTCGGCGTACTCGGTGGGCGGGTCGAAGGGGTCATGCGGGCCGACAAAGCTGACGAAGTAGCACCAGGGGAAGTCGTCCGGGACGGTGCGGATCCAGTCGGCCGCCCGCCGCCCGATGTAAGAGTCCTCGAAGTGCTCGGTGGGCAGCACCGAGTCCCACGAGGCGCCGACGTTCCAGCCCCGGGCGGCCCGCTTCTTGTAGTCTTCGTGGAACTGCTGCAGCAGCCCGTGCTCCTGCAGGTAGAAGTTGTAGGGGCCGCGGGGCGTTGCAGAATTGCCCGCGTGCATCTTGCCCTCGCACTCCTCCGGGTGCGTGAAGCCCCAGCCGTAGACGCAGGGTCTGTCGCCGTGGCGGCCGTTGTAGGGGTCGGGTTTGGCCAGGTCGAGCTTTCCGATGCAGCCGACGCGGTAGCCGGCGTCGCGCAGCCGCTGGTAATAGGTGCGCGTGCTGAACGGGAGGAAGGCGCCATTGCCCAGAGCCCCCAGGCGCGCCGGCTGCAGCCCGGAGGCCAGCCCGATGCGAGCCGGAGCGCAGACGGGGCTGTTGGTGATGCACTGAGTGAAGCGCACCCCCCGCTCGGCCAGCCGGTCCAGGTTCGGCGTGTGCAGGAAGCCGGCCCCCGCGCAGCCCATGTAGTCGTGCCGGTGCTGGTCGTCCATGATGAATAGAATGTTGGGGCGGCCGGCGGGCATCGGTGCTCTCCACCTCGGGCAGGCAGGGGGCGCGCGTCACTCGATCTCGAGCAGCTCCACCTCGAAGATGAGCAGCTGGTTGGGGCCGATGACGTCACCCGCGCCGCGTTCGCCGTAGGCGAGGTGGGGGGGAACGTAGAGCCTCCACTGCGCGCCCTTGCGCATCATCTGGAGCGCCTCTGTCCAGCCCTCGATGACTCCGTCCACGGGGAAGGTGGCGGGCTGACCACGTTCTCTCGAACTGTCGAAGACGGTGCCGTCCGGCAGCGTGCCGTGGTAGTGAACCGTCACGGTGTCGTTGAAGCGCGGACGCCGGCCGTCTCCCTCGCGCAGTATCTCGTACTGGAGGCCGTTGGGGGCCGTCTGCACCCCCTCGCGCTCCTTGTTCTGTTCCAGGAAGCGCTCGGCCTCTTCCAGGTTGCGGTCGGCCAGGTCCTGGCGGGCCTCCACCTGCTCGGCCTGCCGCGCCAGCCGCCGCCGGTTGAACACCTGGATCGCCGACGCCAACTGGGCGTCATCGAGCGCCGGCTCGGCTTCCGTGAACCCGTCGCGGAAGCCGCGTATATACGCCTCCAGGCTGACATCGAGCCCGGCCTCCTTGAGCTGTTGTCCACCGCTCAGCCCCAGCACGTAACTCATCTGGGCCGTATCGCTGGTCAGTTCGACCTCCGGCTCCTGCCCGGCCGCCGGCTCATCTTGCCGCTCGTGCGGCTCCTCCGCCCTCGCCAGCGCCACCGCGAGCGCGATGAAGCACAGACCCGCCGCCACGTAGATTCCAACTCGCCTGCCCATGACCATCTCCTCCATCAGGAAAGACTTCCAACACAACCTGAGTCTAAGGCGTCAGCTTAAGGGTCGTCAAGCCGCGGGCCGGTACCGTCGGGCAGGGTGCGTCGTCGCGGAGCGGACAGGGCGCAACGAGGGCCTCGTTCAGGTCGGTCAGTCGGGCGTCGCTCACCGACTCCCACGTGCCCAGCGGGGCCGGAAGTTCACGGTCTTGCGGGTTCCACAGGCGCACGACGACGCCGTCGTCGTCCTCAGCCTTCTTCAGGGCCGAGACGACAAGGCGCGCGTCGGTCCGGAGGAATGAGCCCGTCGCCGGAAGTCCGCCGGGGTTCAGACCGGTCCCATCGGCGAGCGGCGGCACGGTGTAGTCGTGCGCCGCGGGCAGGCACCCGCCGGCCTGCCAGTCGGCCGGATGCGGCCTGACGGCGTATTCGAAAGTGTGCTCGCCCGGGCATTGGGCGCCGGGCACGGGATGGTCCGCCCCGGCCGGCGGGCCGAGCCGGCCCACGCAACGCAGCAGCGTCAGGTAGAGCCGCGCCCCGCCCTCGCATCGGACCGCCTCGAACTCCGGCAGACCGCGGTTCATCACGCAGAGCCCCGCTTCGCCGTCGGAGACGTCCACGAATGACTGCTGGGGGTAGCCTTCCATGCTCTCCTCCGGGCGGGACACCGGCCGCTCCGTGATGCTGAAGTTGCCCTCGGCGGCCGAGACCTCCGCCTCCAGGCCGGTTGCGAAGACGGCACGGAGCCGGTGGTCGCGGCAGCGGTTCACCAAGCGCGTGCGGACCTCCACGCGGTCCTTGCCTGCAAAAAGCGTGACATCGGAGACGATGTGCGCGTCCTCGGTCGCCTCCGATCGGTGCTCCGGCCCTGCACAGGCGGGCAGGCGCCACGGCACCTCCACGCGCCAGGTCACGCGGAAGGGCAACTGCTGCTGGAGCGTCAGCTCCGCCTTCGCGTGCCGCGTGCTGCGGACGTCGGGCCTCTCGTAGTGGCGGTGCCCGTAGGCGTCGCCGATGTCCTCGGTGTCCTCGAACCAGTGCAGCGCGGGGAAGCGCCGCCCCGTGCGGCGGTCCGTCAGGTCGAACGTGCCGTCGGGGTTGAAGCGGACGCGCAAGAACTCGTTCTCCATCCCGTCCCCGGTGGCGCGGACCGCCGGCTCGGGGTCCGGCTCCGGTCCCGGCGCCAGCCAGAAGGTGCGGTGCCCCATCGGCGGCAGGCCGGGAGCCAGGAACTCGACCTCCAGCACCGTGAAGACATCGTCCTCCGGCCGCTCAGGCTCGGCGTCCTTCGACAGCACGGTGCCGAGTTGCCGCGTGGTCATCGGCAGCGACTCCAGGTCCATCCGCTTGCGCGCCTGCACACGGATGCGGGCGGGCACGGGCCGCCCCTCGCCGTCCACCAGGTGGAACTCGTCTCCCTCCAGGCGCCTCGGCACGCGCACCCACTGGCGCACGACGCCGTCCCGGCCGGCACCGAGCGTGTTGAACACCACGACGGCCGCGAGCGCGCCCCCCGGTCCGGAGGTGTCCACCCGGGGCGTCAACTCGCGCGTGGCGTCCTCGGTCAGCATCTCGCCGGCGTCCTGGATGCGGGCGTAACGGTTCGCCATGTCCTCATGCACCCGGTCCAGGCTGCAGCCGCAGATGGAGTCATGCGGATGATTCGCCACCAGCATCCGCCAGAGGCGGCCCAGCAGTCCCGCCGGGTATTCGCTGCCGGCAACCTGCATGGCCATGGTGCAGAGCGGCTCCACGTAGCGCTCCAGCAGGCGCTGGGCCCGGAAATTGGCCTGCTTGAGCCGGATGTGCGAAGACGTCACACCGTTGAACTGCCGCACGTTCTGCCCGCGCATCTCGCCGACGTAGACGGGCAGCTCCGGCGCCTCGCGCTCGACGGCGCGGGCAAACTCCGCCGCCGAGGCGATGAGGAAGTCGCAGTCCTCGACATGTTCGTTCAGGTACGCGATTATGCCGGGCAGGGATTCGCGCGGCTCCATGTGGTCCACGCCGACCGGGAGGTAGAGGTTCGGCGTCGTCTCCCCCCGCGCCAGCTCGGGCCGCCTGCTGCGGAACGTGTCCGCCGCCTCGGGGCCGGTGGGGAGGGCCCGGCGGATGTCGGTCCATATCTCCGGATAGCTGAGGAACAGGCCGCCGGCGTATCCGTGGTTGATGGCCAGCGCCTCGGTGCCGTCCGGCGCCCGCCAGGTGAACTCGCGCTTGCCCTCGGCGATGCCCTCGGGCCGCCCCCGCCCGAACATGATGTAAGGCAGCCCGAACCCGCGCGCGAGCATGGGCAGCGTCTCGATGCTGCCGAAGGAGTCCGGCACGTAGCAGACCTGCATCGGCTCGCCGCCCATCCGCCGGGCCATGCGCATGCCTATCATCAGGTTGCGGACCGTGGACTCGGCGTCCTGGAGGAACTGGTCCGCCAGCACGTACCACGGCCCCAAGATGAGCCGTCCCTCCCGCACCAGGCGTTCCAGGGTCGGACGGTTTTCCGGCCGGACCTCCAGGTAGTCTTCAAGGGCGATGGTCTGGCCGTCAAGGACGAAGCAGGTGTAGTCCGGGTCGCCCTCGAGTATGCGGATGAGCCGGTCCACCAGGCGCACCAGCCGTATGCGGAACTGCTCGAGCGGTTGAACCCACTCGCGGTCCCAGTGGGTAGTGGGGCTGACGAAGACGCGGTATCCCATCGGCGCTTCTCCCGGGGGCGTCATATCTCTGGCAGCTCGAACTCGTCGCCCGTCTCGGCGATCCACGCGGCCAGTCTGCCCTGAAGGCGCCGGCGCTCGGCGCGGAAACGCGTGTTGTGGGCCAGGTTGGCCTGCTCGTACGGGTCCTCGTTCAAATTGAACATCAGCCAGGGCTGCCCCTCCAGGCAGGCATATTTCCACCCATCCGGGGTGACCACCGCCCGCCAGGGCCGGTCCACGCTGTCGCCGTGGCCGGTGGGGACCACCAGTTGCAAGTAGGCCGAGTCCGGCTCCTCGCGCCGCTCGCGGCCCCGGACGATGCGGCCGGAGTAGTCGGTGCCGCGCATCGCGTCGGGCGGCTCGATGCCGCACAGGCCCAGGCTGGTCGGCGCGATGTCCACGTGGTTGACGGGCGCCCGCGGCCGGCCGTGGTGGTGCGTGTAGCGCCCGCCGAAGCGGTAGACGATGAACGGCATGCGGACGGATTCCTCCCAGGCGGTCGTCTTGCGGAACTGCCCGTGCGAGCCGTGCATGTCCCCGTGGTCGGAGAAAAAGACGACGTAGGTGTCTTCGGCGAGACCGGCCTCCCGCAGCGCCTCGTTGACGCGGCCGACGTTCCAGTCCAGGTTCTCTATCTGCGCGTAGTAGCCGGCCAGTTCCCGGCGGGCCTGCTCCACGACGCGCGGCACGTCCGGGACGTTCGGCCGCAGTTCCACGGCGCCGGGCGTGTGCTGCGCCATCCACTCCTGCGGCGCCACGTAGGGGCCATGGGGCGGCTGCACGCTGAGGACCGCGAAGAAGGGTCGGTCCGCCCGTTCGCCTTCGCCGCCCTCGTGGATATAGTCTATGAGCATGTCGGTCAGGCAGTCGGTCTCGTAGCCCGGCAGGCGGTAATGGAAGGCGTCCTCCCCCTCGCCGCCGTGCACCCAGCAATCCCACTGGGCGTTGTTGTTGTCGTAGCCGGTCCAGACATCGAAACCGCCCCGCCGCTCCGGGGGCACGATGTGCATGGCGGACCGGCCGTTGCCCTCCTTGAAGCCGTCCAGGTGCCACTTGCCGAAGTAGGCGGTCTGGTATCCGGCGTCACCGAACGCGTGGGCGACGGTCGGCTGCTCGGGCGGCATGGGGTATTCGTGGCCCGGCACGCACTCGTGGGGATAGAGGCCCGTCAAGAGCGAGCCGCGGAACGGGCAGCAGAGGGGGCAGCCGGCCACGGCGCCGGGGAAGGAGATGCCCTCGGCCGCCATGCGGTCCAGGTTCGGCGTGTGGACGTTGGGGTCGCCGGCATGGCCGACGGCCTGGCCGCGGTGCTGGTCTCCGAATATCCAGATGACGTTCGGCCTGCGAGACTCCTGGGTCTGTTCGCTCACCGGGAGGGTCTTCCTTTCGCGCTGGGGCGATGGCGTCGGCCTATCGTGCCCCAGGGCTGCGGCCCTGTCAAACGGGAATGCTGAACATGTCCGCCGGTGCGACGGGGACCTGCGGCCTTTGCAGGAAGGGAAGACGAAGGCGTCTCCCCCACCCGGCGGGGGCGGCACAATGAGCCCGACGGCCCCCCTGGGGCGCCACACTCAACGCGCACACTGCGGGGCGGGGCACCAGCGGGCCTTGTAGAGGTTCTCCGAGGGCATCGAGATGGCGGCCTGCGGCCGCAGGAACCTGAGGTGGTGCGACCACCAGTGATCACCCTCGGCCTGCACCCAGACGAGCCGCCCCGTGGCCGGGTGGACGTCTATGCTCTTGACCCTGGCCCGGTCGGCCAGTTCCGGATGGGGCCGGAACTCGCGCCGGTCCCGGTCGAAGTGCCAGCAAGCCGACTGCGTGGTGACCGAGAGCAGGGCCGAACCGGGCACCGCGTTCAGGTCGTGCCCGTTGGGGTCCGGCAGCCCGAAAGCCACCTCGAGCCTCAGGGAACGATCGTCCGTCACCCGGTAGGCGCGCAGTTCGTCATGCCCCAGGGCCCACAAGACGCCCCGCTCGTCATCCCAGACGGCGCCGTGGGCGGAGGGCAGCGGGTCGTCGGCCAGCTCCGCCCCGTTGCTCAGGCGATACAGGATCAGGCGGTTGCCGCCCGGCCCCGTGCTGGCGGCGACGGCTGCCAGGCCGCCCGGCAGGGCCTCGATGGAGTGGGCGTTCGTGACGGGCGCGCAGAAAAGCACCCGTCCGTCCGACCGCTCGATCAGGGCAGCACCGCCGCCCGAGGAGGTGACCAGCACGCGGCGCCCGCCGTCAACGGGCTTGCACTCATCCGTCGTGCCGAAGCTCCCGCGCATCGGCTCGGGCAGGCCGGGAGCGTCGGCGGCGTGCCAGCTCCAGGTCCTCTCGACATCGGGCAGGGCGGCGGTCCGCAGGCAGAACACCTCGTCCCAGCCGCAGACGAGCAGTTCGTCGGGCCTCGGCTCGTTTTCGGGCGGTGGCGTCCTCACGGGTTCTCCGGGTCTTCGTCGGCCGACGGGGGGTCCTGGGCGTTGGCGGCCTCCTGCAGGCGCCGGAGTTCGGCTTCGGCCTGGACCATCTGGCGGTGGGCAGCCTCGCCGGGCCAGCCGGCCTCGCGGCGGTCCAGGTCCGCCAGCGGCTCGCGGCGGCCGTAGAGCAGCAGGGTGTCGCCCGCCTCGATGCTCGTGGTGCCGCGGGGGCTGCCCAGGTAGGTGCCGTCCCGTCGCCGGATGCCCAGCACGATGATGCCCTCGGCCAGCAGGTTGCACTCCTGCAGGGCCTTGCCGGCGATCCAATCCCCGGGCTGCACCTGGGACTCGACGATGGCGTAGTCGCCGCTCAGGCGCAGCAGGGCGGCGTAGTCGCGCGCGTCCACGTCCGTCCATCGGCTCAGGGCCCGGGTGATGAGGCGGCGCAGCCAGCGGTCGAACACCGAGCTGCGGGCCAGCAGCCAGAGCACCAGCACCCCCAGCACGATGTAGATGAGCCGCTGCCAGACGGGCGGACCTGCGACGGAATCGGCCTCGGAAAAGGCCAGTATGAGCGAGACCACGATGGTGGCCAGCCCGGCGCTGTGCAAAATCATCAGCGTCATCACGATGCGGCGGCGCACCGGGTGGTTGACGGCGCCCTCGGCCTCCTGCGTGGTGAAGCCGACGCCCGAGAGCGCCGAGCGGGCCTGGAAGCGCGCCGCCTCCTCCGACATGCCGGTCAGGGTGAGCGCCACCGTGGCCACGCGCGTGATGATAAGCGAGAGCAGCAGCGCTACGAACAGGGCGATGATGGCGGCGATGGCCAGCATGTCCGGCTCCGATATACCACAAGTGGCGGCTAAGACAGGCGAACCGACGCCCACTGCCCGTCCCGCGGCAGGGGCCGCGCCGGCATGGCTTTTGACCCCCGGCGGGCCGGGCCGTACAATGGAGGGTTCTACGCAGTGGAACGTACCATTCTGCCCGTTGCCTCCCCCTCATTCAAGAGCGGAGCCCGCCCCGATGCTTCAGGCCGTCATGGAGGCGCCGGTCATCGTCAAGGTGATGGCGGCGCTGGCCATAATACTGCTGGTGAGCCGGTTCTGCCGCCACCTGATCGTCAGCATCGCCGTGGGGGCGGTGGTACTGGCGCTCTGGGCCGGCTATCCGCTCGCCGGGGCGGCCTCCATCGCCTGGGGGGCCATCATCTCGCTGGACACCATCCTGCTGGCGATCATCGTGCTGCAGGTCATCTGGCTCAGCTCGGTGATGACGGCCGGGGGCGTAATGGACGACCTGGTGGGGGCGGTGCGCTCACGCGTCTCACAGCGGGGCTCGATGGCCGTGCTGCCCGCCGTGATCGGGCTGCTGCCCATGCCGGGGGGGGCCCTGTTCTCGGCGCCGCTGGTGGATAGTTGCGACGTCAACGGGGACGTCTCGGCGGCGCTGAAGACGCAGACCAACCACTGGTTCCGCCACATCTGGGAATACTGGTGGCCGCTGGCGGCGGGAGTGCTGCTGGCGGTGGACATCGCCGGGCTGGAAATATGGCAGTTCATGGCCCTGCAGGCGCCGTTCACGCTCTTCGCTGTCGGCGCGGGCTACTGGTTCCTGCTGCGTCGCATCGAGCAGCCCCATTCAGGACCCACTATGGAGAAGGACGACGGTGCTCCGCACTTTCTGTCCCTGGTGCTGCCCATTGTGCTGGTCATCGGCACGTACGCGGTCGTCAAGATTGCCCACGCCGGCCTGGAGGCGCGATGGGGCGAGGCCGTCCCGGCGCTGCACCGGTACGTGCCGATGATGATCGGCCTTGTCGTCGCCTTGCTGGCGCTGCAGGTGCAGCGGCCTTTGGGTGTGCAGAAGTGGAAGGAGATACTGCTGTCCCGGCGCGCCTTCATGATGGCCGCCATCGTGGTGGTGGTGCGCATCTACGGCGCCTTCATCGAAGGTGAGCTTCCCAACGGCGTGCTGCTGGTTGACCAAATGCGGCAGGAGATGGCCCGGTGGGGTATACCGATGGTGGCCATCATGATGGCGCTGCCCTTCATCAGCGGCTTCGCCACAGGGCTCTCGGTTGCCTTCGTGGGGGCCAGCTTCCCCATCGTCATCAACCTGCTCGGTTCCAACCCCGCGGCCGGCGAACTGCTGCCCACCGTGCTGCTGGCCTACGCGTTCGGCTACGTGGGGGTGATCATATCGCCGGTCCACGTCTGCCTGGTGGTGGCCAGCGAGCACTTCGGCACGCACCTGCTGGAGAACCTCGTGGCGCTGCTCAAGCCCTCGGCGGCCGTGTTGATGGTCGCCTTCATGGGCTACCACGTGGTGGGCTGGCTCCTCTGAGCCGCCCCCCGGGCATAGCGCGCCGCTCACCGCGGCTTTTTGAAGCCGATGGGCGTGTCTTCGTCCTCCGAGGTGCGCTTGCGCCGCCTGCGGGCACGGCGCCGCGTCAGGCTGGCTCGGCTGCTCATCTCGCGGTAGGCCCGCTGCACGTCCTCGCTGTCCCGTCGGAAGTTGTAGGAGTCCTCCTCGCGCACGCCCATCCGGCGCCCCTCGCTGATCGCGTCCTGCTCTGCGGCCAGGAAGATGAACTCCCAGTCATGCTTCTGCCTCTGCTCGTTGATCAGTTCGAAGACGCGCTCCCGGGTGTATTCGCGGCTGGAGTTTTCGAGCCCGTCGGTCAGGATGGCCACCAGCACGGCGGTGGGTCGCTCCTGCTGCGGCATGGCCGCGATGCGGGTGCGGGCGGTGTCCACCGCCGTGCCCACCGCGTCCAGCAGGGCCGTCATCCCGCCGACGGCGTAGGTGCGGGAGTCGAGTTCGGGCACCTGCTGCAGGTCCAGACCGTCGCAGAGCAGCTCGTACGTCTGGTTGAACAGCACGAGACTGAACCGCGCCCGGCCGCTCTCCTTCTTCTGCTCGCGCAGAAACTTGTTGAACCCGCCGATGGCGTCCGCCTCGACGGCGCCCATGGACCCCGACCTGTCCATGACGCAGATGATCTCGACATGGCCGCTCTCACTCATCTTTCCGCCTCCTTGTTGAGTTAGGGTTGAACCGGCCGGCGAGACGTTACGCACAGGCTGTGCCAGGAATGGACGCCCGGACGAAGACGTGGCGTAAAGCGCTTTGAAACAAGAGCTTATATATTGTTAAACTCAGATGACGGGAGGCCCGGAAAGCGCAGAAGAGCTCAATTGCTGCCGCCGACCGGTCAGAATATGACCTGGTGTGAAGGCTTCGCATCCACAGCCTGTTGAACCGGAGTGGCCACGCGCCCCGGCCGGGCCCCCGTCCGCAGCGAGGATGAACGGACGCACCGCGTTCGGCGGCCGGTTCGTTGGTTCTTGGGCCCGAAGCGCCCTCTTACGCGGGCAAGGCCCCGGCTGCCCCCCGAGGGCGGGGTGAGAAAGTGAAGAGGGCGCGGTCGGTCGGTTCCGACCGCGCCCTTCGTATGTGGTAGCCCCAAGGGGATTTGAACCCCTGTTACCGGAATGAGAGTCCGGCGTCCTGGACCGGGCTAGACGATGGGGCCACGTAATCTGAAGATGGCTGAGGAACCAGGATTCGAACCTGGAATACCTGATCCAGAGTCAGGCGTGTTACCGTTACACCATTCCTCAGCTAAAACCCCAGTATATCAGCCCGCACCCGGCCGTTCAAGCGAGCGAACGGACCCACGGGTGCCCGCTCTGTTGATGTAACCGCTCACTTTTCCTGCGCACCGCCCGGTCGGCGCTATTTTTCAGCAACACGCGGTTGCGCAGGACACGCCCGCCCGCGTGCCGGGAGCATCACAGCAGGAGCCACACCGGCGAGGACCAGGCAAGCTGCCCTGCCGCCCCCTCGACCTTGACGTCGTAGAAGACAAACGGCCGCTCGCTGCGCGGCGCCTCGTTGATGCAGATGTTCTCCAACGGCTCCTCGTCCGTGAAGCTGAACTCCCCAAGCGGACCGGCAACCCGCTCCTCGGCCAGGACTTCGTTATTGCGGTGGAGCGTCACCCGGCCACCGGCGGGCGCGGCCAGCAGCGTCCGCACCTGGCGGCGCCGCCGCAGTTCGGCGTCCGCCTGGACCTCGGTGCCCATGGGCCGCCCGCTCACCGCCAGTTCCAGCACCGGCCGCCACCACGTGGTGGCGTAGCAGCGGCGCTCCAGCAGGGCGTCGAACAGCGACCCGCGTTCCAGCTCGTCGGCATAGACGGCCGCCATGCCCTGGCAGTTCAGCCGGTGCTGGGCATAGTGGTAGTTCTCCGCGTTGACCGGATACGGCGTTCCGGGCATTGTGTGATGGGTGTCGCTGGAGCCTATGACCCCGTAGCGGTAGCCCAGTTCGAGTGCGTCCCGCCAGTAGGCGCGCCGGTCCGTCTTGCCGCCCTTCAGGTAGAGGTCATCGTGGCGTCCCTCCGAACTCCCCCACCAGGAGTACAGCTCCAGCACCGTCTCGCGTTCGGGGTTGTGATAGGGGTCCTCGAAGTCGCGGTACTTGCTGGCGCGGCCGGTGTGGTGGGGTATGCTCAGGTAAGGGACGCCCTGCTCATCGAGCCACTGCCAGAGCTGGTCCAGGGTGACCTGCGGGGTGCCGCCCTTCATGTCCTCGCGGTCCCGCCAGAAGTGGTCGGCCTCCTCGGCGCGGTAGTAGACGTTGTTGTCGCCGCCGTAGCCGCGGGCGTGGGAGGACTCGAAGCCGAGCAGGGGCACGAACTCGCCGGGCTCGTAGAAGTCGCGGACGCATTCCTTGAGGCGGCCCCAGTGGCTCTTGTCGCGGTGGATGCCGCGCAGGTGGTCGGCGGCGGCACAGAAGTCCGTCAGCGCCACGTTGCGCCCGTACCAGTAGCCGAACTCGGGGCTCTTGCAGTTGTCCGGATGGCAGTTGCTGATCAGCGTGTGCACGTGGAGGTCGCCCCAGAAGAGGCGCGGCCCCCGGGCCCGGGCCAGCGCAGAGTTGCTGGTGGGGGGGCGTCCGGGGCAGCCCGGCGGGGTGGCCGTCACGTAGAAGGCCCCCTCCTTCTCCGCCACCAGCCCCTCGAGCCTTTTTCGCCCCATGTCGCCCGGGCCGAACTCGAGCGCCGCGGGCGCTCGGAGGGCCGCGTCGTTCGGCTCCAGGGGCACCCGGCCCGTCCAGTCCTCGGCCGGCATGCCCCGGGCGTCCATCATGACGGCCTTCAACGGGAAAGGCTCCCCCGGCCGGACCACGGACGGCAGGACGATGTGAAGGAAGTGCGACTCCGCGTCGAATCTGTCGGCAAACTCGCTGAACTCATCCCGGTACGACTCCATCGCAGCCATCCTCTGAGCAGAAGCCATGGCAATACCTTTCGACAGCCGGCCGGCACATGGTAATAGGGTGTACCGCCTCGCGCAACGCGCGCTCGTCCGGCGCTTGACAAAAAGCTGCGCAAGCCCCATCCTTCACCGCTTCGACGCCCGCGCCGACTGCCCGTCCCCCACAGGAGACCACCAGGTGCTCGCGACATTCAGCGACATCACGCCCCTGCTCGAATCGAAACGCGTCTGCGTGCCCGCCCTGGACATCGGCGGCGGCCAGCCGGACTTCCTGCTGGGCGTGCTCAGGGCGTGCCAGGAGGCCCGCTGCCCCGCCGTCATGCTCATCTGGGGCCCGGCTGCACAGGACTACATGGGCCTGGACGCCGTCGCCGCTCTCACGGCCCATTACGCCCGCGACTCCGCCGTCCCCGTCGTGCTGCACCTGGACCACGGCACCGAGGAGTTGGTCAGGAAGGCGCTGGACGTCGGCTTCCGCAGCGTCATGTTCGACGGCTCGGACCTGCCCCTCGACCAGAACATCGCGCTCACCCGCCGCATGGCCGAGCTGGCCCATGACCACGGCGCCAGCATCGAGGGCGAACTGGGCAAGTTCGGACGCGAGCAGGCCGAACAGGCCGGCGACACGGCCCTGACGGACCCCGCCGAAGCGGAACGCTTTGTCCGCGAGACGGGGGTGGACATCCTCGCCCCCGCTGTGGGCAACGCGCACGGTTTCTACAACGCGCCGCCCCGCCTGCGGTTCGAACTGATGGAAGAGATGACCACCCGCACCGGCGTGCCCCTCAGCCTGCACGGCGGCACCGGAATACCCATGGGGGACGTGCGCCGCGCCGGGCGGCTGGGCATGCGCAAGATCAACATCGCCTCCCGGCTTCACCGCGATTTCGCCGAGGCCATGAAGCAGGCCAACCGCGAGGTGGACGACCGCAAGTTCAGCTGGCGCAAGGCCCTCGGCGCGGGGCGCGAGGCCCTGCACCGGCGCGCGCTCGAATACATCCGCGACCTCGGCTGCGAGGGGCTCATACCATGACGGCGCTGCGGGGCAAAGTCGTCGGCATAGGGCTGGCCGTGCTGGACCTGCTGCTGCTGTGGGACGACATGGCCCGGCCTGTGGTGGAGGCCACCGTCACGGAGTGCGAGTTCCAGGGCGGCGGCATGGTGGCGACCGCCCTGGTGGCTGCCGCCCGGCTGGGGGCCCGGACGGAGTTCCGGGGCCGGGTGGGCGCCGACTGGATGGGCGAACTCATGCTGCAGGGTCTGCGCGAGGAGGATGTGGACGTAAGGCGCGTGCGGCAGCCCCCCGGCTCTTCGGGCCCACTCGCGGTCGTCTGCGTGGACGGAGACGGCGGCGAGAGGCACTTCAAGCGCTTCCTCAGGTCAGGACTCGGCGCCGAAGAACTCGAGGGGGCCGAGAACCTGGAGGGGGCGGGCTGCCTGCTGGTGGACGGAACCCTGCCCGAGGCCACTACGCGGGCCGCCCGCAGGGCGCGGGAGCTGGGCATACCGGTCGTAGCCGACTTCGGCGGCAACCTCGGCGGCGGGCGTCGCCGCCTCATGCAGTTCGTGGACCACGCCATCCTGGACGAACGGGCCATCGCCGGCCTGGCCACGCAGGGCGGAGCGCGCGCCGCCTGCGAAGCCGCCCGGCAGATGGGGCCTCACCACGTGGCCATCACCCGCGGCGAACGGGGCGTGGCCTCCCTGGACGGGCAGACGTACCGCGAACTGGACGCCTTCTCCGTGGACGTGGTGGACACCACCGGGGCGGGGGACGTCTTCCACGGCGCCTTCTGCTACGGGCTGGTGGCCGGCTACGAGGTGGAGGCCAACCTCGTCTTCTCCTCGGCTGTCGCCGCGATGAAGTGCACGCGCCTGGGCGGTCGCGCCGGCATCCCGACGCTCCAGCAGGTCCGCGACTTCCTGCGGGAACGGGACATCGAACCGCCCGCCCTCCCCTGACGGGCAGCCCCGATGCCGGTTTCTTTCATGCCCGGTTCGCCGCACGCCGAATGGAGGGCCTCTGCGATTGTGTGCGCCCGCATCCGGAACGACCTCCGCCCGGTCCTGCGGCCTCTGCGAGCGTCGAACCCGCCCGCCGGGTTGGAAAGCGTGCGTCGGGATTACCCCGTTCAAAGGCTCCGGGACCGGGACAGAACGCTCCTGTTTGGGGACTCCCGGAAGTCGCCCCGCGCCACGTCTGAGGCGGCCGCTCCGCTCAGCCGACCTCCAGGACGATCTTGCCGAACTGCTCGCCGGCTTCCAGGCGTCGGCTCGCCTCGCGCACATCGGCCAGCGGAAAGACGCTGTCAACCACGGGTTCGAACCGGCTGACCTCGATGGCGCAGAGCATGTCGTGCAGCTCGGCGTCGGAGCCGAGGGTGGAGCCCATCACGGTGAGCTGGTTCCAGTAGATCGCCTGCAGGTCGGTCGGGGCCTCGGCCCCGGTGGTGACGCCGCAGGTCACGACGCGGCCTCCCCGCCGCACCACCTGCAGGTCCACCGCCCAGGTGGCCGCGCCCACGGAGTCGAACACCACGTCCACGCCGCGTTCCCCGGCCAGTTGACGGACACGGGCCGCCAGGTCGCCCACGGAGCGGTAGTTGATCGTCTCGTCGGCGCCGAGTTCGCGGGCCCGGGCGAGCTTCTCGTCGGAGGAGGAAGTCACGACGGCGCGGGCCCCGGCCATCCGCACAAACTGCAGGGCGGCCAGCGCCACCCCGCCGCCGATGCCGTGTATCAGCACCGTCTCCCCCGGCCGGATGCGGGCCCGCGTGAACAGCATCCGCCAGGCGGTCAGGTAGGCGACGCCGAGGGCGGCGGCCGGCGCGAAGTCGAGGTGCTCCGGCACGGGCGCCACGCAGCGAGCGGGCACGGCGGTCTTCTCGGCGAAGGTGCCCGGCCTGTGCATGCCGACGATGCCGAAGTCCCGGCACAGGCTGTGCCGCCCCTCCCGACAGAAGCGGCAATGCCCGCAGGCGAGCCCCGGGTTGACGATGACGGGCTCCCCCACCTCGAGCCCGGCCACGCCCGGCCCGAGGGCGCTGACGAGACCGGCGGCGTCGCTGCCCGGCACATGGGGCCACTGCAGTTCCTGGCGCCCTCCCCGCCGGACCCAGATGTCCAGGTGGTTGAGCGCGGCGGCTTTCACGTCCACCAGCACTTCCCCGGCGGCGGGTTCCGGGTCGGGCACTTCCTCCAGTCGGATGACGTCGGGTTCACCATGCTCGCGGATAACGGCGGCTTCCATCGGCGCGGCCCTCCGGGTCAGAGATGAGCAAGAATGTAGCTGGTTGTTGCGAGGTAAGAGCTTTGCGATGAGGGCGGAGGCGTCCCTACCCCGTCGTCTTCTCGATCTGCTCCCTTCCCTGCAAGTCCGGTGAAGCGCCAGGGCTGCGCGCGGCAGATCGGGCGGCCCCCCTGTCGCGCTCTATTCGGATGACTTGAGCCCCCCTCCCGGCGTGCCGGGCACACCGGGCAGCTTCGTCAGGGGCGTCAGGCTGGCGTTCGGCCTATGGCCGAGCGCTTCCAGCAGGTTGCGCCCCAGGCGGCTGCGCACCTCCTCGGCGGTGTTCTCTTCATCCAGTGGGATGCGGCCGCCGGCCACCATGCCGTGGCCGCCGGCCAATTGCGTGCTGCCGACAACGCAGCAGACAAGCTGCCCGGCGCAGGCGTCCGGCTCCCGGGTGCGCAGGGACAGCACCAGCTCACCACCATAGCAACCGGTGCAGAGCACCCACGTGATTCCCTGCACGTCCATCAGCATGTCGGCCATCTCCGCCACGGTTTCGGCGATGCTGACGTCGGGGATGTGGCAGATGAGGACGTCTTCGAGGACGCCGGCGGCGCTGATGGCCTGCTGCAGGTCGGCGAAGAAGGCCGGCGTGCGGCGAGGGTGGTGCAGTCGGCCCAGCAGGGGCTGGTTCGAGACGGGGAACGCCTGCAGGTAGGCGGCGATGTCGGCCTCGGCGGCCTCCCGCCCCAGGTCCTGCGTCTCGCTGCTGATGCCGTAGCAGATGGCGGTGGCGAGGCGCGGGTCCAGTTCGAGGCCGGCGCTGACCAGGTACTCCGTCGCGATGGTGGTGACGGCGCCGTAGTCCGGCCGGATGTCCACCAGGCCGGCTTCGATTCCGGTGGGCTGCTCGTGATGGTCCAGCACGGCGACCACACGGGCGTCCGGCGGCAGGGAGTTGTTGCCGAAGCCGGGCTGGGTGTCCACCGTTATGAAGACGTCATCGTGGCGGAACTTGATATTACCCACTGACCAGAGGGGTATCTCCAGCGCCTCCACCATGTGGCGGTTTTCCGCCCGCCCGATCAGCCCCCCGTAGGCGATGCGGGGCCTGGCCGGGCCGAGCGCCGCGACCAGGAAGGAGAGGCAGAGCGCCCCGGCCATCGAGTCGGGGTCGGGATTGTCGTGCGTGAAAATCAACACGCGCGGAGCGTCCTCGATCAGTTTCGTAAGGCTTTCTACCTGCCGGGCGCTGGAAGGGAGCTGCGGCCTGTCGTGGTGCACTGGAATGCCTCCTTTTCATCCGCGGCACCGCCCCCCGGCGGCGCTCCTGCGGCTCTCCGAGGGTCGGTGCGTCAGGCTCACCGTGAACTTCTCGACCATGTGATGGGGGTGGTAGCTCTCTTTGGCTTTGCGCAGGCCGGGGATGCCGAGGTCCTGTTCGCGGTTGACGAACTCGAACGCGCCCAGGCTCTCACGGCAGAACCACTGGTTTACCACCTGATAGAGGCCGTTGAAGCGACTCATGGCCTTCTCGAAGTGGACGACCGCCGTCTGCGGGTTCAGCCTCCCGCCGATGGTGTAGGCTTCCAGTCGGCCTTCAATGCGGACGGCCCCGCCCATCAGGTCGAGTTCCTTGTAGTGGAGCAGCGTCTGGCGGATGGCCCTGTACTCGGCGCACAGGCCCCTGCGCTCCCGGCAGTTACGTTCGTCACACCATCGTTCCTGCAGTTCGGCAACCTCCTCCAGGATGTCCGGCGTTATCTCGCACCAGGAGCAGTCATGGGCGGCGAGGCACTGGTTGACCAGGTTCCGCTGGCGATGGTAGCGGTTGCCCGCCAGTTCGGCCAAATCTTCGCGCCGGTAAACGTAGTCGGCGTTGTCCCGGTCGGATTCGGGCTCGAAGCCTTCGGCCTCGAGGGCTTCGGCGGCGGGGGCCGGCAGCCGCTCCGCGCGAGAAACGTCGGCGCGGGCCAGCTCCTCCAGCAGCTCCGCCGGGGATGCCTCACCCAGGGGCGGCCCCAGCAGGGCCCGCCGGCCGTCCTGCTCGCTCAGGAAGACGAGGCAGCCCTGCGACTTGCCGAGCAGCACGGGCCGGTGGTGTCTCCAGGCGAACAGGTTTACAAAGGTGTGTTCCGATATCTCCGGCGGGTAGCGGCGCAGGCGGTCGCTGACGAGCGACAGGTGATCAAGCGAGATGGGTTCCCGGTCGGCCATGGGGGCTCCTTCAGCTATCAGACAACAGGGCGGCGAGTTGCTCCAGCAGTTGCTCGGGCGAGTGGACGGGCCGCTGACAGGCTCCCCCGGAGCAGAGATATGCGGCGGGGCGCCCGGCGGCCTCCTTGCCCTGCAGGATGGGGACTTCGGCGGCGGCCTGCTGCACCTGTCCCGGCGCGGCACCGGCCCGGGCCAGGTGCGGCATATAGTGCCGGTCGGCGGCCTTGCTGAGCGCGCCGGCGGGCGGCTCTATGAGCACGAGTTCGTGCGGCTCGGCCATGCGGCGCAGGACGGCCGAGAGCAGGTTGCCCGTGGCGGTCGGACTGCGCTCCATCAGGCCGGCCGTCCTCTCCAGCATCTGCTCGGCCAGTCCCGCTCCGCTTTCCTCGTAACCGAGCGCGCGCAGCCGCAGGAACACATGACAGGCCGCCGAGGCGCCGGAGGGGACGGGCTCGTCGTTCAGGTCAGTCCCCGTGCCCATTATCTTCTCGTGCGCGGGCCCTATCTCCCGCAATAGACCGCGGTCTTCGTCCCAGAAGTCTTCCACCATGCGGGCGGCGAGCCGGCGGGCCTGGCTCAGGTGATCGAGTTCGAACGTACACTCGTAGAGGTCCAGCAAGGCGCCCGCCATCAGCGCGCAGTCGGCGAGGAACGCCGGCACGCCGCAGGGGCCGTCGCGCCAGGCGTGTCCGAGGCGGCCTTCCCGGTCGGTGTTGCCCAGAACGAAGGCGGCCGCCTGCAGGGCCGCCTGCAGGTAGTCGGTCTCGGCCGTGGCACGGTAGAGCCGCGTCAGGGCGCTGACCGCCAGGCCGTTCCAGTCGGTCAGGACCTTTTCGTCCAGGGCGGGCGGCACGCGCCGGCGCCGTCTCTGGAGTAGTAGCTCCGAGGCTTCGGCTATGATCTCGCGCGCCTCATCCTCGCTGACGCCCTCGAGCTGGTCGGGCGGCACGGCGCGATAGAGGACGTTGAGCCCTTCTTCCCAGTTGCCCTCGCGCGTGGCCCCGAAATGGCGGGCCACCACCGCCCCCTTCTCGCGTCCCAGGCAGTCCATCAACTCCCGCCAGGTCCATGCGTAGTAGCGGCCCTCGATGCCCTCGCTGTCGGCGTCCCGCGCGCAGCAGAAGGCGCCGTCGGGATGCCTCAACTCCTCCAGCATGCAGCGGGCCGCTGCCCGCGCGGTCTGCAGGTAGTCGGGGCGGTCGAACGCGCGGGACGCGTCGGCATAGAGGGCGGCGAGCTGGGCGTTATCGTAGAGCATCTTCTCGAAATGCGGCACACGCCACCACCGGTCCACGGCGTAGCGATGGAAGCCGCCCCCCACCTGGTCACAGAAGCCGCCGGCCTGCATGTTGTCCAGCGTCATGGTCAGCATCAGGCGGGCTCGCTCGTCGCCGGTGGCGTGCCACAGCCGCAGCAGCCAGTCCAGCACGGGGCTCTGGGGGAACTTCTGCCCGGTGCCCAGGCCGCCGGCCTTCAGGTCGAACCGCGAGGCGATCTCGCGCAGGGCGCTCTCCAACAGGGCCGGGCCCAGGCCATCCTCGGGCGCCGGCGGCACCAGCTCCTCGCTGACGGCCTCGCGCACGTCCCCGGCGGTGGCGCTGACGTCCTCGCGGCGGTTGTCCCATGCCTCCCGCACGGACCTGAGCACGCGGGGAAAGCCGGGCCGCTCGCCGCGGTCCTCGGGCGGGAAGTAGGTGCCGCCGTAGAAAGGGACCAGCTCGGGCGTCAGAAACACCGTCAGGGGCCAGCCGCCCGAGCCGGTCATCATCTGCACCGCCCGCATGTAGACCCTGTCGAGGTCCGGCCTCTCCTCGCGGTCCACCTTGATGTTGACGAAGTTCTCGTTCATCAGGCGGGCGATCTCGGGGTCCTCGAAGCACTCCCGCTCCATCACGTGACACCAGTGGCAGGCCGAATAGCCGATGCTCAGCAGGATGGGTTTGTCCGCCTCGCGGGCCTTGTGGAGGGCCTCGGGGCCCCAGGGATACCAGTCCACGGGATTGTGGGCGTGCTGCCGCAGGTAGGGGCTGGCGCAGTCTATGAGGCGGTTGGGGGGCCGCGACTCGCTGGTCCGGTCTTTATCGGTCATGACTCCTGCCCGTCTGCCCGCGTGGACTCGCGCAGTATCTGCACCGCCTCCCGGTCCGTCAGGTCTCGCCAGCGGCGGTAGAACGACGCCACCGCGAAGGGCCCCGGTCCCTGCGCCCTGAGGCAGTAGATTTCGTCCACCTCCGGTTCTATCCGGCGAAGCGTTCGTTCCGGGGCGGCCGGCGCCGCCACCGCCAAAGCGGCGGGGCCCGTGCGGCGCACCTCGCCCACGGCGGCCCGCATGGTGACTCCGCTGGCCAGCCCGTCATCCACCAGCACCACCCGGCGCCCCGTGAGGGATGCCCACGGCCGGACCTCCTCAAAGGCGTGCCCGCGTCTACGCAGATCCTCCAGCACCTCCTCCATTATGGCCTCGATCCGCTCCGGCGTCAGACCCGCCCGCTCAACCAGGGGCTCGTTCAGCACGAGTTCTCCTTCGAGCGTGACGGCGCCGAAACCGGCCTCCGGGGAGACGGGCAGCGGCAGCTTGCGCACCAGGACCACGTCCAGCGGTGCCCCGAAGCGCTCGGCCACCGGGACGGCCACGGCCACGCCGCCGCTGGGCACGGCGATGACGACCTCGGGCGAGGCCCCCTCGCGGTCCATGAACTCGGCCAGGGCCCGGCCGGCCTCGGCGCGGTCGTCGAAGTCAGGGCGCGGCCCGGCGACCATCTCCGCCACGTGATGCATCCTCGACTCCCCCTTTTCGTGAGCGCTCAGGTCAACCGAGTACGAGCGGCAGCCGCCGTCCGCACTCCGGGCACCGCGGTTCGGTGATGCCCACCTTCGGCCGGGCGAAACCCCTGCGCCGCACCAGCACTCGGCCGCAGTCCGGGCAGCGCGTGTTCTGGCCCTCGGCCGTCATCACGTTGCCCAGGTATATGTAGTGCAGGCCCGCCTCTCGACCGAGCTCGAACGCCCGCTCCATCGTCTCGATGGGCGTGGCGGGCAGCGCGGTCTCCTGGTAGTCGGGGCGAAACCGGGAAATGTGCCAGGGCATCTCGGGCGAGACGCCCGCGATAAAGCCGGCGATGCCGCGCAACTGCTCCTCCTCGTCGTTCTGTCCCGGCACCACCAGCGTTGTCACCTCCACGTGGATGCCGGCTTCGTGCATGAGTCGGATGGCGTCCAGCACCGGCTGCAACTCCGCCCGGCAGAAGTGGCGGTAGAACTCATCGCTGAACGCCTTCAGGTCCACGTTGGCGGCGTCTATGAGGCCGGCCATCGCCTCGACAGCCTCCGGCGACTGGTAGCCGTTGGTGACGAACACGTTCTTGAGGCCCTGCTCGCGCGCCAGCCTGGCGCAGTCGAGAGCGTACTCCATGAAGATCGTCGGCTCGGTGTAGGTGTAGGCGATGCTGGCGGCGCCCTCGCCCCGAGCACGCCGGACGACCTCCTCCGGTTCGACATACCCCAACGACTCGAAGGCCGGGCCGGCATCCACCTGGGAGATGCGCCAGTTCTGGCAGAACGAGCAGCGGAAGTTGCACCCGGGCGTGGCGATCGAGTAGGAACTTGTGCCGGGCAGCACGTGGTAGAGCGGTTTCTTCTCGATGGGGTCCAGTTGCTCGGCGATCAGGCGGCCGTAAGTGTGCGTGTAGAGGTCGCCGCCCCGGTTCTGGCGCACGCGGCAGAACCCGCGTCCGCCCGGGGCGACGTGGCAGCGGTGGCTGCACAGGTGACAGTCCACCTTCCCGTCGTCGGCCGCGCGGTAGAACCTGGCCTTGACGCCGCCCTTCATCCGGCCCCGACCTCCCGGGCCGCCGCCAGGGCCGCCTCGTAGTCGGGGTGGTCGGTCACCTCCGGGACCAGTTCCTTGTACGCTACCCGGCCCTCCCCGTCTATCACCCACACCGAGCGGGCCAGCAGGCGGACCTGCTCGATGAGCACGCCGTAGCGCATCCCGAATTCCGAGAAGACGTGGTCGGAGAGCACCCGGATGCGGTCCACCCCCTCGGCCCCGCAGAAGCGCGCCAGCGCGGGTGGCAGGTCCTGGCTGATGGCTATCACGGCGACGCCGTCCGGCAGAGCGGATGCCTCCTCGTTGAACCTCTGCGTCTGCACCGCGCAGAGGTCGGTGTCCACGCTGGCGGCCGCGCTGATGAGGACGACTTTGCCCTCGAAGTCGCGCAGATGGACATGGTTCCACTCGCGGTCAACGGCGATGAACTCCGGCGCCCGGTCTCCGACCTGAAGATCGGGTCCGAGCAGCGTAACCGGTTCACCCTCCAGCGTGACGGCCCCTTCTCGTTTCTCGACCATTGCTCCTTACCCCCTTTTGAAGTCGGTCTGTCCCGCCCGCAAACTCCCGGGCTCGCCGCAGGCGGGCCGGCGGGCTTCAGGCGAGGCTCCGGCAGTGTGAGCCCCTCCGTCCAGCGGACCAACTTGTGCCCAGCGGCGGCGGCCCCCGGCTCGCGGGCTGGTGCTCTCAGTAGCCGTAGTCAGCGCTCACGCCGCTGCCCATCGGCTTGGCGTCCGGCTCTATGAGTTGCCTGGCTTCGTCGGTCAATGCGCTGAACTTGTGCCACCAGGGCTTGCTGACCTTCTCGGCCAGGCCCTTTATCTGGCGCATCCTGGGCAGTGCTATGCAGGCGAAGGACCGCTCCAGCGAGTCCAGGTCCGCGGTCTCTGGCACGGTGAAAGCTTCTTTGAAGTAGGCCCTGCCGCACATGGGCCCGGCGAACAGGTCGCTGACCAGCGCGTACTGGGCGGCGTATTGCTCGAAGTCCACCGCCGCGCTCAGAAGCAGCATGGGGCGGTCCACGATCGAGTACATGGTGACCGCTGCGCTGCGGACCTCGTCCGGCGAGCTTATCCGCTCGATGGCGCCGTCCTTGTTCTCGATCCAGAGCACGGGCACCTGGGTCTTGTAGAAGTGGCCCAGGGGGCCGAAGTCCTCGGCCATGCGCACGACGCCGTCGGGCAGGCGGCGCGCCATCTCGGCCTTGCTCTCTGCGGGCCGCTGGGCGATGAGCGTCTCGTTGAACAGCGGCTTGCCCAGTTCACAGCAGGTCTCGAACACGCCCTGGAGCCACTCCAGGTTACGCTGCCAGCTTTCCTCGTGGTCGGGGTCCAGCTTGACCAGGGTCTTGAAGCCGTCAACGCGCTCGGCCACCTCCTCGGGCTGGACGGCCAGTTGGGCCAGCTGGCCGCGCCCGCCGTCAATTTCGACGGTGTTGGTGTCCTCCAGCCGGCCGATCAGCATGGTCTTATCGCCGAGCAACTCGCGAAAGCCCGGGCTCAGGTAGGCCAGGTGGTTGAACAGGGCCGCCGACGGCACGCCCCCCAGGGCGCGGGCGAAGCGGCGGCAGATGTCGCGCACGTCGTCGTCGGTCGCCTCGCGTTCCTCGCCCACGTGCTGCAGGTAGGAGCCGAACAGCCGCAGATACGAGCTGTGCTGGTCGGAGGCGAACACGTCCAGCGTGCCCCCCGGCGCGAAGCGCGCCAGCACGCGGAAGACCTCTTCGCTCACACCCGTCCCGTCCTCGAACTGCGCCCATTGCGTCATCGGCACTCACCTCTTCTTCGTCGAAAGCAACAGCATGTTACGAGGGCCGTCCGTCCGTCGGACCACCCGACCCGGAGGGCTGCCCCGGTCAGGTTATGACGATCTTCCTGACGCCCTCACGCTTCTTTTTCGGCATCGTTACCGTCAGGACGCCGTCCTCGTAGCGGGCGCCGGTGGCGTCGGCATCAACATCCACCGGCAGGTGGATGATGCGGTGGAAGTCGCCGACGGCGCGCTCGCGGTAGTAGGGCTCCGCCCCCTCGGCCACCTCGGAAGGCGGCCGGGAGCCTTCGACGAGAAGGTGCTGTTCCCTGAGCGAGACGGAGACATCCCGCCCCTCCATGCCGGGCAGATCGAGCTGCACGACGATCCGGTCATCGCAGTCGTAGATGTCCACGGCCGGATGCCAGAGCCCCTCACGGCTCACAGGCAGCACGGGGCCGCCCATCATGCGGCGCCACATCTCGCCCATACGCTCTTCGAGACTCGGCTCGTCCGGCCTGGCGTCACGAACAGGTATCTTGGCCATCGTTGCCCCCCCGTAGATGTGATGACCGCCGGCCCGGCGGACCGGCGGTCGCTCTGGTTATTCCTCCACCACGATTATGGCCTCTGTCGGGCATTCTTCGACCGATTGCATGACGGCTTCTTCGTGCTCCTCGGGCACCTCGTCCACGATGACTTCGGCGAACTCATCCCCCATAACGAAAACCTCGGGGCAGGTGTCCTCGCACAGTCCGCAAAGAATGCAATCTTCGTTGATCTCGACCTTCATCGCTGCTCCTCGCAAGCAGTTTCAGGAATGAAATGACAAAGCAATCTGTCCTCTGGGGTTAGGCAAACAGTCACCTGCCCCTCTCAGATACCGACCCGCGGGCCGAATGTCAAGCAAACACCGCCCGAAATCGAACGGATCCGCTCGGGTTCACGCCGCATCCCCCGCGATTTCCTCACCGCCGCTCGGGGCGCATCTCCATCAGCGCACCCAGGATAGCACTATTGAACATCGGAATATCATCCGGCACGCGGGACGTGACGAGGTTATCGTCCATGACGACGGGTTCATCGAGGTATTCGGCGCCGGCCTCGCGCAGTTCGTCAGCTATACCGCTGACGCCTGTGACGGTTCGGCCTTCGAGCACGCCGGCGGTCACGAGCACCTGCGGCCCGTGGCAGATGGCGGCGACAAGTTTGCCGGACTCGACGAAGGCCCGTGCGAACTCGACCGCCGGTTCATGCTCACGCAACACCCCCGGCCCATGCCCACCGGGCAGAATGAGGCCGTCAAACTCCTCGACGCTCGCATCGGCCACGGCCATCTCGATCTGCACGGTCTGGTCGCTGTTGTACGCCGTCACCTCACCGACCGCGGGGCCGATGATGACCGTCTGCGCCCCCTGGTCTTCCAGATACTCCTTCGGCCTCAGTGTCTCGCCGTCGTGGAAACCTTCGGCCACCATGATGGCCACGCGCACGCCCTCCAGCATCTGCACCGGCTCCGGCGGCGTCGGAGGCTCCACAACCGGCTCTTCCGGGCAACCCGTACCGACCAGGACCACGGCCAACATCACGACACATACCAGCACGGACAGAGGTCTCATTGCAGCACCTCCCGGGTAAAAGGATGTCAAGAGGCTGCCAGAACCCTCAGGCCTCTCACTCAACTTCTCCCCCTGAGGAGATCGAAAGCCCCATCGTTCTAACAGCTCGACTATCTCCCTCCCTATAAGGTGAGGCTTCAGGCGCGTTTGTCAAGGGATTTTTCTGTCGGATTCGCAACTGGAGTCCTCGCAGGGGTTCAGGCTCGTGCAATTCCCTGGTCCCGGGCGGGGAGATGCCGCCCCGCCGGGGGGCAACGGCGATGGAACTGCCGCCGCCACAGCCCGCCCTACGGCGGGCGGCTCAGAGGTAGGCCGGCGCGACCGCCGGGAACCCCGGGCACAAGAGGTCCCCTCCCCCGTCCGGCGCCTGTGCGCGTTGCCCACGGGAACCGGAACGCGTTATTTGCCCGGACAGTCACAGCACGGGCGAGCCGGGCGAAAGGTCTTCGGCCAGCGTCAGCACCACCACCTTGTCCCCGTCCTGAGCGGCCAGAAGCATGCCCTCGCTCTTGACGCCGCGCAACTGGGCCGGCTCCAGGTTCGTCACCACCACTATCTGCATCCCTTCGAGCTCTTCCGGCTCGTAGTAATCCTTCAGCCCGGCCACGAGCGTGCGGGGCCGGTCCTCCCCCACGTCCACCCGCATGACCATCAGCTTGTCCGCGTCCGGATGGTCCTCCACGGAGATGACCCTGCCGGTCTTCATCTCGACCTTCTTGAAATCCTGGATGCTTATCATCGTCCCACTCCTTTCAGCCGAACCGCCCATCTGGCTTGGTGCTCTGAACGCCGAGGTGTTATGGTAGGGGCGGCTTCGCGAGGTTTCAAGGCGTTTCGCTCCCCGGCAGTTGGGGGAGGCGATGGGTGATAAGCGCCATAACACTCTGTGTAAGGTAGTTCCTGGATAAGAGGTTCGACATGCCGACCGTGCGCGTCCGGTGGCGCAAGGTATCGGTGGAAGAGTCGGTCGAAGCAGATTCCGCAACCGGGACCGGCCCACACAGGCGGGAAATCCCGAAGTCCTGGTGACATCCGCGAGGGGTGATCAAGCAAGGAGGGAGACCATGGCCACGCAATCCCAACCGCAACCCGACGAACCCGACACGCCCGCCCTGGCCCCGCCCGAGGTGCACAGGGGCCCCGACCCGACCCGGGCCGTCAGGACCCGCGCCTTCCAGGGCATCCCCAGTCTCGCCTGCGGTCCGCAGCGCCGCCGTTACGCCGTCTGGTACGGCGGCCCGACCCCCGGGGAGGACGACAATAACTACGTAATCCTGGCGGTCAGCGTGGACGACGGCGCCACCTGGTCGGAGCGGCTGATCATCGACCCCGACGGCCCGGGGCCGGTGCGCGCCTTCGACCCGCAGGTCTGGCTGACCCCCGACGGCCGGCTGTGGGTTTTCTGGGCCCAGGAAGCAAAAGCCTCTCGCCCCGGCGGCCCCTGTGGCGTGTGGGCCATCTCGGCCCCCGAGGAGGCATGCTGCGCCCCGGACTGCCCGTGGTCGGAACCGCGCCGGCTCTGCGACGGCGTGATGATGGGCAAACCCCTGACCCTGACCGACGGCACCTGGGCCCTGCCGGTTTCCTTCTGGAACCGGCGCGAGGCGGCCAGCGCGGGGATGGTGGTCTCGACCGATGCCGGGGCCACCTGGTCCGAGCGCGGGGCCTGCACCGTGCCCGAGGAGGTCCGCGACCACGACGAGCATCAGATAGTCGAGCGGCGCGACGGCTCCCTGTGGATGCTGGTGCGCACCCGCACCGGCATCGGCGAGAGCCGCTCCGAGGACAGCGGGCGCACCTGGTCCGATCTGGAGCCGTCGGACATCCCTCACGTCGTCTCCCGCTTCTTCATCCGGCGCCTGCACTCGGGGAATCTGTTGCTGGTGCGGCACGACCCCGCCGACGGCGACTTCGCAGACGGCACCTCGCGGGGCACCCGCTCGCACCTCACCGCGTTCGTCTCCGACGACGACGGCGCCTCCTGGCAGGGCGGCCTGCTGCTGGACGAGCGCACCCACGTCTCTTACCCCGACGGCGACCAGGCCGAGGACGGCACCATCTGGATCACCTATGACTACCGGCGCACCGCCGACCGCGCCATCCTGCTGGCCGGTTTCACCGAGGCCGATATCCGGGCCGCCGATGCCGATGCACCCTCCGTGCGGCGACGGATGGTGATAAGCGCCCCGCCGTCCGGCATCGACGTCGGCGTCGAACCGCCTGACCCGCCCAACGACGGGATCCTGTTCGTGGACCACTCAAGAGACGGGCGCAGTGGCCATCTGGGCCACGCCCTGGTTGAGTACGGGCCGGGGAAGATTCTGGCCTTTTATGCGAACTGTTCGGACGACAACGGCGGACATTCGGCCGTCGGCTGGATGGAGTACAGGCGCTCCGAGGACGGCGGCCGCACCTGGGGCGCAGCGGTGGCCCTGGACTACTCGAAGCGCACGTACGAGGCCGGCGCCGGCCGGTCGGTCATGTGTGAGAAGGCGATTTGCACGGACGAAGGCGACATCGTCCTGTTCAACCTCGAATGCGACATCGCCACCAGCGCCCTGTGGCGACCCTACGGAACACCCACCTGCCTGCGCAGTTCGGACGACGGGCACACCTGGTCGGATGCCAGGCCCTTGAGCGATCAGCGGGGGCGGGTCTATGACGTCATTCGCCACAAGGATGCCATCCTGGCCCTGGAGTTCTGCAATGACGCGACCGAGACCTGGACCGGCACTCGGCCGGAGCACGTGTACACTCTCTACGCCAGCACGGACGGCGGGGAGACCTTTTGCCCCCGCAGCATCCTGCCTTTCGATACCGAGGGCCGGGGCTACGGCACCATGGCGGTGCTGCGCGACGGCAGCTTGATTGCATACATCTACAACAAGGCCGACGAACAGCACCTCGATTACGTGATCAGCCATGACGACGGAAGGACCTGGAGCAGACCCGGCCGGGCGTTCTTCGCCCGACACATCCGCAACCCGCAGATGGCCGCGTTCAAGGACGGCTACGTGCTGCACGGCCGCAGCGGCAATTTCGGGGAAGAGGCCGCCAAAGGGCATCTGGTGCTTTACACCTCGGGCGACGGCATCCACTGGGATGAAGGCCGCTACCTGCAACGTCGTAGCGCCGGGCTCGGCGCCTACTCGAACAACCTGCTTGTCCACGACCCCGAGGCGCAGCGCGAACGCCTGCTCATCCAGGCATCGCACGCCTACGACCGCAACATGACCAACATCCACCACTGGTGGCTGACGTAACGTGAAAGCATCGCCCCCGGGGGCATGCCTGCGTGCGGCTGCGCCCGGCGCCGCGAAACACGCAACTTTCGCAGAACCGGACAAACAGTGAAGGAGAGATCATGCGGCTTCGGGTTAGCCCCGACGGGCATTTTCTGCAGCATGCAGACGGAACGCCGTTCTTCTACCTGGCCGACACGGCGTGGATGCTGGCCAACAAGCTGACGGAAGCGGAAGCACGCCGCCTGTTCGAGGACCGGGCCGCGAAGGGCTTCACGGCGATCCAGGCCGTGGTCTTTCGAGACATGTTCGAGGTCAACACCCCGAACGTGTACGGCGTCCGTCCTTTCGCCGGCGAGGCTGAACTGCACGCCGTGGAGATCAACCCCCGGTGGATCGAGTATGTGGTCCGCCTGACGAACGTGGCGGCGGAATACGGTCTGGTGATGGCCTGGCTGCCCACGTGGGGCGACAAGTGGAATGAGCACTCCAACTCGGCAGGCCCCGTCGTCATGGACGAGCGCTCGGGCGAGGCCTACTGCCACGATCTTTCCGATGCCCTCGGGGAGTGTGAGAACGTGATCTGGATCCTCGGCGGGGACAGTCCCATCAGGACCCAGGCGCACGCCGATATCGTGCGCGCCATGGCGCACGGTATCCGGGCCGGTGCGAGCGGGGACCGGTTGATCAGCTACCATCCCTCGGGTGGCTCGTCGTCGGCCATCTTCCACGCTGAAGCCTGGCTGGACATCAACGCCGTGCAGTCGGGGCACGCCCGGTTGAACGTGCCGAACTACCGCTCGATCGAAACGTTCTATCACACGTCGCCCCCCAAGCCCTGCCTGGATTTCGAGCCCAACTACGAGGGGATGCCGGTCGGCTTCGGCCGCCAGAACGGCATCGAACCGGAGCAGCGCGCCTTCTTCGACGACTACGACGTGCGCCGGAGCCTCTACCGCAGCGTGCTGGCGGGCGCGGCGGGCTTCACGTACGGCTGCGATCCGGTGCGCCAGATCTACCGGCCCGGCGACCGATGCCATGCATGGGACGGTCGCTGCATCGAGACGTGGAGCGAAGCACTCGATGCGCCGGGTTCGTCCCAACTGCAACTGCTGAAGCAACGGCTGTTGGAGCGCAGCTACTTCTCCCGGCTGCCCGCCCAGGAACTGCTGCTGGAGCCGAAAAGCGACGGCGCCGACCATCCCGTCGCGCACGCCGCCGTCGCGCGCTGCAGCGAAGGCGGTTACATTATGGTGTATGTCCCGATCCGTCAGATGCTTACCATTGACACATCGGTCCTGGCGGCCCGGCGACTCCGCGTATCCGTCTACGGCCCCGAAGCCTGCGTATGCCGTCGATCATGGGAAATGGACAACGAGGGAGTCTTCCGTTACATCCCGCCACGGAGGCTTGACACGTTCATCACGATCGACGCGGTGGAGCCGGAGGGTACGGTGTGATAGACAGGAGTAGCCCCACGCGGGCTGCCGCCACCTGTCCGACATGTTCTATCCTATTCGCCTTGAGCAAAACGCGGCCAAACGACCGAAAGGGCCATATTGTGGTCAATTCACCGCCACCGGGATCGAAACCGCCGCTGCGCTTCGAAGTCATTGTGTGCGGCGGCGGACCGGCCGGGATATGCGCCGCCATCACCGCCGCCGAGACCGGGCGACGGACGCTTCTGGTCGAGGCCGCCGGACGACTGGGCGGGACCGGCGTCAACGCCCTGGTCAACCAGATTCGCCGCTGGACCGACACCTCATACGTGGAGCGCTTCCTCGATCGCCTGGACGGCTTTGTGGACGACAGCGAGTTCCTCGACCTGCGCTATGCTGACCTGGTGCAAGAGGCCGGCGCCGAGATACTTCTGCATGCCACCGTGGGGGAGACGGTGCTGCGGCCTGTTGCGCAAGGGAGTGGGGGGCCGACGGTGGCCGGTGTGCGCCTGGCCACACCCTCCGGACCGCTGACGGTCGAGGCCGAACGTGTGGTCGATGCCAGCGGCGATGGTGTCGTCGCCTTCCTGGCCGGTGCGGCCTTCGACTGCGGTCGCCCGGAAGACGGCCTGATGCAGCCGGCGACCATCATGTTCAGGGTCGGCGGCGTCGACCACCCGGCGACTATGGAGGCCCGGGGCGGCCGCGGCAGCTACCGCTTCCCCGATGGTTCCACCTGGGACCAACTTACCATGGCTGCCTGCGCCCGCGGCGAGTTGCCGCCCAATGTCGGCAAGGTACGGACCTATCCGGCCGAGCGCCGGGACGAACGCTACATCAATGCTACCCAGATTAACCATGTCGACGGAACCGACCCCTTCGACCTCACCCACGCCGAACTGGAGGGGCGCCGCCAGGTGCCTGTGATCATGGACTTCCTGCGTCGATACGCCCCGGGCTTCGCAGATGCCTACGTGTCTTTGATGCCGGCGGTGGTGGGGATTCGGGAAACACGGCGCTTCCGTGGGCTGTACACTCTACGCCGCGAGGACTGCCTGACCGGTCGGAGGTGGGATGATGCGGTGGTGACCGGTTGCCGGGCACCGATAGACATCCACAACCCGGATGGACCGGGACAGGTCGAAGGAGTTTCGAAGGAACACCCGGCCGGACGTGACCCCGCCCCGCAACCCTACGACATCCCCTACGGTTGCCTGGTACCCGAGGCTCTCGACGGTCTGCTGCTGGCCGGCCGCTGCATCAGCGGTGACCATGGCGCCCACGCCTCCTACCGCTGGCAATCGCTGTGCATGGCCACCGGGGCAGCCGCCGGCTTCGCCGCCGCCGCATCACTGGATCAGAATGTGCAACCTCGCGATCTTGACATCCGCCCCGTCCAGAACGCCCTGGGGATCGTCCGTCCGCAGGACGCCTCCAACGCGGAAGGGACCCAACCATGACTGACAATGCTGAACGCATCACCTGGAACCGCCGCCTCCCACTGCGCTACCGCTGCGACGTGGCGGTGATCGGCGGCGGCATCGCCGGGGTCTGCGCCGCCTGCGCGGCCGCCGTCGAGGGGGCCGAGGTCATCCTTGTGGAGCGCTTTGCCGTGACCGGCGGCAACGCCACGGTCGGTGGTGTGGCCAACTGGTCGGGCGAGACCGCCGGCCAGGGCGCCATCTTTGATGAGATTATCGCGGACCAGGAGGAGTGTAACAGCATCGCCCCCTATCGCGGCCCTTACGCCCGCGAGCGCGCCAACCGGACCTTCGACCACGAGATACTGGCTGTAATCCTCCAGGAACTGCTGCTGCGGCATGGGGTGCGCCTGCTGCTGCACACACGCTTTGTGGACATCCAGCGGGAAGGTGGTCGGCTGGGGCCCGCGGTGCTGGCCGGCGCGTCCGGCCTGGAAGCGCTCGACGCCGAGGTGTTCGTCGACACATCGGGTGGCGCGGTGGTGGCCCGGGCCGCCGGCTGCGCGCTGCTGCCGCCGGGCGGTCTCGGCCCGTTGCCCCCGTCGCTGATGTTCTTCGTGCGTGAACTGGCGGAGCCGGTCGGCCCGCAACTGCCCGACGGCTGGTTCGAGCCGGTCCGGAGCGAAGGGGACCTGCCGATGACCAGCACCTGGCCCGATGGCCCGGGCGGCAAGGCGCTGAAGCTCAAGGTTCCCGGTTACGACAGCGGCGACACTGAATCCATGACCGCCCTCGAGGTCCGGGCGCGCCGGAGGATGTGGGAGGTGCTCGACTACTATCAGCGCGACTTCCGGGGCGAAGCCGCGCCCGCACTACGAAACCAGCCGAAAAACGCCGGGGTGCGAAACTGGCGGTTCGGGCACGCTTCCCCTATCATCGGCCTGCGCGAGACCCGGCGCATCGCGGGGGACTACGTGCTGACCGTTGACGATCTGCGGGCCGGCCGGGCTTTCGACGACGGCGTCGCCCGCGGCGTCTTCTACCTCGACGCCATGCGCCCCGACGACGAGCAACGCACCTATCTGTTGAGCAAGGATGAGCAAGTCGTGCCGCCCTATCACATCCCGTACCGCAGCCTGATTGCGCGCGACACCGCCAACCTGCTGATGGCCGGCCGCTGCTTCTCGGCCGACCAGATGGCCCTCTCCTCGGCCCGGGTCATGCCGACCTGCGCGATGATGGGCCAGGCCGCCGGCATCGCCGCCGCCTGGAGCGCCGATCGGGGTTGCCGACCACGCGATCTCGATGGACGCGAGCTGCGGCGGCGGCTCGAAGCGCGCGGCGCGAACCTGAATCTGCCATGAAGGAAAGACGATGAGTGATCGCCCCGGCATCCTGCTGCTGATGACCGACCAGCAGCGCCGGGATTCCCTCGGCCCTGTGACACTGTCCGGACCGCGTCGGTATCCGCGACTTGCTGCTGGAACGCCTGCTCGACTGGTTCAGCACACATGAGCTGATACCGCAAAGGACACCATGAAGAAACGTCAACCCAACATCATCCTCTTCCTTTCCGACGATCTCGGTTACAATGACCTGTCATGCTACGCGCCGGAACGGCATCACACCCCGCATATGGATCGTCTGGCCGAGGAGGGGCTCCGCTTCACGGATTTCCACAGCAACGGCGCCGTCTGTTCGCCGACCCGCGCCGCGCTTCTGACCGGCCGGTACCCCCAGCGCTGCGGCGTGGAACACGTCCTGCCCGGCATCAAGCCCGGCGGCGGCAAGGCGCGCGCTGGTGAGCGGGCGACGTTATCCCCATCGGACTTCAACCTGGGCCGCGCGTTCGCGCAGGCCGGATACGCGACCGCGTTTTTCGGCAAGTATCACACGGGATACCTTCCCGATCAATCGCCGCTCAAAATGGGGTTCGCCGAGTTCCGCGGCATCTGCGGCGGCATGGATCACCATTCCCGCTACAACCGCTGGGGGGCTCTCAACTGGTGGGTCGGTCAGACCCCGCAGCAGGAAGATGGCTACGCCACCGATCTTATCACCGATCACGGCCTGCGTTTCATCACGGAACATCGTGACGAACCCTTCCTGCTGTATCTGGCGGACTGGTGCGTCCATTTCCCCTGGCAGGGCCCCCATGATCCGGCCGATTTCCGCGACGGGGTCGACAACGACCGCACCCCGGGCAAATGGGGGAGCCAGTATCCCCGACGCCACCGCCAGGCCTACCGCGAGATGGTCGAGGCCCAGGACCGCAACCTGGGCCGGATCGCCGACACCCTGGACGCACTGGGGCTACGCGAAGACACCCTGCTGATCTTCTGTTCGGACAACGGCGGCCATCATGAGGTGACGGACAATGCCCCCCTGCGCGGCCACAAGGGCGACATGTTCGAGGGCGGCCACCGGGTGCCGGCCTTCTGTCGCTGGCCGGGGCGCATCCCGGCCGGACGCGTCAGCCAGGACGCGGCCATGACCATGGACCTGTTGCCCACCCTGCTGTCCATTTCCGGCATCGCACCCCCGAAGGGCGGGGACTTCGACGGGATCGACCTGTCCGCACATCTCTTCCGGGGCACCCCCCTGCCGGAACGGCCGCTGTTCTGGCGGGGGGGTTCCGAGAAGGCCGCCGCCCGCCAGGGCCGCTGGAAATACGTCCGACAGGGCGGTCGGGAATGGCTCTTCGATCTGGCCGAGGACCTCGGCGAGAGCACCGACCTTCTGGCGGGCTACCCCGAGCGGGCCGCCCGGCTCAGGCAGGCCCTGGCCCATTGGGAGCAGGATGTCGACACCTCCTACCAGCTATCACGGAGCGGAACATGAACCAGACCTGTTCTCAACAGCGAATTGCTGAATCCGAGGAATGGTAGCATGCGCGTGTTCAATCCTTATGAGAACGCTTTTTCGCGTCACTGGTTCAAAGGCGATCTTCATCTGCACAGTGATCGCAGTGACGGCCGCGCTTCCGTGCCGCAGATCCTGGATCGGCTGCGAGCGTGCGGCTTTGATTTCGCCGCATTATCCGATCACGAATGTTATGGCCCTACCGATGAGCGAACCTCGCCCATACTCATCGGCAACAGCGAAATGCGCAGCGCCGAGGGTGGTGACGTGCTGACATTGTTCGCCGAGGTGTCGAACGATCCTGGGGGAGCGGGCGTACAGGATTTAATCGACCGGACGCGCGCCAACGGTGGGCTAGCCGTGCTGGCTCATCCGAAAATCGGTGAATTCGGAACAACCAAGCATCACTGGGCCTATCCATGCCATGCGTTGATCGGCAATTATCATGGCTATGCTGGCCTGGAAGTCTATACGCACAATGTCGGCAGTGGTTTCCAGACAGCCATCGACAGGCTTGATGCCGTCTGGATCGCAGGCTGCCGGGACGCAAACGAATCGATGGCGATCTGGGGACTGGCCGGCAGTGATGCGCATGATCTCAACTGCATCACGCCCGATGTGGGGATTCTTGTCTCGGCGACCGAATGCTCGGCATCCGCTCTGCGCGCCGCCATTCAACAAGGCAGTTTCTACTCCCTGGCCGGATCGTGCGCCCGCTTTACCGACATCAGCGTCACCGGCAATCGACTGCGCGTAGAAGCTGAGAACGCCAAAATGATACGGATCAAGGGCGGTCCACTATCCAGCAATCCAGGAGACCGAACGACCCATGCCGTGGCATGGGCCGGAGACAGCGAAAGTGTATTGTGTGAATACGAGATTCGTGGGTCGGAAGGGTTTGTGAGGGCTGAAGCATCGGATCGGCACGGCGGCCTTATTTTTGCGAACCCAATCCGTTTAGGCCGATAGCAATGAGCAACAGGCACGATCCCGCCCACAAACACATCCGCGACCGCTTACTGGAAAGCCTGCTTGTCTGGTTACGGCAACACGAACCAGTGACCCACAGGAGCACGATGACCCGTCGACCCAACATCATTTTCTTCCTCGCCTCCTATCACTCCGTGAGGAACCACCCATGAACCAGACATACCACCATATCCGCGTGACCGACCGGGGGGATCAGGTGGCGACCATCGACATGGTGCCGCCGGAGCGCACGCCCCGCTGGGCCGAGGGCGTGGCGGCCGGTAATCGCCCCTGGTCGCCGCCGACCGAAGAGCCGGTCTTCCACCCGCCCATCGCCTTCGTCGTGCCGCCGCCGGAGGGTTCCGGCGAGCCCTTCTACTCCCACAACCATCAGCCCGCCATCACCTGGTGCGCCAACGGCGATTTGCTGGCGGCATGGTACTCGACCGAGCGAGAGCGCGGCACCGAGATGACCGTGCTGGCCAGCCGTCTGCGCACGGGCCGCCAGGCCTGGGATCCGGCCGCCGAGTTTTTCAAGGCCCCGGACCGCAACATGACCGGCACCGCGCTCTACCACGACGGCCGCGGCACCCTCTACCATTTCAACGGCATGGGGCTCGAGGGCACAGAAGGCTGGGAGCGGCTCGCCCTGCTGCTGCGCACCAGCACCGACCACGGGGTCACTTGGTCGCCGGCCCGGCCCATCTCCTCGGGTTCCCGTTACCAGCGCCGGCATCAGGTGATTGCCGGCACCAGCCGCGGCCCCGACGGCCTGCTGATCCAGCCCTGCGACGCCACACCGACCGGCAAAGGTTCCAGCTGCGTCCATCTCAGCACTGACGGCGGGCAGACGTGGCACGATCCGGGCGGCGACATCCGTGGCATCCACGCCGGGGTGGTCGCCCTCGACGATGGCCGCCTGCTGGCCTTCGGGCGCGCGCAGGCCCTCGACGGTCGCATGCCGATGAGCATCTCCGATGACCGGGGTGCGAGCTGGCGCTCGCTGCCCGGCCCCTTCCCGCCGATCGGCACCGCCCAGCGCTTGGTGCTGCTGCGCCTGCGCGAAGGGCCGTTGCTGCTGGCCTCCTTCACCGGCGCGACCCATCGCCTGCCGCGTGAGCAGTGGCCCGGCATGCCCTTCCAGGACGCCAGGGGGCGCTCCTTCACCGGCTACGGGCTGTTCGTCGCCTGCTCGTGGGATGCCGGCCAGACCTGGCCGTTGCGCCGGCTGCTGACCCCGGGGGCCGGCACCTGGGACGGCGGCGGCCACACCGGCCTTTTCACCGGCAGCGCCACCGAGGCCGAACCAAAGGGCTACCTGGCCGCCACCCAGCCCCCGAACGGCGTGATCCACCTGATCTCCAGCCGACTGCACTACCGCTTCAACCTGCCCTGGCTGACCGGGGGCGGTGAGCATGGCGGCAGTGACCAACGATGACCGGGCAACCGGAAGGATCCGCGATGACAGACGACACCCCGGCGCAGCCGACCTTCGGCGGGCACGAAGCGTTGCCCGGGTTCACCAGCACCCCTCACCCGCTGCCGGACGGTCGGGAACTGACCGCTTGGAGTCGTCCCGGAAATGGCCCGACCCTCATCCTGATCCCCGGCACCTGGGGCGATCTGCAGAGTTGGTCCCCGCTGATCTCACGCCTGCCGCCGGAGCAGGCCATCATCGTGGTGGAGTTGTTCTGGCAGGGCGGTCGAGCGTTGCTGGACGGCCCGCTGGACATCCCGGTGCTCGCCGATGCCGTCCAAAGGGTCATTGATGCTCTGCAGCCGGGCCCGTTCGTGATCGGCGGCATAAGCCTGGGCGGGATGATCACAGTGGAGATCGCCGGGCGGAATCCTGCCGGCCTGGTCGCGGCCATCCCGATGGAGGGCTGGACACATCATAGCGTGCGCGAAACGGCATTCCACGGCCTTGTCCACACTCCTCTGAGCCCGGATCAGGAGCGGCGCCGTCTCGCCGAACGGAGCCGCCGTCTGGCGCACCTGTCCCCCGAACAGCAGGCCGCCGTCGGGTCCATCTGGCGGCGGTGGAACGGCGCCGACGCCCTTGCCCGCTCCACGGTCCCCATCCTCCACATCTGGGGCGACAGGGGCCGCCCGCGCCCCGAACCCGCCGACCTGCAGATCCCGCGGCGGCCGAACATTACCGTAGCCTGGATCGCTGGTTCGTCACATCGTTTGCTGCTCCAGGCGCCCGATGCCCTGGTTCGGACGGTGCGCAACTTCCTGGCCTCAGCGGGTTCTCCATGACCCGTCTGCTGATACTAACTCCGCACCCCGGCAAGCCGAATGACCGACATCCACGACAGGGGCCCCGCCCGATCGCAACGTGCAGCCCGTTGCCCCCGCCATACCCATTCATAGATTGGACTCCCGTATGAACAGGCCGAACATCCTCTTGATCCAGACAGATCAGCACAATGCGCACCTGGCCGGGTTTGCCGGCCATGGCACCGTCCGGACTCCGGCTCTGGACCGTTTGGCGGCGCGTGGCACGGTCTTCGATGCCGCTTACTGCCAATCGCCGCTCTGCGTACCAAGCCGCACCAGCATGCTGGCGGGCACCTACGTGCCGAAGTGCGGGGCCTGGGACAACGGATCGGTCCTCTTCCCCGAACACACCACACTGCCGGGGTGGATGGGCGATCATGGTTACGTCAGCGCCGCTGTGGGGAAGATGCACTTCCGCGGCCGCGAACAGATGCACGGCTGGCAGCATCGCCCCTTTGGCGACCTGGTGGAATGCATCGCCCCGATGCATCAGCCCGATCCACCGGAGACCGCCGACGGGCGCTGGAACCGTCACGCCGTCGGTCGGTTCCCCTTCGCCGGGCCGACGCACATCCCCGAGGGTCTGCTGGCCGACCCCCTCATCACCCGCGAGAGCCTGGCCTGGCTCGCCGAATACACCGCGTCCGGCGACGATCGGCCCTGGTTTTTCTGCGCCTCTTACCAGCGGCCACATTTCCCCCTCACCGCCCCCGAACGCTACATCCGGGCCGCCCTCGATGCCGACCCGGACCTGCCCGAACCGCCCCCCGACGACCTTGATCAGCTGCATCCCCATGATCGGTTCATCGTCGAGGATTTCCGACTGCGGAGATTTGCACCGGAGGAGCATCGCCGTGCCCTGGCGGGCTACCATGCCTGCGTCGCCTTTGTCGACGATTGCATCGGCGACTTGCTCGCCGGCATGGAGCGGCTGGGGCTGTTGGAGAACACCTGCATCGTTTACACCTCCGACCACGGCGACATGGCTGGCGAGCACGGCCTGTGGTGGAAGCGGACCTACTACGAGGCCTCGGCCCGCGTGCCGTTGATCATCGCCGGGCCGGGCCTGCCCGCCGCCGAACGCGTTGCGACCCCGGTCGAGCTGGTTGATCTCTTCCCCACCCTGTGCAACTGGGGCGGATTCGGAGTGCCCGAGGGGCTGGACGGCGAGGATCTCTCCTGCCTGCTCGACCCGGCTCGCAGACAGCAGCGGCGCAAGCGGGTAGCCCGCTCAGAACTGCTGGGGGAGACAACGTCCACCCGGTTCCGCATGGTCCGTGATGAACGCTGGAAGCTGGTCGCCTTTCCCGAGGCACCCTCCCGGCTGTTCGATCTCCGCGACGACCCCGACGAACGGACGGACCTCGCCGGTTCGCCACCGGCCGACGCGCCGATGGAACAGTTGCAGGACGCCCTCCGTGGGGGCCACGACTGGCAGGATCTCGAGCGCTGCCGGCAGCGGGACCGCCAGCGCGCCGCCGCCTTCCGCAGTGACACACGCAGCCCGAGCACCATGCAATACCGCCTGCGCGACGGACGCATCATCCCCGGCGACGCCCAGTTGTACGACCTGGCGTGAGAACCTCGCTTGCTGTTCAACAGCGGGGGGCCACAGGCTGCACGTGCGCAGCCGGCTGCGGGGGATCACGCGTGAAAGGCTCTCAGCGTGCCCTGCTTCGGACAAGCGGAGCCGAGCAAGTGCAGCGGCTCAGTCGCCGCTGTGCCGCTTGCTCCTCCCGCTTCTCTGCGCCGCGAATACCTCCACAGGCCTTTCCGATGGAGCGGGTGCCCGTCTGGGAAGGAGCGGGGGAAAACAGGAGTTTCCCCGAAAACCGGAGGGGGTGGGCAGCAAGTGGTTGGCCTGACGAGGGTTATGCTTTTGGGGATATGGAAGGCAGGATTCTCCGGTAAGATAGGCTAACCGAGGTGGTCCTTTTGGGGAATCTCCGGGTAGGAAAACCTTGACCTCCCCCAACCCGCCCCCTAAAGTGAACGGAGACGGTAAACACTTACGGCCGCGTTTCGCCCGCACTAATATGACCTTCGAAACGAGTCTGCGATGTCCAATCCGTTGCTGACCATTCTGGCCGGATGTTTCCTGATCACCGTCGGCCTGCAGGCCGCCTCCGCCGCAACCGAGGGCGAGTCGCCCCGTCAACTCCAGGAGCGGACGACCTGGCCCTGTCCGCTTCCGCCCGACACGCTCGATCCCGCCGCGCTGTTGGACCTGCGCTATCTGAACGAGGAGCAGGCCGGCATGCACGGGTTCGTCAGCGTCGACGCCGAGGGCGGCTTCCGGCGTGGCGACGGTGAACCGCTGCGTTTCTGGTCCACGGTCGTGAAGTGGCAGACCAAAGACCCGGCCGAGATGGACCGCCTCGCCGGCTGGCTGGCCAAGCGGGGCGTGAACCTGGTGCGGCTGCACCCGCGGATCTGGACGCGCGAGGTCAAGCAGTTCGGTCAGATCGACCGCCAGGAGCACGACCACGTCCGCCAGATGGTGGCGGCCCTGAAGAACCACGGCATCTACACCCAGTTGCTGCTCTACAGCGCCATGGACGGCCAGGGGCTGCATGACCGCGTCGAAGGCGTGCCGGTCGGGCGGGAAGTCCGCTCGCCGCTGCAGACGGGCATCCTGTTTCTGCACGAGGGGCTCCAGGAGTTCCTGAAAGAATGGACCACCGCTCTGTTGACCGAGCCCAACCCCCATACGGGACTGCCGCTGGCCGAGGACCCGGCCGTGGCCCTGATCGAGATCCAGAACGAAGACTCGCTGCTGTTCCACACTGTCAGAAACCTCCAGGGCGAAGACCTCAGGCTGGCCCAGTCGCTGTACGGCCAATGGCTGGCCCAGCGGTACGGCAGTCTGGAGCAGGCGCTCACGGCCTGGGGCGGTGCGCGGGCGGAGGGCGATGATCTCGCCGAAGGCCGGGCCGGCTTCTACCACCTCTGGGACCTGACCCGCGCGGGCATGGCCCACCATCGTCCCAGCGCGGCCGCGCGCCGGCGAATGGCCGACCAGACGCAGTGGTACACCGAGACGATGCGCAACTTCAACAAGGAGTTCATCACGTTCCTTCGCGAGGAGTGCGGCGTACGGGTGCCGACTATCCCGGGCAACTGGCGCACCGCCGACGACGTGACTCTCATCGAGAACGAGCGCTACAGCTATGCCGTCGGCGAGGTGATCGCCGCCAACCGCTACTTCACCGGCGTCCACGCCGGGTCCAGGACGCACTACTGGGTCAGCCAGGACGACCACTTCGCGCCGGCCGCGATCGTGCTGGAGCCCGAGAGGCTTCCGATCAATGTCCGCCAGTTCAAAGGCAAGGCCTTCGCCGTCCCCGAGACGATGTGGGTCGAGCCCAACACTTACCAGAGCGAGGGCGCACTGGCGATCGCGGCCTACCAGTCGCTCACCGGGGTCGACATCGTGCATTGGTACCACCAACGCGGCGACGACTGGCATACCCCCGCCACCTGGCGGCCAGGCTACGGGAAGTTCTCGGCCAACACACCGATGATCCAGGGCCTCTGGCCCGCGGCGGCGCTGCTGTTCCGTCAGGGGTACCTGCAACAGGCCCGGCCGGTGCTCATCGAGCGCCGCAGCCTGCAGGCGCTGTGGCAGCGCGAGGAGCCGGTCATCGCCGAGCAGGCCGTCTTCGACCCCAACCGCGACATCAGCGATGAGGCTCGGGCAAGCGGCTTTGAGGGCCCGGTCGATCCACTGGCGTTCATGGTCGGGCCGGTGCTGGTGGACTATTCCGAGGATCCCCAGCCCAGCGAGCTCATCGACCTGACGCCCTACATCGACCGGGACGGCCGGATCGTGCGGGCACGGACCGGCGAGATCGCGCTCGACTACGGCCTGGGTCTGCTCCGCGTGGAAGCCCCGAAGGTGCAGGCGGCCGCGGGCTTCCTCGGGCGGGCCGGGCGGCAGGAGTTCGCCGACGTCACCATCGACAGCGGCAACGAGTTCGCCAGCGTCATCATCATCGCGATGGACGATCGGCCCCTGCGCGAGTCGGCCCGGGTGCTCGTCCAGGTCGGCACGCGCCAGGAGCCGACAGGCTGGGACGTGGAAGAGGCCGAGTTCACCACCAGGGACCAGACCGTCCAGGGCTTCAAGATCGTCGATGTCGGCGGTCCCCCGTGGCAGATCGAGCGGGCCGACGTGCGGGTCCGCGTGGCGAACCCGTCCCTGCGCACGGCACACGTGCTCGACATCAACGGCATGCCTGTCGCCACCGTGCCGCTTGATCGCGACACCGACAGCGTGACCTTCCGCTTCCCGGTCGACGCGTTGTACGTCGTGCTTGAGTAGACCCAGCTTCGATGCGGCAATACGCCCGCAGGTGGATGTCCACAGGCTGCACGTGCGCAGCCGGCTGCGGGGTGATCGCGCACGAAAGGATCTCAGCGTGCGCTGCTGCCGACTACCGGAGCCGGGCAAGTGCAGCGGCTCAGCCGCCGCTGTGCCGCTTACTCCTCCCGCTTCCCTGCGCCGCGAATACCACCACAGGCCTTTCCGATGGAGCGGGTGGCCGTCTGGGAAGGAGCGGGGGACAAGCCCTTGACATATCCTATACAGTCGAATAAGCTTGGTTCCAGGCGACAGGACCGGCTGGCGGGATCGGAAGGGGAGGAGGCGGCCCACTCGGGCGTTACTGACCGATTTGGGCGGGTGGCGGTGTGCTCTGCGAAACGAATCCATTTGCTCCTTGACGTGCTTAAGATAACATCGTGCAACACTGAAGCAGTCGTACAATCGCCGTCGTCTGTGCATCCGGCCACAAAGCCGGCGGGCAAGCGTCGTGGTTACCCTGGTTCCTGCGCCCACAATCCCTGCTCAGGCGGGCGAGGAACCCGTCGCGCAACCCCGGTGCCTGTCTACGCGTCTCTTGAATCGTCAGATGGCTAATCGACCTGTTGCTCACTGACCTTAAGGATAGAAGGGCTGCACCGATGAGTGAGACGCTGTACAACGGCATCAGCCTGCCGGACGAGTGGCCGCCGCGCGACCAGTCGCCGGCCACCTCCCAGCCCATGCGCGTGCCCTATCTGCAGCGGCCGCCGGATGTGATCCCCATCGACGGCGGACGCCAGCTTCTGGTGGACGACTTCCTGATCGAGGACTCGATGATGCCCCGGGCCTTCCACCGCCCGGTCAAGCATACGGGCAACCCGGTTCTCTACCCCCAGACCGCCGACGAGTGCAACGAGGCCCTGCCGCCGACCGCCATCCCCAAGTGCGGCGGGGTCTGGTACGACGAGCGCGACCGGCTCTTCAAGATGTGGTACATGGCCAGCTATCTCGGAGCCATGGCCTACGCGGTCAGCAGCGACGGCATCCACTGGGAGCGCCCGTCTCTGGACGTGGTGCCCGGGACCAACCTCACCCTGCCGCGGGATGTCCACCCCGATTCCGGCACCGCCTGGCTCGATCATGAGGCGGCCGACCCGGCGGAGCGCTTCAAGATGCAGATCCGCGAACCGAACAGCCCCGAGAAGGGCGGGAACTTCGGGGCGCTCATGCTGACCTCACCCGACGGCATCCACTGGAACCAGCGACAGAGGACGGGGCCGATGGGCGACCGCAGCACCATGTTCTACAACCCGTTCCGGAAGGTCTGGGTGCAGAGCATCCGCAGCGGGGCGCCCGGCCGCGGGCGCTGCCGCCGTTACTTCGAGCACCCGGAGTTTCTGGCCTCGGGGAACTGGCAAGAGGGAGAACCGGTGTTCTGGACCGCAGCCGACTGCATGGACCTGGGCCGCGATGCCCGGGCGGAGTTGTACAATCTGGACGCGGTGGCCTATGAAAGCCTGATGGTGGGCTTCTACCAGGTCCTCAAGGGACCGCCGAATCACATCGGCCAGCGGACAGGCGAGCCCAAGCTGACCGAACTGGTGCTGGCCACCAGCCGGGACGGCTTTCACTGGCACCGCCCCGACCGCCGGGCCTTCATCGGCGCCCGCCGCGAGCCGGGCTCGTGGGAGTACGGATACGTCGAATCCACCGGCGGGATTATGCTCGTGGTTGAGGACGAACTGTGGTTCTACTACTCGGCCTACGGGGGCGATCCCGACCGCATAACCGATGACTGGCACACCAACGGCATGTACGGCAACGGAGCGGTCGGCCTGGCCCGGCTCCGCCGTGACGGCTTCGCCTCGCTGCAGGGCCGTTTCCCGGGCGCCGGCATGACCACTCGCCCGCTGCGGTTCTCCGGCGACCGGCTTTTCGTCAACGCCGGCACCGTCGGCACGCGCCTCAGAGTGGAGTGCCTCGACGAGCAGCGGCAAGCCATCCCGGGATACTCCCTGGAGGACTGCGAGGGCTTCGTCGGCAACTCCACCCGGGCCGAGATCCGGTGGAAGGACGGGGCCGGCATCGGGCAACTGGCCGGCCGAGCGGTGCGCCTGCGTTTCCAGATGGACCGGGGCGACCTCTACTCCTTCTGGGTGAGTGCGCACGAGGACGGACGCTCCGGCGGTTACCTTGCCGCAGGTGGGCCGGGTTTCACCGAGGCGAGGCACATTTGAGCAAGGTGCAGTCGGCGCGCGGGTTGTCAGTCCAGCACGGCGAGGGCGGCATCGCGGATGATGTCTTCGGGCACGCCCTCCCGCTCGGTCCAACGGCCTATGCCCTCCAGCAGCACGAAGCGGTTCTTGCCGGTGACGAACTTCTTGTCGTGCTGCATCAGCCGGAGGACCTGCTCCAGTTCGAGTCCCTCGACGCGGACGGGCAGTCCGGCGCTCTGCAGTACGGCGCGCAGGCGGCGTGTCACTTCCGCGTCGCAGAGCCCGCACCGGACGCTGATGTCGGCGGCGGCCACCATGCCTACGGCCACGGCCTCGCCGTGGGTGAGGCGTCCGGCGGCGGCCTTCTCCATCGCGTGGCCCAGGGTATGGCCGAAATTCAGGCAGACGCGCACATGCGCCTCGTCCCGTTCGTCTCTTCGCACCACGTCGGCTTTCAACTCGACACAGGTCGGCACGACGCGCATGAGCGCCTCCCGGTCCAGGGCCACGAGCGCCTCCACATTCGCCTCCAGGAACTCGAACAGGTCCACGTCTACGGCGCCGTACTTGATGACCTCGGCCGTGCCGGAGCGCACCTGGCGGGGGTCGAGCGTCGCCAGCGTGGCGAGGTCCATGTAGACGAGGCCCGGCTGATAGAAGGCGCCGACCAGGTTCTTGCCCTCCGGCAGGTTGACGGCTGTCTTGCCGCCGACGCTGCTGTCCACGGCGGCCAGCAGGGTGGTGGGCGCCTGCACGTAGGGTACGCCGCGGCGGAAGCAGGCGGCCGCGAAACCGCCCAGGTCGCCGACCACGCCGCCCCCGAGGGCGACCACGACGGGGCGGATGGAAGGGTCCGGGGCGAACCGGGCCAGCCAGCGCACCGCGCGGGCGAAGTTCTCCAGGTTCTTGTTCTCCTCGCCGTCGGGCAGATCCCAGCGGTCAACGTGGCCGAAGCCCGCCGCCCGCAGGCCGGCGGCGGCCGCCTCGTAGTAGAGGCCGCCGATGCGAGGGCTGGTGATGAGGGCCACGTTGTCGCGTGCCACGCCGCGCTCGCGCATGGCGGCACCGAGGTCGCCCAGACAGTCGAAGCCGATCAATATGTCGTAGGACCGCTCGCCGAGCGGTATGCGAACCGTGCGCATGGCCGGTGCTCACCTGGGGGAATGTGGAGGCAGTATGTAATCACGTTTGGCGCCCGCCTGCAACTGAGGGGGCGGCACAGGGCGGGCGCCGTTCAGGTGCGGTGGAACTTCCTGTCCAGTTCGGCCCGGCTCAGGTGGATGGTGGTGGGGCGGCCGTGCGGGCAGTTTCCGCTTTCGCCGGCCTCGGCCCGCTGCTCCAGCAGGTCCCGGAGTTGCCGGGGGCTGAGCCTCTGGCCCGCCTTCACGGCCGCCCGGCAGGCCATCAGCTGCAGTATCTTCTCCAGGCGCCCATCCACTTTGCGCGCCCCGCGGGGTCCTTCAAGCTCGGCGAGCAGTTCCTCGAAAAAGCTCTTGGCGTCGAAGTTGCCCAGTATCTGCGGAAAGGAGCGGACGATGACCGAGCGGTCCCCGAAGGACTCCATCTCCAGCCCGAAGCGCGCCAGGTCCTCCTGCAGGTCCATGACGGCGAAGAACTCCTGTTTCGGCAGTTCCACCACGTCCGGCACAAGCAACTGCTGGCTGTTGAGCGGCCCTTCAGCCAGACGGGGCTTGGTCTTGTTGTAGAGGATGCGCTCGTGCAGCGCATGTTGATCAATGATGTTCAGTCCGTCGGCGACCTCCTCGATGATGAAGCTGTCCAGCACCTGCATGCAGTTGCCGAAGCGAACCTCATGGCGGGGCTGCGCGGCCGGGGCGCGGCCGGGCGCCCCCGAGCCGCCGGGCCCGGGGCGGGCTCCCTGCGAGGAGGCCTCGGACTGCCCGGCGAAGAAGTCGCCTATGGCGCGCCGCACCGACTCCCGCGCCGGGTCGGGCTCCGGCTCGGCGAGGGCCACCTGGGGCGTTATCCGGGCCTGCCGGAGGCAGTCGCGCATCGCGCCCAGCACCTGCTGGTGCACCTCCCGCGGCCTGCGGAAACGCACCTCCAGCTTGGTGGGATGCACGTTGACGTCCACCTGGCGTGGCGGCAGGGTCAGGAACAGGAAGCAGACCGGCCGCCGCGCGGAGGTCATCAGTTGCCTGTAGGCCTCGGCGATGGCGTGCATCAGCGTCTTGTTGCGCACGTAGCGGCCGTTGACGAACGTGTACTGCATGCGCGTGTTGCGGCGGTCTATGGACGGGGGCAGCAGGAAGCCCTCGATCTCCAGCTCCGGCTCCCGCCCCGCGAGCGGGATGAGGTTGTCGGCCACCTCACGGCCGAAGAACTCCCCGATGCGCTGGGCGCGGTCGGCGGCGGGTGGCAGGTTGAAGACGCGCCGCCCGTTGTGTTTCAGCACGAAGTGAATGTCCGGGCGCACCAGGGCCAGGCGGGTGACGGCCTCGGTGATGTGGGCCATCTCCGTCGCGGTTGTCTTGAGGAACTTCTTGCGCACCGGGACGTTGTAGAACAGGTTACGCACCTCCACCTGCGTGCCCACGGGGGCGCCGCAGGCCTTCACCGGGCTGATGACGCCGTCCTCGACCTCCACCTCGTGGCCGCTGTCGCTCGGCGGCGTGCGGCTGACGATGCGCGCGTGGCTGACGGCGCCGATGCTAGCCAGGGCCTCCCCCCGGAAACCCATGGTGGTGATGTCGAAGAGGTCCTCCTCGTCCGTCAGCTTGCTGGTGGCGTGACCGGCGAAGGCCAGAGCGAGATCATCGGCGTCCATACCGCAGCCGTCATCCACCACGCGTATGAGGCGCGCTCCGCCGTCCTCCAGTTCCAGTTCGATGCGCCCTGCCCCGGCGTCCAGCGAGTTCTCCACAAGCTCCTTCACGACGGAGGAAGGGCGTTCGATGACTTCACCGGCCGCTATCTTGTTGGCCAGATTGCTGGGCAGGATGTGGATTGCCATGGGCGCTCATTCGGGCGTCAGCTCGGGCGGGTTGAGCTTAGGCCGCAGGGTCTCCTCCGGCAGGGCCGCCTTCAGCACCCGCGCCTGCGTGCGCACGGGCAGCCCGTGCAGCGCGATGAACCCCAGGGCCGCCTGATGGTCGAACTGGTCCCCTTCGTCGTAGGTGGCCAGTTCCTTCCGGTAAAGGGCCAGGGGGCTTTTGACGCCGACCTTGGTCGCCTGCCCCTTGTAGAGCTTCATGCGCACGGTGCCGCTGACGACCTGCTGGCTGCTGAGCACGAAGGCGGCCATGTCCTGGTGGAACTTGCTGAACCAGAGGCCGTCGTAGATCATGTCGGCGTAGTGGGTGCTGACGGTCTGCTTGAAACGCAGGGCCGGGCGGGTCAGCGTCATCTCTTCCAGCGCCCTGTGGGCGGCGTGGAGCAGGACGGCAGCGGGGGCCTCGTATATCTCGCGGCTCTTGATGCCGACGACCCGGTTCTCCAGGTGGTCTATGCGGCCGACGCCGTGCGGGCCGGCGCGGCGGTTCAACTCGTGGATCAGTTCGGGCCCGTCCATTTTGCGCCCGTCGAGGCCGACGGGCACGCCGCACTCGAACTCGACCTCGACGTACTCGGCCTCGTCGGGCGCTTCGGCGGGCGCGGTCGTCCAGGCGTAGGCGTCCTCAGGTGGTTCAGCCCAGGGGTCCTCCAGCACACCGCACTCGATGCTGCGGCCCCACAGGTTTTCGTCGGTCGAGTAGGGGCTCTTGCGGGTGACGTCAACCGTGATGCCGTGCTCGGCGGCGTAGTCCATCTCGTCCTCGCGGGTCATGCCCCACTCACGGGCGGGGGCGATGATCTCCATCTCGGGGGCGAGCGTCTTTATGGCGACGTCGAAGCGGACCTGGTCGTTGCCCTTGCCGGTGCAGCCGTGGGCGACGGCACGGGCGCCGTGGCGCCGGGCGGTGTCCACCAGCAGCTTGGCGATCAGCGGACGCCCCAGGGCCGTGGCCAGCGGGTAGACGCCCTCGTAAAGGGCTCCCGCCTGCAGGGCCGGCCAGATGAAGTAGTCCACGAACACTTCGGTGGCGTCAACGACCAGCGCCTTCACGGCGCCCACTTCCAGGGCGCGGCGGCGGATGGACTCCAGGTCCTCCTGCGTGCCCAGGTCGATGGTGAGGGTGATGACCTCCAGGTCGTAGGTCTCCTTTATCCAGGTGACGGCCACAGAGGTGTCCAGGCCGCCGGAGTAGGCCAGAACGACGGTGTCTTTCTCGGTCACGGGTTTCTCCTCGGGGGTTTTGCGCCGCCGGCGCGCACGACGAATACCGATAGCGTCCTGCGGGGGGAAAAGGCGCCGACCACCGCACAGGCCCCATTGCCATACCGGGTTGCGCCAAAAAGGGTTATATCACAGCCCTTTGGCCCTGTCAATGAAGCTGACGTTTGCGTGTGACGCGCCCGCGGGTCGCTGCTATAATGAGCGGGAGACGCCGGCCGGCCATCGACGCGGCCGGGCATTCGCGACTGCGAGACGCCGTGATGCGATGAGAAAACCCCACCTGGGCATCCTGATAAAGCCGGTCAGCTACGACTGCAACATGGCCTGCGACTACTGCTACTACCGGCCGGTGGAGGCGCTCTACCCGGACCGGAAGCGCCCCCGCATGAGCCCGGAGGTCTTCGATGCCGTCTGCCGCCAGTACCGCGCCCTGGAACCGCGCCGGATAAATGTCGGCTGGCAGGGCGGAGAGCCAACCCTGATGGGGCTGGACTTCTTCCGCCGCGTCATCGAAATAGAGACCAGCAACGCCCGCCGGGGCGACTGCTGGGGCAACAGCCTCCAGACTAACGGCGTCGTGCTGGACGATGAGTGGTGCGAGTTTCTGGCCCGCCATCACTTCCTGGTCGGCCTGAGCGTGGACGGGCCGGGCGAGCTGAACACCATGCGCCGCTTTCCCAACGGCAAGCCTGCCTTCGACATCACAATGCGCGCCCTCGAACTGCTCCGCAAGCACCAGGTCGAGCACAACCTCCTGGTGGTCATCAGCCGCACGAACGTGGAGCAGCCGGACAGGATCTTCCAGTTCCTCGTGGACAATGACTGCCACTATGCCCAGTTCATCCCCTGCACCGAGCCAGCGGGACCGGTGGGCGGCCTCAGCGGCCACTCCATCACGGCCGAGCAGTACGCCGACTTCATGCTGGCGATGTTCGACCTCTGGGTGGAGAACGACGATCCGACCTACTACATCCGGCGCCTGGACAACTGGATCCACCAGTTTTTCGGCCTGCCTCCCGAATGCTGCGAGTACCGCGAGGACTGCTCGAACCTGGTGACCATCGAGTGGAACGGGGACGTCTACCCCTGTGATTTCTACGTCACCGAAGAGTACCGGATGGGCAACGTGCGCAAGAGCACGCTGGAGCAGATGCTCAACGGCCCGGAGTTCAGGAAGTTCGTGCGCCGGGCGGAGGCGCTCCCGCCGATGTGCGACGGCTGCGAGTGGCTGAAGGTCTGCCACGGCGGATGCTACCGCCACCGGGCCAAGCTCGGCATAGAACAGCAGGAGACGCCCTACCTGTGCGAGGCGAAGAAGCGCATTTTCGGGCACGTTTTCGAGACGCTGGAGCGCATCAAGGGCGGGCCGGCGGACAACGAACTGCACCGGTTTCTGAACCATATCGGTCGGCGGGTCGCACAGGAGCGGATGGCGGCGCGGGCCCCGGCGCCGGCGCGCGGCGGGGCGCCCTCTGGTCGCCGGACCTCTTCGGCCCGTCGGGCGGCCGCCCCGCCCTCGGGCGCGGGGCGCAACGAGCCCTGCCCCTGCGGCAGCGGCCGCAAGTTCAAGCACTGTTGCGCCTCCAGGGCGCCCAGCGGCCGCCGGGGGTAGGTGTTTGCACATGGTAAAGAGCATGGAAAACGAAACCGACGGGAGCGTTGAGGTCGCCATTCTGGGCAAGTGTGTGTATCTGAAGCCGCTGGGGTTCGCCACCCAGCGCAACAGCCTGGGCATCCCGGAGTTCCTGGACGCCATGTTCCGCACCGGCTGCACGCACGCCGTCTTTGACCTGTCCAAGTGCCCGGGCATGGACAGCACCTTCCTGGGCGTCATCGCTGACGCCGCCACGGCCCTGCCCCGGCGCCGCGGCAAAACGGTCACCATCCTGAACGCCAATGAGAGGAGCCGGCGCCAGCTTCATCGCGTCGGGCTGATGCCTCTGGTCAGGCTGCACGAGGGGGAGCTTTACCCGCTGGAAGAACTCCGGTTGCGCAAGATGGACTTCGTGGACTTTCCCCGGAACCGATCTGACAGGCTGGAGAAGATACGCGACCTCCACCAGAAGCTGGTGCGGCTCAACGAGGGCAACCAGGAGCTTTTCGGCTCCTTTATCCGCATGGTGGAAGAAGAGCTTGAGCAGAACCGGCGGGCCGAGGAAGAGCAGCGGCAGCAGTGACCACATACCAGGGAGACCGCGCGATGAAGTTCGGCATGTGTAACGAGTTTTGTGAGGACTGGGAGTTCGAAGATGTCTGTGGGCTGGCGGCTTCGGCCGGCTACCAGGGTGTCGAGATCGCCCCTTTCACCCTGGCGGACTCGGTGGAGGACATCACCTGGCAGCGGCGCCAGGACCTCCGCAGCACCGCCGCCGACCACGGGCTGGAGATTATCGGGCTGCACTGGCTGCTGGTCAAGCCGGAGGGGCTGCACCTGAACTCCCTCGACCCCACCGTGCGCAAGCGCACCGTGGACTACCTGCGGGCCGAGGTCGACTTCTGCTCCGACATCGGTGGGCGGGTGATGATCGTGGGTTCGCCCAAGCAGCGCAACGTCCTGCCGGGGCAAGCCTACCCGGAGGTCTGGCAGCGGAGCATCGAGGTGTTTGGCGGCCTGGCCGAGCACGCCGGGCAACGCGACGTCTGCCTCTGCATCGAGCCGCTGGGCGCCAACGAGACGAACTTCATCCACACCGCCGAACAGGCGCGCCGCCTGGTCCAGGCCGTCGGGCACCCGAACTTCCAGATGATGCTGGACGTGAAGGCGATGTGCCAGGATGAAGAGCCGATACCCGACATCATCCGCGCCTCCGCCCCGTACCTGAAGCACTTCCACGCCAACGACGAGAACCTGCTGGGCCCCGGTTTCGGGCAGACGGACTTCGGCCCCATCGCGCAGGCCCTGCGGGAGATCAACTACGACGGTTACGTCTCGGTGGAGGTTTTCGACTTCTCCCCCGGCCCGCGCAAGATTGCCAACAAGAGTATCGAACACCTGCGCAAGGTCTTCGGCGCGGCCCACTGAGCATCCATCTGACGGAGTGACGCACCATGGACGACGTCCGCATACTGCTGGAAGGCAACCCGCGAACCGTAGATTTCTGCCCCGTCAGCGCCCGCGTCGAGAGGGCAGGCAAGGAACTGGAAAGCTGCGAACTGCTGGACGTGGCCGCCGGCCGGCCGGTGCCTTTCCAGGTCGAGCCCGCCGCCGGCGGCTCGGCTGTCCACTGGCTGGTGGACTCCCTGGCGCCGGGGCAGCGCCGCGAATACCTCCTGCGCGAGGCGGCCGGGCAGGCCCCCGGCCCGCAGGTTCGCCTCGAGGCCGACGAGGACAATGTGGCCGTCCTCATCGGCGACGAGCTCTTTACCCGCTACCTCTACGGGGGGGACGTGCCCAAGCCCTGCCTCTACCCCCTGATCGGGCCGTTCGGCTCCGGCGTCACACGCGCCTACCCCCAGGAGGAGGTCGAGGACGACTCGACCGACCACATCCACCACCGCTCGCTCTACGTGGCCTGGGGCGACGTCAACGGCTCCGACAACTGGGGCGAGCACAAGGGCAGCGGCACCATGGCCCATCGCTACTTCGAGACCGTCGAGAGCGGCCCCGTCTTCGGTCGGCTGGTCTCGCTCAACGACTGGCTCGACGCCGCGGGCAACCGCCTGATGCAGGACCGGCTCGAGTACCGCTTCTACAACGTGCCGGCCAGCTTCCGCCTGCTCGACGTGGACGTGACCTTTTACGCCAGCGACGGGGAGGTCACTTTCGGCGACACCAAGGAGGGCGGCATCCTGTCGGTGCGGGTCGCCTCCTCGATGGAGGTGGAGCGCACGGGACGGATAGAGAACGCCGTCGGCGGCGTCAACGAGAAAGAGACCTGGGGCAAGCGCGCAAGCTGGTGCGGCTACTCCGGCATGGTCGGTGACCACGAGGTCGGCATCGCCGTCTTCGACCACCCCTCCAACCTGCGCTATCCCACCTACTGGCACGTGCGCAACTACGGGCTGATGACGGCCAATCCGTTCGGACTGTCCTTTTTCGTGGACAAGAACGCCGACGGCTCCTACGTGCTGCCCGCCGGGGGGCGGCTGCGCTTCCGCTACCGCGTCTGCGTGCACGCGGGGGACGCCGCCGCCGGGCGCGTCGGCGACAGGTACCTCAACTGGACCTTCCCCCCCACCGCCACGGTCCAGGATTGAAGGGGGGTCAGAGACCATGGAAAGACCGGGATTGTGGAAGCTGGAGCCGGAAGTCGTCACCAAGCCGTGGGGGTTGGTGCACCAGAGCGCACAGGATATAACGGGCATCCAGGTGGGCCTGGGTGAGCTGTGGCTGGCCTCGGCCCAAACCGGGCCGGGCAACTATTCCAATACCGTCAGCGACCCCGTGCTGCGCAGAACGCTTGCCGGGCTGCTGGAGGAGGCGGCGGCCGAGGGTGGCGCAGCCCTGAGGCAACTGCTGGGGCCCCGCGCCCTGCGCCACCTGCAGGAGAACCCTCACCGCGGCAAGACCGAGGCCTGGTACGTCCGCATGGCGCAGGGACGCACCGGCGTGGTGGCCGGCCCCCGCACCGCCGAGGACGCCGAGCGCCTGAAAGAGATCATCCAGACCGACGGGCTGCGCCCGGACATCGAGTCATGGTCGGAGGAGGTCCGGCAGCTGTTGGGCATCATCGAGCCGCTCAAAGGCGGCCAGGTCTTCATGGTGCCGGCCGGCACGCTGCACACCATGTTCGCGGTCGGCCCGGACAGCCGCCTCATCATAGACGAACTGCAGCAGGGCTACGGCGAGGCCCTCCTGCCCACGCTGAGCAAGATACTGCTGGTGCAGGACGACCTGCTGAGCGTGCAGGTCCATCCCGACGACGCGACGGTGGCGGCCGCCGCCGAGGGGCGGCTGAGCATCCGCCAGAACCTGCAGGAGAACCCGACCGTGCGGGTCTACGACTTCGGCCGGCGCCCCGGCGAGTATCCCGATCTGGGTTTCCGGCTGACGGATCCGGGGGCGGGCCTGAGGTTAGCCGAACCCCTGCGGGTCACCGTGGCGCGCGGGCATGCCTGCGAGGTGATGATGGCCGACCCGAACCTGGCCCGCAACCGCCACCTGCTCGAAGCCGGCGCCCAGGCCGACCTCGGCCCCCGCTACGGCAGCTACCGCGTGCTGCACTGCCTGCGCGGCGAGGTCGAACTGCAGGTGCCCGGCCGCGCCATGGTGCTTCTGCGGGGCGAGACGGCTTTCGTGCCCGGCTGCCTGGAGGACGACCTGCGCATGATGGCGCGCACCGACTGCGAGCTGTTCGACGACGCCTTCCCCGATATCACCGTGCTGAGCAGCTTCCTGGGCTGCCGGGGCGTCCAGGCCGGCCAGATAGAGGCCCTGCTGAGCCCACCGCGCGCCCTGCCGCCACAGGACTGACGGCCCCGCCCCTCCCCGACACGGAACAGAGCCATGGACGAAATGCCGGACATCCTGGCCAGGATATGCCGCGCCAAGCGCGAGGAAGTGGCCGCGCTCAAGGCGGAAAAAGGCGCCGCCCTCCGCGAAGCCATCCGAAACGCCGGGCCCACCCGCGGGTTCCGCCGCGCCCTAACCGTCGACGAGACGGTGGCCCTCATCGCCGAGGTCAAGAAGGCGTCCCCCTCGGCGGGCCTCATCCGGCAGGACTTCGACCCCGTCCAGATAGCCCGCGCCTACGAGCAGGCCGGCGCCGCCTGCGTCAGCGTGCTGACCGACCGGCAGTTCTTCCAGGGCGAGCCGAACTACCTGGCCCGCATACGCCGCGAAGTGCGCCTGCCCCTGCTGCGCAAGGACTTCATCCTGGACGAGTCGCAGGTGGTGGAGGCTCGCGCCCTGGGGGCAGACGCCTGCCTGCTTATCGTCGCAGCGCTGGAGCCCGCCCACCTGACGGAGCTGCTGGCCACCTGCTCGGAACTGCACATGGACGCGCTGGTCGAGGTCCACGACGAGACGGAACTGGAGATCGCGCTGGAGGCCGGCGCCGACCTGGTGGGCATCAACAACCGCGACCTGCGCACATTCCAGGTCGACCTTCAGACCTCCGAGCGGCTGGCGCCGCACGTGCCCGATGGCGTCGTCGTGGTGGCCGAGAGCGGCATCAGGATGCCCGACGATGTGCGCCGCCTCAAAGAGTGCGGCGTCCACGGGGTGCTGGTGGGAGAGACGCTGATGCGCGCCGCCGACGTGGAGGCCGCCGCCCGGACACTGGTGGGCATCTGACCGTCGCGCCTGCCCAATACCACCCCGGGCCTTCGGAGGGGACAAACTTCGGACAGGGTGCTCCACGTTCACCCCAGCCGGCCCTCTCAACGGTATTCCGCGCAACGCGCATCCTCTTGCAGCGCCGGGGCCGGCCCCGCAGGCGCGCCCCAAAAATTCCTTGACATACGCCGGCGGCAGGCTATAACGGGGATATCGGAAATCGGAGACCAGGACCGCGTCTGACCCAAGGGGAGGGAGGATCATGAGGAAGGCTGCCGGTGTTCTTGCCGTGGTAATGCTTGCCGGTTTCATGGTGAACGGGGCGGCCCTGGCCGCCGACCCGGCGCAGGCGGCGCCGGCCGATGCGTTCCTCTACCTCGAGGTCAACCGCCCGGCAGTCCAGGAGGCCCTGGCCATGGCGGCCTTGCCGCCCGTGGTGGGGCTGATCCCGGACCTGGGGCCGTTCCACGACCCGTTTGGCCACCTGGACGAGCTTCTGGACCAGGAGGCCGGCACCGTCAACCAAGCGGTCCGCGCGCTGCAGCGGGCCGCCTTCTGCGTCGGGCCCGCCGGCCCGATGTTGCTGGTATCCTTTGACGAAGCGTTCGCCCCCGCCCGGATACTTCCCGACGACGGGGCGGAGGCAGAAGGCGTTCACGCGCTTGATGACTACATGGCGCTGGCCGTCAGGGGACAGATTGTGTGTTTTGCCTCGCCGGAGGTGGGCCGCCGTTTCGTGGCGGGCGATTACTAGGCCCTGGCGGGTCGAGAGCGCTTCCGTGCGGCACGGCAAGAACGCGGTCGCGCGGACGTGTGGGCTTTCGCCGACGCTCCGGCCCTCATGCAGCTTGCCTTCGCCCAGGCCACGCGCGCAGAAGCCAAGAGAATGGAACTGGCGGTTGATCTCCTCGGTCTGGACGACGCCGAATACGCCGCCTTCGAATACGCCACGGATGAGCGGGCCGTGAACCTGATGCTGAGGCTGGGGCAACCGGCCGACGGAGTCCTCTACCGGTTCCCCGAAGGGGCGCTCGACCTGGTGTCCCTCGTACCGGCGGAGCCGTCCGCTGCCCTGGTGTTCCGCTGGGACGACCCGGTCGCTTTCCTGGGCGGGGTGCGAGACGACATGATCCGGGTTGACACCACCCACTTTGAGGGTCCATTGGGGGAGGACATCGCCGCCGCCGAGGAGGCGCTGGCCCTGAGGTTCGACGATCTGTTCGCGCAGCTTGGCGCGGGCTTCGCCCTCGTGCTGCCCCAGCCCGGCCCGGACGGCCTGCTGCGCCCTGAGCAGTCTTACGCCGTCCTGCCGCTGGCGGACAGGGAGGGGTTCCGCGCCTCGCTGGGGCGGATAGCCGCAGCCGTAACGGGCGCGGCCCCTGCCGAGCGAACCGTGGCTGGCCTGCCGGCCGACTCCCTCATGATGCCGCCGCTGACGGTCGCCTACCTGGAGGACCGGGCCGTCATCGGCCTGGCCCCGGCCGCCATCGAGGCGTACGCGGCCTGGATCGAGGGCGACGGGCCGCCGATGATGGAAGAGCCGCCGCAGGCCGCCGGCCTGCTTTACCTGGACACGGGCCTGCTGATAAGCAGCTATCCGGAGCCGCTACCCGGCACGCAACTGCATCTCACTCTTGGCCGGACTGACCGGGATGTGCGGCTCACCGCCCGCGAGGCGGGTCCGCCGCTGTCACTGGGGCAGGCATACAAGGGCTATGCGGCGGTCATGGCCGCCATGCTGATGCCGGCCCTGAGCCGGGCCAGGGGGGAAGCCGGGAGAGCCGCAGACCGGGCCAATCTCCGCAATATCGGCCTTGCCCTGGCCATGTACAGATCCGAACACGACGAACACTATCCCCCGGGACTGTATGCGCTGGTCGAGAAGGGCTACCTCCACTCACCGGAGAACCTGGTCTCTCCGGGAGACCCCGACCCTCCCCGCATCGGGCCGCAGGGCTCCCCCTGCAGCTACGAGTACCCCGGCTCGCTGCCGGCCGACGTGCCTTGGGATGCCGCTGTGGCTTACACGCGGCGGGGCGTCTTCGCCGATGGCCGCCATGTCCTCTTCGCGGACGGCAATGTGATCTTCGTGCCGGAGAGCCAGATTGCGAGCGGTTGGACGGGGCTCGGTTCGCTGCAGGAAACCTACAACTGGCTCATGGAGCGGCGAGAGGAGTGGCCCGAGGACGCCGACCCCGACCGCATCGCGGACTTCTACGGCATGCCGCGGCGGTGAATCCCCGCCTGGCAAGAGCCGTCTACGGCTGAGGCGCCCCGAGCGCGGCCGTTGTGTGGGAAATCCGCGTGGTGTGCATTCTCTCTGCGGCGCCCGAGTCAGGCTCGGCGGGTGCGCCGTAACCCTTTTGAAATACGCTCCTTACAGGGTAAGAAGGAGATGTCGGCAGCCGGGCGCCGGGACCTTGTCCGCTCAAGCGGGGGAGGGAACAATGAGGAAGACCTTCCGCGTGGTTGGCGTGGTGATTCTCGCGGCTTTGGCGGTATTGTTGGCCGTCATGATAACACCGTCGCTTTTGGAGCCTCGGCGCAGGTCAAATGACCGCTCCAATCTTCGTATGGTCGGCCTTGGACTGGTTCTTTACGGGTCCCAGCACGAGGGGCGTTTCCCCCCGGGACTGCATACGCTGGCAGAGGAAGGGCACATCGATTCGCCGAGGAGGTTGGTCTCGCCGGGGGACTCCAACCCTCCCAGTATCGGGCCGCAGGGCTTTCCGTGCAGCTACGAGTACCCGGGCCCACTGCCGGTTCGTGTGCACCGGGGAATCGCTGTGGCTTACACGAGGCGGGGCGTCTTCCCCGACGGCCGCAATGTCCTCTTCGCCGATGGCAGTGTGCGCTTCGTGCGAGAGAGTCATTTTTCGCGCGGTTGGACAGGGCGCGTTTCGCTCCAGGACGCATACAACTGGCTGATGGAGCGGAAGGAGTATCTGCCGGAGAACGCCGACCTGGACCGCATCGCCGACTTCTACGGCATGTCCCGGCCGTAAACCCGGCTCCGAGACCCCCCGGCTATGGCCGAGGCATCCGCGTTGCGGACTGTGACGCCGTCTTTGCCGGGAGGAAAGGCTGGGTAGTTTCCGCTGCCGGCAAGCCGGCGTACCTGTTTAGCGTGTATTCGATCCGGCGGATCGCAGGGGCAAGGATGCCCCCGCGTGGCCGGCAGGGATGCCGGCGCTACAAACGGTCGGGAAACGCAGCTCCCCACGTAGCGCCACCTTCCAACCTTCGCCTCCAGCGAACGCTGGCCACCTGCGGGCATCTTGCCCGCAGTAAAAGGCGCACGCTAAACAGGTACAAGCCGGCAGTCGAAAGAGCGGCGGCAAGCCGCCGCAATCCAGGGGCCGCTGCCCGCGCACGCACGGGCCTTCGGAGGGGCAAGCTTTGGACCGGGTGCTCCACGTTCACCCCACGCGGCCTTCTCACCGGCATTCCGCGCAAGGCGCACCTTTTCGCAGCGCCCGAGCACGGCCCCGCAGGCCGCGCTCTAACCCTCTTGACATAAGCTCCTTACAGGGTATAAAGGAGATATCGGCAGTCGGGGACCGGGACCGCGTCTGCCCCAAGGGGAGTAGGAACCATGAAAAAGACCTTCCTCGTGGTTGGCATGGTGATTCTTTGGGCTTTCGTGGGCGCGATGGTTCTCATGATGATCTGGTCGCACCCGTCCATCCTGAGGACGGGGCCCCGGCGTAGACCGACTGACCGCGGCAATCTCCGCAATATCGGGATCGCCCTTTCGATGTACAGGTCCGTGCATGAGGAGCCCTATCCCCCGGGACTGCATACGCTGGTGGAGGAGGGGTTCCTCCAGGGCCAGGAGAGCCTGGTGTCCCCGAACGACCCCGACCCTCCCCGCATCGGGCCGCAGGGCTATCCCTGCAGCTACGAGTACCCGGGCCCGCTACCGGCCGACGTGCCCCCGGATTTCGTAGTGGCTTACACGCGGCGAGGCGTCTTGTCCGAGGGCCGCAATGTCCTCTTCGCCGATGGCGCTGTGGTCTACGTGCCGGAGAGCGACATTGCGCGCGGCGAGACAGGGCGCGTTTCGCTCCAGGACGCATACAACTGGCTCATGGAGCGGAAGGAGGATCTGCCGGAGGACGCCGACCTGGACCGCATCGCGGACTTTTACGGCGTGCCGCGGCCCTGAACCCACGGCGGCGGGGCATGTCCCCCGGCGGCGCTTGACTTCCGGGGCGTGCCCGATTACTAAGGGGACGCTGCATCTTCCCGTAAGGAGGCCTTCATGCGTGTTCCGATAGACCGTGACCCGTTTGCCGACCGCGCGGACACCGCCCGTCCCCTGTGGAGGGATGTCTTCGTGTGGCCGGCCCGCTGGATACACCCCCCCGAGCCGCCGGCCCCGCCCCTGGTGGTCGCCTATCGCTGCCGGGTTGAGCTGCCGAGCGCCCGCACCGTGCGGCTCCACGTGAGCGCCGACGAACGCTACGAGCTGTTCCTGGACGGCGCGCGCGTCGGCCGCGGCCCCGAACGCGGAGACGCCGCCAACTGGTTCTTCGAGACCTACGACCTGGACCTCTCCGGTGGCGAGCATATGCTGGTGGCGCGCGTCTGGAGCCTGGGGCCTGACCTGGCGCCGGCCGCGCAGGTGAGCGTCGAGCACGGGCTGCTGGTCTGCCCGCAGGAGGAAGAGCTCCTCGAAAGCCTGGCGACCGGGACGGCCCCCTGGGAGTGCCGGGTGCTGGAGGGCTACTCCTTCAGCGTGCCCTCGCGGGCGGGCCTGAGCGGCGCCCGCGTGCAGATAGACGGCGCCCGGTGCGCGTGGGGCGTCGAACGCGGTGAAGGGGAGGGCTGGGTGGCCGCCGAGGCCGGCCCGCCGGGAGTGGACGGCGAGCACAGCCGCTACGGCGTGCCGGGGCACGGCCTCAAACCCGCGCCCCTGCCCCCCATGCTGGAGGAACCGCGCCACGCCGGCCGGGCCGTCTACGTCGACGAGCCGGCCTGCGCCGAGACCGGCGAGGTCCGCATGACGGCCGAAAACGACCTGCCGGAGGAGCACGCCGCCTGGACGACCCTCTGCCGGGGCGAAGGTGCCGTCACGGTGCCGGCGGCGTCGCGTCGGCGCGCGCTCATCGACCTGGAGGATTACTACTGCGCCTACCCGGAGGTCCTGCTCAGCGGCGGAGCGGGGGCGCGCGTGCGGGTGCTGTGGGAGGAGGCGTGTTACGATGCTCCCCGGCCGGGCGACGGCGCCAAGGGGCAGCGCGACGAGTTCCTGGGCCGCTACTTCCACGGCCTGGGGGACACCTTCCTGCCCGACGGCGGCGAGCGGCGCCGGTTCGAGCCCCTCTGGTGGCGCGCGGGGCGCTACGTAGAGATATTCGTCGAAACGGCCGAAGAGCCGCTGACGCTCGAGCGGTTCGGGCTCCGCGAGACGCGCTATCCGCTGGAGATGGAGAGCGAGTTCGAGGCCGATGACGGGCGCCTCAACGGCATCGTGCCCATCATGGTGCGCGGGCTGCAGATGTGCAGCCACGAGACCTACATGGACTGCCCCTTCTACGAGCAGCTCATGTACGTGGGCGACACGCGGCTGGAGGTGCTGGCCACCTACGCCATCAGCCGCGACAAACGCCTGCCGCGCAAGGCCATCCGCATGTTTGACGCCAGCCGCATCCCCGAAGGGCTGACGGCCTGCAGCTACCCCTCCCGTGGCAAGGCCCTCATCGCGCCGTTCAGCCTCTGGTGGGTCGCGATGCTGTATGACTACGCCTTCTGGCGGGACGACCTGGAGTTCGTGCGCCGGATGATGCCCGGGGCGCGGGCGGTGGCGGATTACTTCCTGGGCTGCCGCAACGCCGACGGGCTGGTGGAGGCCCCGCGCGGCTGGAACTACATGGACTGGGTGCGGGATGAAGAATGGCACACCGGCACGCCCCCGGACGGCCAGTGGGGCGTCAGCGGCATGATCAACTGGCAGTTTACGCTGGCCCTCACCCTGCTGTCCGAGCTGGAGGACGCCGTCGGGGAGCACGAACTGGCCTCCCGCGCCGGCCGACTGGCGGGCGACCAGACGGACCGCTGCCACGAGGCGTTCTGGGACGAGGAGCGGGGGCTCTACACGGACACGCTCGACGGGCGGTGCGCCTCCGAGCACACCCAGTGCCTGGCGCTGCTTTCCGACATGTTGCCGCAGGAACGCGCCGCGCGCGTGGCCGATGCCCTGATGAGCGAGCCGGACCTCTTCCGCACGACCATCTACTTCAGCCATTACCTGCTGGACGCGCTCGGCCACGTGGGGCGGATGGACGCATTCTTCAAGCGGCTGGAGGAATGGTTCGCGCTGCCGGAGTGGGGCTTCAAAACCACCTACGAGGTCTCGGCGGACTCCACGCGCAGCGACTGCCACGCCTGGGGCGCGCACCCACTGTGGCACTACTTTGCCACGGTGCTGGGCATCCGTCCGGCGGCGCCCGGCTTCCGGCGGGTAAGCATCCGTCCCCAGATGGGGCCCCTGCGGCGCGCTCGCGGCCGCCTGCCCCACCCGGCGGGGACCATCGAAGTCGAGCTGCAGGCCGAGGACGGGCGCGTCACGGGCGAAGTGACGCTTCCCGACGGGGTGGAGGGCGAGTTCAACGCGTCCGGCCGTGCGAAGGACCTGGCGCCGGGCCACCAGCAGGTGGGCTGAGGAGGAACAGCCGAAGGGCCTTTCTCCCATCGTGTGGAGACGCGTGGCCGTGGCGTGTCGTCCGGCAGGCGCACCGGCGCCGTTCACACGCTCGGAAGCGCCGACGTCCCGTCGCTACAGGCCGTCTGCTGCTCCGGGCCCCGGCGGCGCCGCGCTTGACACCGCCCGCCCCGCCGGGTAGACATACCGGACCGTTCCCTTTCCTCTCAGGAGTTTCAGCCCATGTCCTTCCCGGAAGACTACGCGGACCGCGTCTACGCCGGCGTCCTCGGCAAGATAATCGGCGTTTACGTCGGCCGGCCCGTCGAGCAGTGGAGCCACGAGCGCATCATGGAGACGGTCGGTGAGGTGTGGTACTACGTGCATGAGCAGTTGGGCAAGGGGCTGGTGGTGCCCGATGACGACATCTCCGGCACGTTCACCTTTCTGCGGGCGCTGGAGGACTACGGCTACCCGGCACAGATCGAGCCGGAGCAGATCGGCCGCACGTGGCTGAACTACCTGGTCGAGCGGCGCACCGTGCTGTGGTGGGGCGGGCTGGGCACCAGCACCGAGCACACCGCCTACCTGCGCCTCAAGCACGGCATCATGCCGCCCCGCAGCGGCGCGGCCGAGACCAACAGCCGCGTGGTGGCCGAGCAGATAGGCGCGCAGATATTCATTGACGGCTGGGGGCTCATCTGCCCCGGGGAGCCGGAACGCGCCGCCGACCTGGCCCGCCGCGCCGGCTGTGTGAGCCACGACGGGGAGGCCATATACGGCGCCCAGGTGGTGGCCGCGCTCGTGGCGCAGGCGTTCGTCGAGGACGACATGGACGCCCTGCTGGACGCCGCCGTTACGCAGATACCCGCCGACAGCACCATCCGGCAGGTTATCGCGGACGTGCGCGAGTGGGCGGATCTGGACGGCGACTGGCGCAAGACGCTGGCCCGCGTCCGGCAGCACTACGGGTATGAGAGGTTTGGCGGCGGCTGCCACATCGTGCCCAACCACGCGCTGATCATCCTGGCGCTGACCTGCAGCCCGGACGACTTCCAGCGCGCCCTCATGATCGGCACCACCAGCGGCTACGACACCGACTGCAACGTCGGCAACATCGGCTGCATCATGGGCGTCAAGCTGGGGTTGGACGGCATAGATGCCGGCCCGGATTGGCGCGGGCCGGTGGCCGACCGCATGTACCTGCCCTGCGCCGACGGCGGCCGCGTGGTGACGGACGCCGTGCGGGAGGCCGACGCCGTCCTGCGCACCGCACACGCCCTGCGGAGCCGCGATTACGAACCGCCCAAGGGCGGGGCGCGCTACCACTTCGAGCGGCCTGGCAGCGTGCAGGGGTTCCGCCCGGAGGACAGCGCCGCGTGCCGCGGCACGGCCACGGTCGAAAACGTCGCGGGCCACAGCCGGGATGGCGCCCGCAGCCTGGCCCTCCGCTACCACGCCGTGGCGCCGGGGCGTGCGGCCCGCGTCGCGACGGCCACCTTCCTGAGCCCCGACAGACTCAAGACGCACGGGGGGTACGGCCTGATGGCCAGCCCCACGCTGCACCCCGGCCAGACGCTGCGCGGACGCCTGAGCGCGGGCCGGGATTGCGCCGGGCAGGCCGAATGCTCCGTGTACGTGCGCGCCTCCGGGGCGGGCAACGAGCCGCGCCTCTTCCGCGGCCCTTCCTGGCGGCCGACGCCCGGGGCGGAGTGGGAGTTCGAATGGAGGGTGGACGTCCCCTCCGGCATGCCCATCCTGGAGGTGGGAGTGGAGGTGGCCTCGCCGGGACGCGCCGACGGCGTGCTGTACCTGGACCGGCTGGACTGGGACGGCACGCCCGATGTGACGCTCGGCCCGGCTGAAGAGGAGAGCACCGCCTGGCAGCGTGCCTGGGTGGACGCCACGGACCGCAGCGCATTCCGCAGCGGGCGCTATCCCTACCGCGTGACCCAGAACGAAGGGCGGGGGATGCTCATCCAGGGCACGCCCCGGTGGTCCGGCTACCGCGTGGAGACCCGCCTGCGCGCCCACATGGCCGATGCCGTCGGGGTGGCGGCCGGCGTCCAGGGGCTCCGGCGCTACTACGCCCTGCTGCTGCGACGCGGCGGCCGGGTGGAGCTCGTGCGAGCGCTGGACGGGGAGACCGTGCTGGCGTCCGCCGAGCTGGGCTGGCAGTTCGACAGCGAATACGAACTGAGCCTCGAGGTGAAAGACGGCGCCCTGTGCGGCATGGTGGACGGCGAGACGCTGCTCGAGACGCACGACGAGGCCCTCCCCTGCGGTGCCGTGGGCCTGGTCTGCCAGGAGGGAACCGTCGAGTTCGGCGCCGTCACCGTGGCGCCGGCCTGAGGCGCCTGAGCTGCTCCAGCGCTTCGGGGGCGTCCATCTCGGGCATGGTCATGTCCCGCCGGCCGGCAGCAGCACCTCGAACGTCGAGCCCTGCCCGGGTCGGCTCCGGACGCGGATCGAGCCGTCATGCCCGCGCACGATGCCCAGCACTGCGGCCAGGCCGAGCCCGCGTCCGGTGAACTTGGTGCTGAAGAACGGGTCGAAGACCTGTTCGCTCGTCTCGGCGTCCATCCCGCAGCCGCTATCGGCCACGCGCAGCAGGGTGTAGCGTTCCGCGTCAGTGCGGCCCTGCAGGTGGGCATCGGCGAAGAACTCGGGCGCCGGCCGGGCCTGTTCGGCCTGGACGCGGATGACGCCCTCTTGCTGCCCGATGGCCTCGGATGCGTTGATCACCAGGTTGAGCAGGACCTGCTTCAACTGGGCCGGGTCCCCCTGCACGAGCGGCAGGTCGTCTGCCAGCTCGTAATCCACGCTGATGCCCGGTCCCGTAGCGGCCTCGAGCAGGCCTTTCATCTCCTGCACCAGGTCGCAGAGTTGGACGGGTTCAACGGTGAACCGGCCCTTGCCGGAATAGGCGAGCATCTGGGCGGCGAGCTCGGCGGCGTGGCGGGCGGACTCCTGTATCTTCTCGATGCTGTAGCGGGCGGGGGAATCCTCCGGCAGGTCCAGCAGGGCGAGGCCGGCGTTGCCCAGCACGCCGGTGAGCAGGTTGTTGAAGTCATGGGCGACGCCGCCGGCCAGGATGGCCAGGCTCTCCAGCTTCTCGGCCTGGCGCATGCGGGCTTCCAGGTGCCGGCGCTCGGTGATGTCGCGCCCGATGAAGGAGACCGCCAGCGGGCGGCCGTCCGGCCCGGCGATAGGCGACATGGTAAAGGATATCTCCCCCTCGCTGCCGTCCTTGCGCAGGTAGCGGCCTTCCTGTTTGACCACATTCCTCCCCCCGGTCACCCGTGAGAGGTTTTCGCGGTAAACCTCCAGCCTGTCGGGCGGGACGATGATGTCGAGGGACTTGCCGCGCACCTCGTCCGCCTCATAGCCGGTCATCCGTTCGGCGCCCGGGTTCCAGCTCAGTATCTCGCCCTCGATGGTGAGGCCGACGATGGCGTCCCCGCTGGACTGCACGATGGCCGCCCAGTGGGCCAGCAACTCCTGGCCGGTCCGCGGGCCGGCCAGCCAGTTCTGCACGCCCACCACGGCCACAACGCGCCCCCGTTCGTCCTTGACGGGTATTTTGTCCCACTCACGCACGCCCGCGTGACCGGCCACCACGTCCTGCGGAATCTGCTCGACGTAGTGTCGAGGGCTGCCGTCTTCTATCACCTCCAGGTCGTCCCGCCGGCATTTTTCGGCCAGATCCGGATTGTCAGGATACAGGTCGTAGTCGGTTTTGCCGATCATCTGCTCCGGCTCCAGTCCGTAGCAACGGGCGCCCGGCTGGTTGACGTAGATGAACCGGAGGTCGCGGTCTTTGACAAATACCCGCTCCTGTATCCTGTCCAGCAACGGACGCAGGCTGCCGGCCGTCTGCCGCAGGGCCCACTCCACCTCCTTGCGCCCCGTGATGTCGCGCGCCAGGCCGACGATGGAGTCCGGCTCGCCGTCCTCGCCCCACAGCAGGCGCCGGCTGTCACTGACCCAGATGTAATGCCCCTCCCGGTGCCGATAGCGGTACTCGAGGGGCGGCTCCGAGCCTTCGGCGATCAGCCGGTGGGTGGCATCCACAACGCGCTCGACATCGTCGGGGTGGACCCTGGCAAAGTGCCCCTCCGCCCCGCCCGCCGCCACCTGCTCGGCGGAGAAGCCGAACAGTACCTCGGCCGACGGGCTGACGTAATCATAGGTCTCGGTGGCCAGGTCGTACTTGTAGGCCAGGTCGCTGACGCTCTCCAGCACGGTGCGGAAGCGCCGCTCGCTGTCGCGCAGGTCGCGTTCGGCCCTCTTGCGGGTCGTCACGTCGCGTGCCGTGGCGGAGATGCCGGTCACCTTGCCTTCGGGCCCCACTATCGGGGAGAGCGTCAGGGAGACGTCGAGTTCACAACCGTCGCGGGTTCTGTGCGTGGTCTCGAAGCCCTGCACGCTACGGCCGGCGACCGCGTGATCGAATACGTTCTCTGTCTCGCTGCAGGTCTCCGCAGCGGCGAGCATCGTGAACGGCTGTTCGACGACCTCGTCCCTCGCGTAGCCGTACAACGCCTCGGCGCCGGGGTTCCAGCTCAGGATGGCGCCGTCCAGGCCCACCCCGATGACGGCGTCGTCCGTCGAGGCGACCAGCGAGCCCCAGTGGCAAAGGGTTTCCTTGAGTCGGCTCTGCAGCTCCGGCCACCACCATATGCCCACCAGGCCGGCGGGGGCTCCGTTCGCATCGGTTAGCGGTATCTTCAGGTGCCGACGCACGCTGGTCTCGCCCAGGGCCTCGTGGTGAACCTCCTGCTCGGTGAGCACCGTCTCGCCGGCTTCCATGACCGCCCGGTCCTCGGCCTGGTAACGCTCGGCGAGTTCCGGGGGATAGACGTCGAAGTCCGTCTTGCCCGCTATCTCGTCCTGCTCGATGCCCAGATAGTCCGTGTAACTCCTGTGCGCATGAACGTAGGAGAGTTGGGCGTCTTTGATCCAGTACTTCTGTTCAAGGCCGGAAAAGAAAGGGTCCAAGGGGGTGCCGCCGCTTCGGAGGGCCTCCTCGGACCTCTTGCGGGCCGTCACGTCGCGACCCAGGGCCGAGATGCCGGTTATCTGGCCTTCACCGGACACGATGGGGCAGAGGTTCAGGGAGAGAAACGTCTCGCCGCCGACCCCGCAGCGAAATGATATCTCCCTGTTCCGCAGATGCTCGCCCTCCGCGACACGCCGCAAGGCGTCCTCCAGGGTCTCAGCCTCCCCCGGGCTGGCCATTTCCGCCAGAGGCCGTCCCGTCATCTCCGTGGCGGTGAAGCCGAGCAGTCGTTTGGCGCCCGCGTTGGCGGTGAGCACGCGACCATCCACCGAGAGGCCCAGGATGGCGTCATCGCTTGAGCGCGCCATCGCATTCCACTGGGCCAGGGCGCCGGCCGCTTTCTGCCGACCCCTGATGTCCGTCATAATGATGAGCAGGCCGGTTATACGACCGTCGGCATCGCGGGTGGGGACTTTGCGCGACTCCCACGAGATCTGCCGACCGTCACCGTAGTAGTCGGTGTCTGTGATCGTCTGGCTGTGACCGCTCTTGAGCACGGCGCGGTCCTCGGCCCGGTACTTCTCGGCCAGCTCCCGCGGCCAGAAATCGAAGTCCGTCTTGCCCACCGCCTCTTCCGGGCTCACGCCCATTGCCGCGGCGGCCGTCTCATTCACCCAGACGAAGCGCAGGTTCTCGTCCTTGTAGAGTATGTGCGCGGGTTCCCGGGCCGGTTCGGCCATTGGGGCCGAGGCCATGCTCTCCAGCTTGGTCTCGGCCTCTTTGCGATGGGTGACGTCCCGCATGGTGGCGACCAACGCCTCGGGCCGGCCGGCGGCATCACGCAGGAGCCGGCGGCTCTCACTCACCCAGACCGTCCTGCCGTCCCGGGTGCGCAGGCGATACTCGATGCGCGGCTCCCGGCGGCGGTCGCGGCGGTCTTCCAGCAGGAATTCGGTCAGCCGGCGCAGGCGTCCGGCGTCCTCCGGGTGCACGCGCCGGAACAGCCCCGTCGGTCCCAGGGCTATGACCTCGGCGGCCGTGAAGCCGAGCAGCTCCTCCACCGAGGGGCTGACGTAGCTGAACTCCCAGTGCTGAAGGTCTATCTTGTAGGCGACGTCCCGGACGCTCTCCAGCACCGTGCGGAAGCGCTGCTGGCTTTCCTGCGGAGCCCGCCGTAAACGCTTGTAGGCGGTCACGTCCCGGGCGAAAACCGTGATGCCCTCTACCTTGCCCGCCGCGCCGGCCATCGGCGCGAGCGTCAGGTCGGTCTCGATGCGCCGCCCGCTCCGCCTCAACTGAACGGTCTGATGATGCTTTGCGGTCAGGCCATCTTTGACTCGCCTGAGGACGTCTCTCAACTCCTCGCGGTGTCCCGGGGCCGTCATCGCGAGGAAGCTGCGCCCGGCCATCTCCGCGGCGCTGTAGCCGTAGCTCTCCTCGGCCGCGGGGTTCCAGGCGGTCACTGTGCCGTCGGTGGTCAGGGTCATGACGGCATCGCCAGTGGCGTTGATGACGGCGGCCCAGTGCGGCATCATCACCGCCGGGCTCTGGCCGGTCGTGTCCGGTTCGTCGCGGGACGTTTCGCTCCCCGGGGCGTCCGGTTCGGGACCGGTGGTCTCATCGCCGAGGGGGCGTCCGCTGATGCTGCCAAGGGCATCGTCCAGCTCATTCTCAGCGTTTCCCCCGGCCAGCAGTTGTGCCGCCGGCACATGGCGGCAGTTCAGCCCCATCACGCCCCCGGAGGCGACAAGTGAATGGACCCGGACGGCCTCCAGCAACAGATTGGCCCGGCCCGGCAGGCGGCTGTAAAGGCACAGCACGCGGGCGGCGCGCCGCTGGCTGAACCGCTCGATGGTCGCCTCCGCCCTCAGAAGCTGCTCACGTCCCCCGGCGGCTATCCGGTCCAGGGAGAGCGCAATGAGCGCCAGGCCGTCTGCGCTGCAGCATTCCTCCAGCAATTGCTCCAGCGCAGCATGGTCCGCTGGCGGCTCGCGCCACAGGGGCTCCGCAGGCCCGGCGCCCCGTCGCTGCCACAGCTCACGGGTCGCTCGCAACGCGTCCGGTTCAAGGGCGCACAGGAGCGTCTGCTCATCGTCCGAAGGGGCGCCCACGAACGCCACGACAGCGGCCGCCGGCCCATCGCCCTCCTCGAGGATCAGGCAGGCGTGGTCGCCGGGCGCCAGCCCCTCCGGCGCCAGGTCCCCCCTTTGCCGCGGAATGCCAGCCATCGTCGTCGCCCTCCCATGGCCGTGCCGAAACCGCTGTGCATGGGGACGGGTCTCGCAATCTGTAACGCGTGCCGATTCACACGTATACTTTGCAACCCTCGTGCCGGGATGCCCGCCCCGGCCTCGCGGACCCCGACGCGGCATGCGCCGCCCGTGCGAGAACCGCCCGTCGGTGTGGTATACAGCGTCGCCCAATATACACGCCCTGAAGCCTCAAAGCAATCGTCGCGGTGCATCCCGTGGACGCCCACAGGACGTGGCGAAACGGGCTCCCGGACCGACGCTCCACAGGATGACCGGGCGCGTGGGATACAGGGGGAGTACGTCGATCTGCCCAGAGGCAGGCGCTGCGGGTGGGTGAATGGTGCGGATGGGGGGATTCGAACCCCCATGGACGGGTAAGGTCCACCAGGCCCTCAACCTGGCGCGTCTGCCGATTCCGCCACATCCGCACCCCGAGCGCCATTATCCGAAAGCCGCTCCCGCCTGTCAAGCCGCGGGTTACTTTGCCAGGACATGGTACCCACCCACCGGGAGGTTCTGATCGTGTGGGTTCTGTGGGGTCGCGCCCGCCCCG
>PUMJ01000114.1 GCA_003551305.1 Candidatus Brocadiaceae bacterium
CAACATCCCCTTGCAGACAGACCCGTTTGAGCCACCTGACTACACCGGAGAGAGCATCGGCTGCGGGGAGAACCTGGCCGGTGACGGCGTGACCTGGTGGACGCGCATCAAGCACGACGATGCCCCGGGGTGGGGTCGCTATGAGCTGGGCGCGACCGGGAACTGCCCGTTCGGCACATACGACCGCGTGAGCGGCGACCCGGCCTACTACCCGAGTTCGATAACCCTCAGCGCGGGGAGTTACTGATGACCGATGAACCCAGGAAGCGAGCCAGGCGGTGCGCTGCATGCATCTACTGTCATACTGTCTCAACGAGGGAGCTCCCTTTCGAGGCCGGCGTGGGCGACTTCTGTGTCTACGAGACCAGGGGCGAGCTGGTAGAAGAACGCAGCATGACAGCCGAGTTCTACGAGGGCGGAGAATGCCCCGCCGGTCGCTGGGAGAACCTGCCCGAGATTGATCACGAGCACGAGGCGGCCATACGCAAGGAGGGCCTGGTGGCAGAGCAGATACGCCGCTACGGCCCCGTCCTGGAGGGGGCGCTGGCCGACGCCGACCTCGAACGCATCCAGGCCGTGCTCGAGCGCGAGGTGACAGAGGGCCGGCTCGAGCCGGAGGCGGCGGCGGAACTGGAGGCGCGGCTGACGAGCGCGGATGAGGAGCCGTCGCAGCGTGAGTAGTGACAGACTGACACACTACCGGCGCTTGAGCCGCATGGCCCGCTACCGCGTCCTGGCGCGCCGCGCCGGCCGCAGGCGCACGCGCAGGGACGGCACGGTGTGCGCGTTCGGACAGCAATACACCGAGGGCTGCTGCGATCCGGCGAAGGTGCTCTGCCGGCATCCCGCGCACAGGGGCGAGACGCGAGAGCGTGAGCAGTGCGCGCAAGCCGGCGCAGGCCGCTGCCCGGAGTACTGCGCCGGGCACAGGGATGACGGTCTCCACTGGTGCGCCCGGCTCGAATGGGTCGTGGACCGGACGGTCTGCGCCCGCTGCCGGGCCGATCACGCGCCGCCTCTCGAGTGGGCGGAGAAGGCCCGGGCGGCGGCGACCGGCCCGCGCCGGGTTTTCTGCCGGCACGGGGGCACCGACTGCCGTCCGCACAGGATAGGCCAGCTCGGTGGCCAGCACTTCCACACCTTCGAGTGCTCCCGACACGCGCGGCGGGCCGGCGAGCCCGAGTGCTGGACGTGCCCGGACTACGAGGCCCCGGACGTGGCGCCCGTGCCAGCACGGAGTGAAGCCGTGCTGGTGCTTCGGCGGGAGGGGTACCGGGTGGCGCCCACGCGGCTGCTGGAGCAGCACCTGGCCGCCTCCGGTTTCGCCGTGGTCACTGACGAGCTGGCCACGCCAAAGGAGGAACTGGTCGCCGCCGTGGAGCGGGCCGGCAGGGCGGGCAACGTGGCCGCGGTGCTTCGCTGGGAGGAGCACGGGAGCCTGTTCGCCAGCCGGGTGTGGCGGGAGTCGGTCGAGACGCTCTACCGGGCGGGCGTCGTGCCGCTGGCCATAGACTGGGGCTACCTGGCCCACTACGACACGGTTACGGTGGACAGGTATCTTCCGGGCCTCGGGGCCGGCGGGGCGAGCGCGATACGCGAGCTCTGGCCGGACATCTGCAGCGACCGGGTCCTGTGGGATGCGGCCGACCCGCGCCTGCGTGACTATTGGGACAGGATGCAGGAGATTGCGCGGGAGGCGCGGGCGGCGGGGCCGCTCGAAGAACCCGGATACGTCTGCATCTGGCAGAGCTTCTCCACGGCGCTGGCCCGGCCGCCGTTCAGAATCCGCGACCGCCGGGCTTGGATCGCGCGGGCGTGCAAAGAGATCGAAGCGGCGGGCGCGCGCGTCGTGGTCAAGCGCTCGCCCGTGGTCAAGGAGCCTGCCCCCGACGGGGTGCCGCAGTACGAGGGACGCGACCCCGTCCAGAACGCCCGCCTGGCGCTCTACGCCCGCGACAACCTCCTTATCGCTTCGAGCGTCAGCAACGAGCTGGTCGCCTGGGGCGTGCCCGTCTGCGCGCTGGGCCGCTCGTGGCACACCGGCCTCGGCGTCTTCCGCGAGCCGGCGGACTGGGCGGGCGTGGTCAGCGGGGCCGACGTCCCCGCTGTTGACCAGGCGGCCTGCCGGCGCTGGCTGAACTGGTGGCTGGGCCGCCAGGCCTACCCGGAGCAGGCCGGGCGCGCGGTCGCCGACAGGATAGCTGAAGGCCGCAGGCTGCACGGAGGCCTGGACTACGCGTCGCTCTATGCCGACGTCTACGCCCGACACGGCCGGCGCTACCGCATGGGGCGGGACAGGGAGCAGAGCGCCCGGAGCAGGATTGAATGGTGGGAACAACGAAACGGCGGGCCGTTCAAGACGGCCCTGGACGTCGGATGCGGCCAGGGGGAGTTTGCGCGCTGGCTGCTGGGCAGGGGCACCCGCGCCGTCGGCTGCGACGTGGTCCGCGCGCCCGGCGCCGAAGGCGCATCCTGGTGGCGGCAGGCGGACGCCCGGCGGCTGCCCTGGGACGCCGACTCTTTCGAGCTGGCCACGTGCCTGGACGTGCTGGAGCATCTGGAAGAGGAGCACGCGCGCCTGGCGGTCGCCGAGCTCTGCCGGGTCGGCCGGCGCGTCTACGTCGAGACGCGCCGGGGCCCGGCGGCCTTTTCCGCCGGCGGCGACTGGCCGAACCTGCACAGGACGGACAGGGACGGCAGGTGGTGGCGAGAGTGCGTCCAGCGCGGAGGCGGCCGCGTGATCCGGCACGAGGAGACCGGGGCCGCCGTGCGCATGTGGGTAGAGACAACGCCAGCCCCCTCACAGACGGCCAGAACGCCCGTTTCATCTCCCTAAAAGCCGTTCCCTGACCATACGGTGTCGAGTCCCAGAGCGCCGACGCGAATGCCGCCACCGCCGACGCAGACACTCACTCGGTGCGTTGACGTGAGCACTGTCCTGGCATGGCTTCCAATTGGCCCGACAAGTAGGCCGCACAGGCATTACCCCGGCCGTTTTATCCCACGCCGGAGGCTACTGGCTTTCAGCTCACGAAAAACCGGCTTGACTCTGGTCTGCCAGTCGCTACTATAGCACTTGATTACGCAGGCTCCGTTCGGGCCGCGGAGGAAACGAGCCTTGAGGGGGGATGTTGACGTGAAGCCACAAGACGATTTGGCGGAGGCGGTCCGAGGTGTGAGGGACCGGCTCGGCTTTACTCAGCAGGAACTGGCGGGCAGGCTCGGCGTGGCGCTGCCGACGGTGAGCCGGTGGGA
>PUMJ01000124.1 GCA_003551305.1 Candidatus Brocadiaceae bacterium
CAGCCGCCGTATGACCTACCTGGCCGAGGTGACGGGCATGGAGGGAGAGGTGGTCACCATGCAGGACATCTTCCGCTACGAGCGCAAAGGCGTGGACGCGGACGGGGCCGTCAAGGGAAAGCACGTTGCCACGGGAGTGCAGCCCCGCTTCATGGACCGCGTTCGGGCCTCGGGCATCAACCTGCCTCCCGACATATTCATGCCGTCATAGGCGCCAGGAGCCTGAACCATGGGAATGGACATAGCCGTCGTCGCCCTGATCTTCTTCTCGGTGCTGTTCGCGTTCTTCGGCGTCTGGCTGCTGGTCAGCCAGCGGGCCGGCAGCCGCGACAGAATATCCGACCGCCTGCGTGGCGTGCGGCAGGTGAAACGCTACGAACTGGGCGACGCCCTGGCCGAAACCAGGGACAGAGAGCAGAAAAAACAGCACAGGCGCAAGGAAGCCCTCAGGCAGAAGGCCTTCAGCGACATACCATCGCTGGACGACGCCCTGCAGAGGACGACCTGGGCCGAACGCCTCGACGCGATGCTTCTGCAGGCGCAGATACCCGTTTCCGTGGCTTTCTTCGTAGCCATGTGCGGCGGGCTGGCCATGCTGGGCATGCTCGTGAGCATCTTGTGGCGCCAGACGTTTGACCCGCTGCTGGCGTTCCTGTTCGCCGCTGTGATGGGCGCCGCCCCGCCCGCCTACGTGTTCATCAAGGTCAAACGGCGCATCAAAAGGTTCAACAATCAGCTGCCGGACGCACTGGACCTGATGTCCAGCAGTGTCAAAAGCGGGCAGTCGCTCAACGCCGCCATCAAGAACGTCGGTGACGAGATGCCCGAACCCATCAGCGATGAGTTCCGAATACTGTCGGACGAACTGAGCTTCGGCGTCAGCTTCACCGAGGGGCTGCGACACTTGAGGGAGCGCGTCAACACCAGCGACGTCAGATTCTTCACCAGCGCTCTGATGATCCAGAAGGAGACTGGCGGCAACCTGTCCGAAGTGCTCGACGGGCTGCAGTCCACCATCCGGGAACGGTTCCGCATCATGGGCCAGGTCAAGACGCTGACGGCGCAGGGCAAGCTCAGCGGCCTCATCGTGGGGCTTCTGCCGGTCGGCCTCTGCGGGGTCATCTACATGGCCAACCCGGACTACATGAGTCAACTCTTCACTACGTCCATCGGGCAGAAGATGCTCGCCGTCGGCGTCGGCCTGCAGTTGACCGGTGTGTTTCTGATTTCCCGAATCGTGCGGATAAAGGTCTAACCCATGAGTGCTCTCCACATCATTGTGCTGGTTGGCGTCTTCGGCGCCGTCGTCGGAGTCTTCCTGTTGGTGGCCTTTCTCATGGAGAAGTCGTCCCCCGGCAAGGCCGCCGACCGGCTCGGCGGCCGCAAAGGGCGGGAAGTGCCCGAGCAAAGCTCGAAGAAAAGCAAAAAGAAACGGTCCGTGGCGCATTGGGAAGAAGAGGAGCCACCCTTGCCCCTGAAGTTGTTCCGCGGCCTCTCAAAGGTCTGGGGGTTGGGCCGGTCCTCGCACAGCCACGTGCAGGAGTTGCTGGTTCACGGCGGTATCCGCGAGAAGGGCGCGGTGGAGATATTCCTCGGGGCCAAGCTGGCGCTGACGCTGGCGTTGCCCTCGGCGGTGGTTGCGTTTCTGCTCTGGCGCGCACGGGCCGCCGAGGCAGGCCCGGAGCTGCAGAACCTGTTTCTTTTCGGCGCCATCGGGGCGGTCGTCGGGCTCATGGCGCCGAACATGTGGCTTCGCCGCAGGGCCAAGAAGCGCATCGAGGCCATTCGGCTGTCCCTGCCCGACGCCCTGGACCTGCTGATCGTCTGCGTGGAGTCAGGGCTGAGCCTCGACGCCGCCCTGGTGCGCATCAGCCGGGAGCTTTCTGAGGTGGCCCCGGAACTCTGCGAGGAACTGGCCCTGCTGAACCTGGAGATATCGGCCGGAAAACCCCGCGACGAGTGCCTGCGTCACCTGGCCTTGCGCAGCGGCTGCGAGGAGGTCGAGTCCCTTACCGCGCGCATCAACCAGGCCGCCAAATACGGCACGAACCTGGGCGACTCCCTGCGCATACACTCCGACACCCTGCGGCGCAAGCGTCGCCAGGAGGCCGAAGAGCGGGCGGCCAAAACGACCGTGAAGCTCCTGTTCCCTCTCATCTTCTTCATCTTTCCGGCCGTCTTCGTCGTCATCCTCGGTCCTGCCGTGCCCCAGGTTCTGGAGGAACTGTTCTGACGGCCTCGAGAGTGCGGGGGCGTTTCGGTCGCGTTCGGCGCTCACCCGGCGGATATTCCCTGGGCGAGGTCGGCCTCGGAGTCGGCGCTCAGCGCGCTCTGCGACTCGACAAGCTCCCTGTAAGGCCGGCAGCGCTCGAGCAGCTTCTCGTGGGGCCCCACGTCCAGCACCTCGCCCTCCTTCAGCATGACGATCTTGTCGGCGTTGCGCAGAGTGGAGAGCCGATGGGCGATGATGAAAGTCGTCCGGTTCTCCGTCAGCCGGTCGAGCGCCTCCTGGATGAGCGCCTCGTTCTTGGTGTCCACCGAGGAGGTGGCTTCGTCCAGAATAAGCAGCTCGGGGTCTTTCACCACGGCGCGCGCGATGCAGATGCGCTGCCTCTCGCCCCCGGAGAAGCGGTTGCCCTGCTCGCGGGCGTCGGTGTCGTATGCCTCGGGGAAGCGCATGATGAACTCGTGCGCGTTGGCCACACGGGCGGCTGTGATCACGTCTTCTTGCGTAGCGTCCGGGCGGCCGTAGCGGATGTTCTCCAGGATGCTGTCGCGGAAAAGCAGCGGCTTCTGGCCGACGATGGCCAGGTGCTCTCGGAAGGAGCTGAGCTTGATGTCGGCCAGGTCCTGTCCGTCTATCAGTATGCGGCCCTTCGTGGGCTCATAGAAGCGGCATAGCAGCTTGATGAGCGTCGTTTTGCCGGAGCCGCTGGGGCCGACGATGCCGACCGTCTGGCCCGCCTTGACCCTGAAGGAGATGTTCTTAAGCACGTTCGGCCCGGAGTCGTAGTGGAAGGTCACCCTGTCGAAGCGGATCTCCTCCCGGATGTCTTCAAGCTCTGTGCCGTCTGCGTTCTCCGAGACGACCACTTCCGAGTCGAGCACGTCGAAAACCCTTTCGGCGGAGGTCGCCGCCTGCTCGAACTGCTCGGTTATGCGGGCGAAACGCCGCACGGGCGTGTACATGATGCCTATCCAGCCGATGAACATGACAAGCTGCCCGATGG
>PUMJ01000231.1 GCA_003551305.1 Candidatus Brocadiaceae bacterium
AAAAACATAAAAAACAAACGGATTTTAGTTCGGGACAAGGTTCGGGACAAGGGGTTCAGCAGCACAAATTCGGCTCACTACCCCTTTCCGGATGGGGTCTAGCTATGCATTTGACGCAGATATTCTGGATGGCCAAGCGCTCTGGAGAAAGCAAGGCGATGCCGAAGCATCGTTGATCAAAATAACCAAGAATAATTAAAGATGTCCAAATATATTCCAGGATTGAAGCTTTTATTCGTTATTTGAAATACAATTCCGTTCGTCGTTAATAATTACTAACGAAAAACCAAGAATCAAGAACTTTTGCCAGTGCTCAAACAATTATACTCAAGAATACGCGCCATACCGCTCAGCAAATGGCGTTATCCTCCCTCTTCCCTCCGCTGGGCAACGGTCGGCGCTTACATGGGGCTGATCGCTTTTCTCTCTCTCAGCCCGGCGGAAAAAGTGTCGTCCTTAACCCTTCCTCTGCCTCACTTCGACAAACTCGCTCACGCGGGAATGCACGGCGGGCTCGCTTTCCTTATCTGCTGGGCTCTGCAATACCGGTTCCGACATCGGCTGTGGCTGCTTTATGTCATTCTCATCTCCCACCTCTACGGCACCGCAATGGAACTGGGACAGTATTATATGAACCTGGGCCGCACCTTTTCCTGGGGCGATATCGCAGCCAATACTGTCGGCGCCATCATCGCCGTGACTGTCCTCGGAGCCTATCAGGCGTGGAAAACAAAAAAATTCCCGGCCGGAGAAACCGCGAATCCATTCTCCACACTCATCAAGAATCTGCTCTTCATGGATCTGGCTAAACTATGGTCGCCCAAGCGTATTTTTGACTTCACTGCCGCTCTCGCCGCACTCCTGGCGCTCTCCCCGCTGTTAATCATAATCGCTTTACTGGTAAGATTAAAGCATGGTTCACCGATCCTGTTCCGACAACTGCGACCGGGTATGAATGAACAACCGTTCGCTCTGCTTAAGTTCCGAACCATGACGGAGTCTCGGGACGAAGCCGGTGACTTGCTGCCGGACGACCAGCGGCTGACCCAGTTCGGCCGGTTTCTGCGAACCATGAGCCTCGATGAATTACCGGAATTAATCAACGTCCTTAAAGGAGAAATGAGCTTGGTCGGCCCGCGCCCCCTGCTCATTCGTTATCTCCAGCGATATACGCCCGAACAAAAACGGCGCCATGAAGTCCGGCCGGGAATTACCGGATGGGCTCAGATCCATGGAAGAAACGCAATTGACTGGGAGGAAAAATTCAATCTCGATGTATGGTATGTTGACAACCGGAGTTTCTGGCTTGACCTCAAAATTATTGCACTGACAATCTGGAAGGTCATCAGCCGCCAGGATATCAGCGCTGATAATCATGCCACGATGCCGGAATTCATGGGAAGCGAAAAGGAAAATTCTAATCAATAATGAACCAACAGGAAATCCAGAACATAATTCTGCAAGCGGCGGAGGAAACCCATTCGCGGCTGGCCGCCGCTATCCGGGATCAAGGCCGGGAAACTAAACTCTTCGGTCGAGACGCGCCGCTAGATTCACTGGCTCTCGTTTCCCTGATCGCAGCAGTCGAAACAAGCCTGCGCGAACATTGTCATAAAGACATTATGCTGGTCAATGAAGACGCTATGTCGCGAAGCCGCAGCCCCTTCCGCACAGTCGGAACGCTTTGCGACTACATAAATGAATTAATTGCTTCAAGCCAGTAAAGAATAACGGCTCTTTCTCAAAACGAATGGGTTACTGATTTTTGGTTTTCTGAGATTTTGCGGGTAACAGCCTGGTTTCAGGTTTCAGATAAAAATCCCAAATTCAAAATTACAAATCACAAATATATCCAGGTAAAAAAAACATGTCCGAACGCAAAACCATTCTAATTACCGGCACTCGCAAAGGAATCGGCCGCGGCCTGGCGGAACATTACCTGAACCAAGGCTGGCAAGTCGCGGGATGCAGTCGCAAACCGACTGAACTGGAGCATCGCGATTATCACCACTTTACATTGAACGTAACTGACGAACAGCAAGTGGCCGCGATGATGAATCAGATTAAACGCGACTTCGGCGGCTTGACCGCACTTGTCAACTGTGCCGGGATCGCCCGCATGAACCCGGCTTTACTGACTCCCACCGGTAATGCCGAAGAGATTATGAACACAAACTTCATCGGCACCTTTGTCTGCTCCCGAGAAGCGGCTAAATTAATGATGCGCAGACAAACCGGGCGAATTGTCAATTTCAGCACGATCGCCGTTCCTCTGGCTCTGGCCGGCGAGGCGTTGTACAGCGCCTCAAAAGCGGCAGTCGAACAGCTTTCTCGCTCTTTGGCCAGAGAACTGGGCGGCTACGGAATAACCGTTAACACCGTCGGCCCCAATCCGATTCAAACAGAAATGATCGCCAATGTGCCGCCGGAAAAACTGGAACAGCTGGTCGCTCGCCAGGCAGTCGCAAGATTCGGAAAAATCGAGGACGTAGCTAATGTTGTCGACTTTTTCCTGCGTGAGGAAAGCAATCTGATAAGCGGCCAGACTATATACCTCGGCGGGCCGCCCTAAGACAATTACTAATTGGTGCAAGACAGCCTGAAGCGCGAGCGTTCTCGCGAGCTCTTTACCACCTTTACCAATTTATAAGACATCATGCGAAAAGGGGCAGTGAGCCGAATTTGTGCTGCTGAAAACCTTGTCCCGAACTGGAATCTGGTTGTTTTTAATGTTTTCATCCGGAATGGAATATGGTTCGAGACAAAGTTGAACCCAGGAACACGCGATATACCTTTTCGCGGAACATCTAGTAAGCAAGCCAACAAGGAAGGATCAGAAATGAACATTGAAACACAGGATTTCATCGAAGCGCTTAGCCGGGAACTTGGTATTGACGAAAATCGGGTCAACCTTCAAACCGAACTGACCGCTATCCCCGAATGGGATTCCCTGGGCATGGTCCGTTTTTTGCTGGCATGTGACGAAAAATACGGCGTCCAGCTGCCGGCACTGGAAGCCGGACGGGCAAGCACCGTCGAAGATCTGAAACAAAAAGTAGAAGAAGCCGGCGGTAATTGAATATTGGTTTCATTGGGGATTGGTTGCATTAGGGATTAGGGATTGGTTTCATTAGGGATTAGGGATTGGTTTCATTAGGGATTAGGGATTGGTTTCATTAGGGATTAGGGATTGGTTTCATTAGGGA
>PUMJ01000154.1 GCA_003551305.1 Candidatus Brocadiaceae bacterium
ATTATGATTCCGCCTTTGATTGTGCTAATTCTAATGCGTAAGCAGTTTGCTCATGGTATAGCCATGCAGAGTACGAAGTAAGTAACGAATTCAAATTTATTAGTTTGTTGGGCTGGACTTTATGCCCTTCTGAATTTTCAGTGGGGCATAAGGTCCAGTTTTAATAGTGTTATTTGTCTTCTCAGTGTTATATGTAAAGGGAATTTTGGGCCAAGGGGGTGATTGCAGATAATATAAAATCATTTTCCGCAAATACTATTTTCATACTATATGACCCTCACTCCGAGTTGAGTGGGGGTTTTTCTTTATGACAAAAAAATAATTTGAATTGAAACCCTTCTTTGCTCACCAGTCTGTGTATACCAAAATACAAGGATTATGAGCAGTATACAGGTATTTTATCCTAAATATACTTTATAAGTAATGTTATCAGCTATATAATATCAATATCTTACATACAGAACAAGAAAGGAGGTATTAACGGTGAGTAATAGTAAAGTGATGGATAGGACAACAAGATGAGAAGGAGCTAGGGATAACGTATGAAGACATCGATAGATATATACTTGCAGGAGAAGCCTCCAAAAAGATAAAGAAAATAGTGGAAAAGCGAAAAATGGAAAATGCACATAAGTTAACTCCGGCATTAATTCCTCAACTATAGTTTGGTATTGCAGAGTAGAAAGTAAAGGTTGAAGCCAGATTAATAGTAAACAGGTAATACAAAACAAGAAGTTAAAAAAGAAAAATTGGAAAACAAAAATGATGACAAATAAAAAACATGTATGAGAAAAGTATCGAACAAAACATTCTAAAAGAGGAGTGGGATAAGTGATTAACCAAAAGTGGAGCACTGTAATTAATATATGTGTAATAAGTGGTATCCTATTATTGATTCCATCTTTAGGTTTTACTGAACCAACTGTAGAAAGCAATGCCATTGCTATTGATACGATTTGGACATTAATCGCAGCGTTTTTGGTCTTTTTTATGCAGGCAGGATTTGCTATGGTAGAATCTGGATTTACACGGGCTAAAAATGCTGGGAATATTGTCATGAAAAACCTAATGGACTTTTCAGCTGGTACGTTAGTATACTGGGCCGTTGGTTTTGGTTTAATGTTTGGCGTGGGAAACGGGTTTTTTGGGCAGACTGGATTCTTTCTGTCTGGTGGATTTGAACACTTAGGCTTGGAAATTCCAATTGCAGCTTTTTGGATTTTTCAGGCGGTCTTTGCTGCAACTGCAGCAACTATTGTATCGGGCGCTATGGCTGAACGTACAAACTTCACTGGTTATTTGATTTATAGTATAGTTATTACAGGAATAATATATCCTCTTGTTGGGCATTGGACATGGGGTGGAGGTTGGTTAGACCAGCTTGGATTTGTTGATTTTGCAGGCTCGACCATAGTACATTCGGTTGGTGGATGGGCAGCGCTAGCTGGTGCTATTGTCCTTGGGCCACGGTTAGGAAAGTATAATGATGATGGATCGATAAATGCCCTACCCGGCCATAACCTTCTTATGGCAGCCCTGGGGGTTTTTATCCTCTGGTTAGGATGGTTTGGTTTTAACCCTGGGAGCACTATTGCAGGAACTGATTTAAGTATTGCCGCTATTGCAGTAACAACTAACCTTTCGGCTGCTGCAGGGGCGACTTTAGCGATGGTTACTAGCTGGATTAAATACGGAAAAGCAGATGTAAGCATGACTTTGAATGGAGCTTTAGCTGGCCTTGTAGGTGTTACCGCAGGTGCAGCTGACGTTACAAACCCCATTGGTATTTATAGCAATAATATTTTATAGCCAAAAATGGCCATTCGACAATATGTAATTAGATATTAGGTAGGTGGTTATATTGCCATTACAGGATAGCGATCCGGATAAATATAGAGAGTATATGAAGGAATACATGAGAGATAGGAGAAGGGAAGGGGTGAATGATGTTATGAAGTCAAATAAAAAGAAAAATAATAGCGGAAAAGGTAAACAGAAAAAATCCATTAAACCAAACACTAATATAGATCCCCATGATTACAAAACAGTTAAAGGGCTGTTAAATGCCGTGGTACTGGAGCTTGAAAACTTACAAAGTGATCCCGATATTGACAAAGTAGTTAGAGCCAGGACAGTAAGCACACTTGCCAGAACTTGCAAAGAATTAATAGAAGTTGGGGAACTGGAAGAACGTATAGAGGATATAGAGGAAGCAATCCAGCAGCAAGGCAGGGTGGCGGTTTAATGGCACTTGAAGGCAAGGTTAATAAACTAGAAAAACAAGTTAGCAGTAAACCACAACAAGAACAGGATCGCAGAAGACGAATTGAACTTCAAATGAAATTACATGATGAGCTATACAGAGATAGGCCAGACTTGAAGAAGGTATTAAAAAATATTGTAGATTTAAAATGTAACATCAAACAATATGAAACCAATGGCCAGGTGAAACCCTGGTTAGATAAACAAGGTTTTAACCTACAATCTGCCAAAACTGAATTACAAGAAGAAATTAGATATTATTGCGAAGAATTAAGGGAGTATTACCTGGAGCATTATGGTTATGCAACAAAGGAAGAAATTTTAAATAAATATTTCGTTGAATAGGGGTGTGATGTATGCTAAATATATTTAGTGATAATAAAGAAGAAGTATCCGCAAAGGAACAGCAGCAGGAATTACAAGGTAAAATAGATGAACTTAGAACAAGACTTGAAGAAGTTGGGGAAGCTATAGAACAGCAGGAAGCAAGGAAAGCTACAAGCTATGTAGAGGGTAGAACCGATATAGCAGAACAGGCAAGCCAAAAATTATCAGAATTGTATGATGAAAGGAACACTTTAAAATATAGTTTGGGATTACTGGAAGATCAAAAAGAGAAATTGAAAAATGATGTTATACAGGAACAGATCGACCAGTTGGAGCAGGAGAAGGCCGATCTGGAAGATCAGAATAGCAAGGACAGTAAGCAAGCAGAAAAATATATATCCCAGGGCTATAATTTAAGGCGTAAATGTGAAACCAGGAGTAGTAAAATTCATAGGCTTAGGGAACAGATAAATAACCTTGCCCAAAAGATAGAGAACAATGCAGGTTAAATTACTCCCAGGCGTTCATAATTGCGTTTTAAAGGCAGTTTATTTATTCGGTG
>PUMJ01000278.1 GCA_003551305.1 Candidatus Brocadiaceae bacterium
CTCTTAAGGGTTGCCGGGAATTTGTCGAGAACATTCTCAATCAGAATAACGCACGGGGTATATTTTTAAGCGGGCCATTCGGCACGGGGAAAACCCACCTGGCCGCGGCCGCACTGATAGAATTGGCCGGGGCAGGTATCCCTAAACTCCAATTTTTGGCCGCCCCAAAGCTCCTGCACTTAATACGTAATAGCTATAACACGGCAGACAGCCGCGATTACATTGATGAAGCGGTGCGGGCAAGCGTTCTTGTTTTAGATGATGTGGGGGCGGAAAAAATCTCCGAGTGGTCTCGGGAACAGCTTTACCTGCTAATCAACGATAGATACGAAGCTTGCAAGCCTACAGTTATTACATCAAACGCAAACGTGAAAGACCTAGAGGCCCGGATCGGCGGGGCGGCGATGTCGAGGGTTCATGAGATGTGCCGCGGGTTCATCCTGGACGGCCCGGATTATAGGAAAAAATAGGTGGTGATGATGTGATGAAAGAGCGGGAATTTGTGAAAGTAAATTGTTCGGGTTGCGGTAGATATCTATTAGAGGCGGCAGTTAATACCTATACATACTGCAACGAATGCGGGGAATGGACAAAAGCAATTAAAGGGGAAGTGAAAGAGCACCAGGGGAAGGGATGATAATGTGAAAAAAGGAAAGATTGTTGCAAAATTGGCCGGATACGGATTTGTTAATGAGGAAGGTGGCGATGATTATTTTTTTCACAAGACTAGCCTAGAGGGTGGTTTTTTTAATGCCTTGGAAGTTGGGCAGTGGGTTACATTTGAACCTGACCCCAACGATCCCAAGGGCCCAAGTTGTAAGGCGGTATATCCTGAAGATTTTAAACTAATTCAAAAGGGGAGTTAAAGGGATGGATCTCAAACAATTAATTGATAAAGCGAAAGCGAAAGATAAGCGGATTTGGAACCAAGGAATCTATAACGAAAAATATTTAAACAAAACACGTCAAGAATCATTACAGGAAATTTTAACGGCGAAAAATGATTTATATAAAAGCAAAATTGCGGAATTGGAGAAGAAGAAGAACGCTATTATTCGCAGTTACGATCCAGAGGCAGCAGGCCCTGACCCGGAGAAGCCAAAACCAAAACAGCGCGGCCGTTATGATCATTTGCCGGAGGACTGGGCCAAACTACAAGAGGCTTACGATAAACAGCATGGTTTGACCTTTACCATTCCAGAGGAGGAGGAAACGGAGCCGACTCAACAGGAAAGGCCGGCAGAAGAGAAAGAGGCGGATTTGCTTAAAATGCAAAAGTTGCAAACGAAAATAAAGGCGGCCCGAACCCAAGATTTAGAAAAGAAAATAGACGAAATACAAAAAACCAGCAGGGGGGATTTAGACGAAATAAACATAATTGCCGCCGAGCTAAGGAACCGGGGGAAAAATGAGCAGGCCGACAATTTAATGGTTATAGCGGAACATTATAATTTGAACCAGCCGTGGTTACAAGATCCGGATTACCAGAGATTGGAACAGAAGCAGGTTGAATACAAAATGTATGCTGACCACGATGACATAATCTTTCTTGAAAATGGTGATTATGTGCCGGTGGAGAGGATTTTTAAGCATGAAAAATAAAACAGCAGGCAGGTTTGAGCAGGCGGTTCGAAGGGCGTTTACGGATTGGCTGATACGCTTTTATGTTTGGGACGAGAAAGTTGTTCGTTCACGTTTTCCAAAGGTTGATGCGGCCGGAGCAAGAGTGGCCAGGCGGAAAAAGTGATTGCATCGACCTGCCCGAAAGGCAGGTGTTATTGTTCCTCGAGCTGGCGGGGTTCTTTTTTTGTTCTTCCGCCCCGCCAGTTTTGGGGAGTAACCCCAGACAGGGACACAAAGGGTTAAGTGTTAAACCCTGTAAAAGCAGGGCACTTAACCCTTATCTATATTTGAACAACCTTTTTCGGCAGGAAGGGTGGTTATGGGTAAGGGGCAATAAATAGTTAAGGTGGTGAAACCATGCCCTACAAAGATAAAGACCAGGAGAGGGAATATCAGCGCGAATATCAGAGAGAGTATAAAAGAATGAAACGGGCGGGTGAACACAAAACCCCCGGTAAAGAGTTAAACCCGGAGGATATAATAACGGCAAAAGGATTGCTTAAGCTTTTGACCGATGTTATTGCAGAGGTCAGGGGGACGGAGGCAGATCCATTTACCCGGGCACGCTGTATAGGTTATTTGTGTTCTATAGCATTAAAAACGGTTGAAACGGCGGATCTTGAAGAGAGGATAACCCAACTCGAGAATAGCTATAAGGCCAATGTCAACCATTAAGGACGGTGGAAAGGAATCATGCTAAAAGGAAGGTTAAGAAAGCTTGAAGAGCGGTTGCCGCAACCGGAGCCGGAAAACATCGAATATATTGCCTATTTCGCCGGCCAGGAGCCGGAACCGCCGGGGGAATTAATAAGCGTTAAGGGAAGGAATCCGGCCATTGAAACTTATAGGCTGCCGGATGGCAGTCTAAAAGAGGTATGGCACTATCGAACAGAGTGGCCGGAGCCGCCGGAAGGGGTGAGCTTGAAAAGTGGGCAGGATTAGCAGCAGGCTTGAAAAGGTAGAGCGGGCCGCGAAGTCGGATCGGTCGGCCATGTTCTTTGTTCATAGCGGCAAAGCTTCCGGAGTTGCTTATTGGAATAATAAGTTAAAGTGGGATAATCTGGGCAAGCGGGAGTTGGAACAGTTGACCGGCGAACTTGAGGGGGAGGGCGTGGAAGTGAAAATATTAAACATAGTTGCAGTTTCGCCGGACGGCACTACAACGGACGGTTGGGGGGAGAAGGGGAGAATTGAAGATGAAGAATCGTATTCGTATTGAAAGACTTGAAGAAATACTAAAGCCCACCCTGCCGCCGGTGGTGATAATTGAAGAGGGTGAACCGACCCCAGAGGGGGCAATGGTGGTAATAATTGATAACATACCCAAAACCAATGAAACGGGGGTTATCACTTAGGGCAAAACAGGACGACTGGAAAGATAGACTAAACATAGAATACCATTAATAAAGCCTTGTTTCACGGGCTTTTTTTTATTGCCCCATGATGTGTTGTCAGGGGGATAGTGTGCAGACCATGGTCTGTAATGGGAATAGA
>PUMJ01000128.1 GCA_003551305.1 Candidatus Brocadiaceae bacterium
CCCATACCTTTCCGATATGTCGCACGCACATTTTCCTGCCCTGAAGGCAGCCGCTTGCCGGTAATCCCATCGCCGAATTGAATGGTTGTCTTGCCGTCATCATCGATCCGGGTGGTAAAAATTCTATCGTCGGAACCGCGGCCAAAGAATGACGATACTTCATGCCATTGGGAGTCATTGACCCGCACATTCAGTGTCGATTCAGATCCGCGCGGAGTCGGCGCGCTGACAAACGTCAGGGGAGACTGTCGCAGCAAAAATTTTTGATAAGGTTGACCGGCATTACCGCTTCCAAGAACATCAGAAACGGTTTCACCATGAGTGGCCCGGGATACATTGGCATTGATCACAACACTTTTGCGGATGTAGTTTGCAAGTTCTTTTGTAAATGTTAACCTGGTAAATCCGTCTTCAACAGCCACTGTATCTATGGTCATCACTTCACTCTTGAGCACACCCGGCTGATCAACTGGTTCTCCGGTGAGAATAACAGTTTGACCGTCTTTTAAGTTGAGATCAATTTTGTCAAGCAATACATTGTTGCCGTGTACCTGCTCCTCTATTGGACTCTCTGCAAGTTCAAGCCGTTCACTGAGTATGTCGACGGCAGTTCCTCGGATGACCGAAAAACCTTCCTTGTTCGGATCCCACCATGGATCTTTTCCGGATAAAGTAATTTCAGTGGTTTTACTGCTTATGCCATATTCGGTTCGCGGGAATGTCCTTACGTTGGCGATTGTATGGATGCTTGTCTGATTGCCTGGTTTATTAATCGCGATATAGCTTCCCGGGAGGACCTCATCATACGCATTATCAAGGTATAGTTTATCACTTGATTCATTTGCCGGAGACCATTCGCTTACCCACTTATCTTGCGTTTTAGGATTTCCATCTCCATTATAATCCATTATTCTGGGTGCATTATATCCAAACAGCGAAACACGTTTTCGAAGGGCAAATACACCGGTTTCACCCGGAGCGGTTTTTTGCGAGCGCAGGTTTTCAAATATTTTCACCAGATCCTGTATCGACCAGTTTTGAATGGCAGCAAGAGCAAACAGATTTTTTGATTCCCAGGTTTTGCCAAGTATCTGGTTCTTAACCTTTGTCTCCGTAAGCTTAAATGAAGTTGAAAATACAGTCCCTGGCAGCAGCGGAACTTTGGCGGTAAATATTTTTACCGGCTTTATGCCATCCATCGAAATGTGGGTAGTATGAGAATCTTCTTGTGGTTCAACATGAGTAATTAATCTCACTTTACGGTCGATTTTGCCTGCAACGATCAGCAGCCGATCTCCCTGTTTCAGATTGATTCCTGTTCCGGCAACAGTTACGCTCTTTATATTTGTATTGAGAGGTTGCTGCATTGTCAGCCGTGGTTTGATTTTATTCCACTCAGGCCGTGCTTTAATCTCTTCCACAGTTTCAAATGTTTGCGGATCCTCGTTTGGTCCGGGAACGCTTTGTACCTTGGTTCCTGTATTAATAATCGTTTCTTGAGTTGCCTGATCTGGTGCACCGGGAGCTTCTTCTATTGTGAATGCCAGAAATGTACTTGCCGCGACCCCCGGATTTAACTCGTAACCGACCAGACGTGAGAGTTCCAGGAGTGAACTTCGTTCGACCGCCGTGCACAGGTACGACTCATTCGCAATGCGTTCTTGATAAAAGGTGAGCACATCGGCTGCCGTAGCCCAGGCATCAAGTAAAGCAACCGAAAAATCGTCATCCTGCCGAGTTCGTAAGCTCTCTAACGCCGGATATTCAGAAGAGGATAATCGCGCCAGCATGCTTTGTCTGAATTGCGAATGGGTCCCGACGCGATATTCAATAGCAGTCAAACCCGGACGGTTTGCGATCTTCAGCGGAGTCTGCAGAGTTAACCCTTGGCAGCAACCGCAGTCGTTCAAGTTCCGGAGCGGATTATTTTTTTGTCGTACACTCATTTCCCACCTCGAACATTAAGCCGCAGCACGCCCCGCTCCGGGAAATTAGGATCGTTGTCCAGGCGGGCAATTTCTAATCTGTTCAATAGAAGTTTACCTTTCTCAAGGGGTTCAGCATCATCCATGCCCTGGCGCTGAAATTTTATAATATGAACGGAATCCACTCCGGACACAGCCTGAGCGGTTTCGTACAGATGACTGCTATAAACTGTTTGTCCGAAGGTATAGTTATCGGGATGGAAAACTCCGCGGCGCCCGGTCGGCAAGATGCGATTGCTGAACACTTCTGAAAGTGCAGCTCTGACATCGCTGCGGAAGTAATCTGGTTTTACACAGATGACCATCTCGATCTCCAGAGAGACGAACCTTGGTGCGTTAACCTGCAGATCGTAACCGGCCATACGGAATCGTTCCACATGTCGATTAATTTTTGTTTTGAATGACTCATCGACGTTTAATCCTTTCAGGCGGTCGACCGTTAAAAATACGGTATGCCAACTGCCGGTCCAGCGGAAGGTGGCCGCGGCCTTTTGTACATCCGAAAGACGTTCTGTCACCCGGGCATAATCTCTTTCAGTGACAGCCCGCTTCTGGGTGCGGAAGGCGGCGGGTGCACGTTGACGTACATCCTCTATTTTTTCCGCATCGACTCCTCCGTGAGCGGGTAATGGGTTGCGAACTTCTGTAATACCGGTGAGATTTGTATATATATGTTTAATCGCTTCCGCACCGATATTCCCAGCGCTTCCATTGCCGGTGCGATAGGTCGCCTTGAATATCATACCCGGTTCCGGACGAAGACCGTGTTTGCCGTCGCCGAAACGCAGATAAACCGTTTTGTCGGTTTCTACTTCCGCAACAAAATTGGTATCGCCCGGTCCGCTGCTAAGCAAATCACGTTTCGGATGCCAGGCAACATCTACGGTGTGAATTCTGCTTTGCAGGGTGATCTTCGGCAATGCTTCTTTTATCTCCCACCGCATTGCGGCAATGGCTGATTTTGATTGTTCGTATGGCGCCGCATGCGTTAATAACCTGTTTTGCAATTTAGGCCGGAAACGCGGATGCATCGGAATGTGTTTGCGATCCTCACAATGGTTATCATCGGTTGA
>PUMJ01000035.1 GCA_003551305.1 Candidatus Brocadiaceae bacterium
CCCCGCCGCACCCGGCGACTTTCGACGGCCTCTACCGACCGGTCGAACACGTGTGGGTGCCGGATGGCGAGCAGCGCACCTTCCAGGTGGCATACACGGTGGCCGAGGAGGAGCGGCGCCCGCGAGTCTCCTACCGCGGTTTCACCCTGGCCGAGACCGTTGAACTGCCCCCCCTGGAGGAGCCCGTGCGGGTTGCAGAGGTGACTCCGGGCCCCGATGAGCCCGCCCCCCCGCCGCCTGCGGAAGAACCCGAGGATGTCCCACCGCCGGCCCTGCCCGAGCCGCCGGCGCCCCCCGAGCCGCCCGAGCCTTCTGAGCCTGTGCGGCCCGAGCGCGAGCCGCAAGGTCTGGCGGGGGTCGGTCTGAGCCCTGAACAAGTCAACGAGGCCATTGACCGCGGAGCCGACTACCTGTGGGAGCACCTCTCGGAGGACCGGTTGTTTCGGGCGTGGCAGGCGGGTAGGGGGAGCCAGGCCAGTCACGGCGACACCTACGCTCTCGCGCTCCTGCACGCTCACCTGCATGAGAGGTCGCCGGAGTTCGATGCCGCCGTGCGCAGTCGGCTGGACAACATGGACCTGTCCGATGTGGGGTGGAGGCGTCGCACCTACGAGATGGCCGTTATCTCCATGCTGATCGAATCCTACGGCGATCCTCTGTACCTGCCCAAGCTGCGCGACGCCGCCCGCTGGCTTGTCGAGGCGCAGGGACCCCTGGGCTTCTGGGCGTACGTCGCGGACGTGCCCGAGGAACTCTATCTGCGCGAGGCGCCGGAACCCTCGCCGTTATACGTCAGCGGCGGGCGGTCCCTGGATGAACTGGACGCGCCGGCCGAGCGCTGGGAACGCATCACCGACTGGGACGTCGGCGGCGACAAAGACCTGTCGGTGGCGCAGTTCGCCCTGCTGGGGCTGCATTCGGTCGAGCGAGCCGGTACGTTCATGCCGGAGGTCCTCTGGCGGCGAACCCTGCAGGGCCACGTCGATGCACAGCATGATGACGGCGGTTGGGGCTACACGCCCGGCAGCAGGCGAAGGGCGTACGGCTCGATGACCTGCGCCGGCATCTGTGCGATCGCCATAGCGCAGCACGCGCTGGGCGAGAGGGATCCGGCCGGTCAGGAAGCCATCGAGCGCGGTCTCGCCTGGTTGGACCGGCACTTCGCGGTCGATGAGGTGCCACCGGGCGACGTGCGAGTGGCCGTGGGGGGCCAATGGCTGTATTACTACCTGTACTCCCTGGAGCGCGTCGGCCGCATACTGGACACCGAGTTCATCGGCGAGCACGAATGGTATCCGCTGGGCGCGCGCTTCCTGGTTGACACGCAGCGGCCGGACGGCAGTTGGGCCCCCGAGGGCGAGAGGCCGGAGGAGCTTGCCACGGCGTTCGCCCTGCTGTTCCTGACCCGAGCCACCCCCACCCTCGAGGATGCCGTTGTCCTCGAACGCGGCGGGGACGGGACTCTGGCGACATCCGTAGTGCGGCCCGCCCCGCGACGCGTCTACATTATGCTGGACGCTTCCGGCTCCCTGCTGGAGCCGTACCAGGACGGTATCGTCTTCGACCAGTTGCGCGAGGCGGTGCGCACCGTGGTGCGGTCCCTGCCGCCCGGGACAGAAGTCGCGCTGCGCGTGTTCGGACACCAGTACAGGGCCATCGAGCCGGAGGCGGACGAGGATACGAAGCTGGAGATACCGATGGTGCCGCTGGACCTGGAGCAGTTCGAGGCCAAGCTGGACGAAATCAACCCGCGCGGCAAGACGCCGCTGGCGCTGACATTGCGCGAGGCGGCGGGGGACCTCTCGCGGGTGCGCCGTCGGGCTGAGCGACCGGTGCTGGTCCTGCTGGTCGCTGACGGCGAGGAGAACACCCGCCCCCGGCAGGACCCGCTGGCCGGCGCCCGCGAACTGGCGCAGGTGGATGACCTGGATTTCCATGTGATCGGCTTCGACGTGGACATGCCGGAGCACGCCGAGCAGCTCCGCGCCATAGCCGACATACTCGACGCCTCCTACCAGATGGCCGACGAGCCGTACGAGATAGCGGCCCGGCTGGACGCCATATTCCGCCCGGCCCCGCCCGAGTTCCGTGTCCTCGACAGGGAGGGGGAGGAAGTGGTCGTCGAGGGTGTCCGCCTGGGGGAGTCGGTCGTCCTGCCGGAGGGCAAGTACGTCCTGCGCACCCGGGACGGGGCCCGGCCGGTGGAGGCATCGTTCTGGATCAACACGAACCGGACGACCGACGTGCGGTTCACGGCAACGGAGCTGTTCGACCCTGAACATGCCCCGCCGATGGCGGACGTCCCCCCAACACGGGAGGTGGAGGAGGCGGCACCCGAACTGCCCGCCCGGTTCTGCACACAGTGCGGCGACGGCCTCACCGAAGGCGCCCGCTTTTGCACCGCCTGCGGCGCCCCCGTGCCGTGAGCAAGGGCCCCCGGGCTTCCAGGCGCGCCGTTACAGGCGTTCGGCGATGCGGTCCCAGTTCTCCTGCTGCCAGCGGTAGTAGTCTATCCGATCCAGCTTCGCGGCGGCCGCCGCATCCACGATCGCCACGGTGCTGGAGTGCATCTGCAGTGCGCTGCCCGTCACCATGGAGGTGACAGGCCCTTCGATGGCCGCCCTGGCGGCCGGGGCCTTGCTTTCCCCGCTTGTAAGCAGCAGGCAGCGGCGTGCGTGCGTAATGCTGCCGACACCCATCGTGATGGCGAAGCGTGGCACATCTTCCGAATTGTCGAAGAAGCGGGAGTTGTCCTCGATGGTCTCCGGGGTCAGCGCGGCTATGTGCGTGGGGGAGTGCAGCGCCGTGCCCGGCTCGTTGAAGGCTATGTGACCGTCCCGGCCGATTCCCAGTACCTGCAGGTCTATGCCGCCGGCGTCGAGCAGCATCTGTTCGTAACGCGCGCACTCATCGCTCAGGCACTCGGCCATTCCGTTGGGCACGTGGGTGTTGGCCTTGTCTATGTTGACGTGGTCGAAGAGCTTCTCGTTCATGAAGTAGCGATAGCTCTGGGGGTGGTCCGGGGGCAGGTCAACGTATTCGTCGAGGTTGAAGGTGACGACCCGGGAGAAGTCGAGCCCGTCTTCCTGGTGCGCGGCCACCAGGCGCGCGTAGAGCCCCTCGGGGGTGCTGCCGGTTGCCAGGCCCAGGACGATGTCGGGCTTGCGGCGCACCGCCTCGATGACGATAGCGGCGGCTCGGTCACTCATATCCTCGTAGTCGGCGGCAATTATCACTTGCATGGAATTCTCCTGGCTGTGGTCGGTCGAGTCGTGCGCAAGATGCTACGCCCCTCAGCCTTGCTGTTCCTCGATGTGCTCGGAGATGAAGTCAACGGCGCCCCCGACGCTCTTGACCTGCAGCGCGGCGTCTTCATCCATTTCGATGTCGAACTCCTCCTCGAAGGCGGCCACCAGTTCCACGCTCTGGATGGACTCGGCGCCCAGGTCCTCGACGAACCGTGCGTCGGGCGCGATATCGGTGATGCTCACGCCGAGTACGTCGCTGACGACTTCGCACACACGTTCCCGGACTTCGTTTCTGTCAACCATCGGGCTATGTCTCCCGCAAAAAACGGTTGCTCAGCCAAAAGCCTTGCGCCTGTCTCGTCGCACCTTCTCCATTCTCGCCTCGCGGGTCAGCTCATGCGTATGCTCGACGAGCTTGACCATGGCCTCCGTCAGCTCGACTCCGCGGCGTTCCATCGCCGCGCGCGCGGTGTCCAGGGCGTAGGCCCGCCCCAGGCCTTTGCCGATGCGCCCGTTCAGATACCACGCGAAGGATGGAATATCTTTGGGCAGCACGCCGCCTCCGCCCACCAGGTTGCACATGACGCCCACGACGGAGCCGGTGTTCAGCATGGTGCCGATGCTCGTCTTGGTGTGATCGCCGATGAAGGCCCCGACCTTCATGGCCCCCGTGTCCACGGGCTTGCCCTTCCGGTAGATGCTGACGGTGCTGTAGTCGTTCTTCAGGTCGCTGTTGGCGGTCAGCGCTCCCAGGTTGACCCACTCGCAGACGTAGGCGTGGCCGAGGAAGCCCGTGTGGTATTTGTTCACGTAGGCGTGCAGGATGCTCTCCTCCACCTCCCCGCCCACGCGGCAGACGGGGCCGACGGTGGTCCCCTCCCGGATGCGCGCCTCGCAAAGATAGGAGTCAGTGCCGATGAAGGCCGGCCCGTGGATGCTCGAGTGCGCCTGGACGACGGCCCCGTCCTCGATGGCCACCGGGCCCTCGCGGCAGTCAATGAATGTGCAGGGCTGAACTTCGGCGCCCTCGGCGATGTAGAGACTCTCCGGCTCACCCCAGACGGCGACCCCCTCGCCGGGATCGGCGCCGTTGCGGACGGCGTAATGGGCGGCGAAGTCCGCCTCGATCTGCCGTGCGTTGTGGATAACGAGGTCCCACGGGTTTCTGATGAGGATGTCCTCGGTGGTCTCCCCGCTCATAGTGGAGGCGGCGCGAGTCGCGAGTTCGGCAGCGGACTCAGCCCCGATCTCCCCCACGGTTTCCGCCTCCAGGTAGGCCCAGATGAAGTCTCCGTCCTCGGTCAGCGCCAGTCTCTCCTGGCCGGTATAGGCGGCTGCTTCCTCGGTGAGTATAGCTCCGGCGGCGGTGAGCAGCACGTCTTCGTCAGGGGTGAGCCGCTCGGGGTTGTTGATGGCGCCGGCACCGTAAATGTCCCTGGCCACCTGCAGCCGGGCGTCGCGCACCTCCAGGTGTAGTTCACAATCGGGGAACTTCTCCTGGAGCTTCTCCCGCAACGTCAGTGCGCCACAGCGCAGGTCGAAGACGGGCCGCAGATAGGTGAGGGGGTAGAGCAGATCAAAGTCGGCCGGCTCGAACATCACTATCTTCATCGCGGATGCCGCCCTGGCAGAAGGTCGTCGGACGTCCGATGCTGAAACCGGTCGGGGAGGTCCGGTTAACACATCATAATGAACGCCGCGGGGGCGGTCGTCAAGGGAAGGGCCGTGCCGCAGGCAATGAGAAAAGACCTGCCGACGGCCGCAGGTGCGTCTGCCGTCGGCAGGTCTGGCTTGTCAGGTGGAAGCCTTGCTCAATACGAGTGCGGTGGGAAGGTGCGTTCGTGAGTTGTGGCCGGTTCGTCCAGTCCCCAGATCCAATCCCAGTCGTCGGACATGCGCTCGCGGTCCGCCTGTATCGTCCTCGAACGGTAGTCGTGTCGCTCCTCGCTGAAGTAGCCGCGACACCCTGTGGTCACACTCGTGGCGGCAAAGATTGCCAGACACACTATCACGGCGAGGCAACGGTTCCTCATCGGCTCATTCTCCCTCTCAAAAGCGAGCCCATCTCCCAAGATTTCCATAGAATATAGGGATTGCCCCGCCTGATGTCAAACGAAAAAAAGCGCGCTCGGCACCTCTCTCTACACGACTGCCCTGTGCCGGAACTACGGGGGACAGAACGAAGGGAGGCATATGGCCGGTGACCGGCCCGCTCGCTCGCTCCCACGCCGGCTGGTGCCTCGCTCCCTACGCGGGATGGCTCGGGGAGTCAGGAGCAATGAATGCGCCCAATAACGACATGTGGTGCCCCTTCAGGGCGCCGCCCTCGCAGGGGGCAACGGCAATGGAAGCTTCGTCCAGAGCCCGCCCAGCGGATGCGCCCGGGGTGGAGCGTTTACCCGGGCCGGATGTCACCGGCCGCACGGCGAACTCGGCAGGGGAGATCCGCCCGGCGGCGGGAAGCGCCGCTCCCTGTGCTCGGGCCTCTCCATGTGCTATGCTTGTCGCCGGTGCCGGGCGCACCGAGCAACAGGCCATCCAGTTAGCCGGAGAAGCGAGGAGCCGTCATGCAGAGGGTGAACGCGGAACGCCGGATCACGGCCCTGACCCCCACGATGGCAGCGCTGATGCAGGTCGAGGCCCCGGCGGGGGCCGCCGACCAGCCCCTCGCGGAAGTGCTGCGCGCGGGCCGGCGCTCCTTTGACGGCGCGCCGGTCCGCCGGGTTCTCGCCTTCCTGCCGGACGCCGTCGGGGTCCGGGTCTGGCAGATGTATCCGGACGTGCTCAACCCGGTCCTGGCACACGCCCCGCTGCGCGTGCCGCTCCGCGCCGTGATGCCGCCGAAGACGCCCGTCTGTTACGCCTCGGTCTTCACGGGGGCCCTGCCGGACTACCACGGCATCCGCGTGTACGAACGCCCCGTGCTGACCTGCGACACGCTTTTCGACGCCCTCATCCGGGCCGGCCGCCGCCCGGCCATCGTTGCCGTGCCGAACTGCAGCATGAGCCTGATCTTCCGGGAGCGCGAGATGGACTACTTCCCCGAACCCGACGACGATGCCGTCACCCGCCGCGTCGAGGAGTTGCTGGAGGCCGACTCCCATGACTTCATAGCCGCCTACTGCGGCGCGGCCGACAAGGAACAGCACCGCACGGCCCCGCAGGGGCCGCCGTTCGAGGCGGCCGTCCGGGACGTCGTGCGGCGTTTTGTCCACCTCGCGGAGGTCTTCGAACGGTGCGTGGGGGCGCGGCGGGCGCTCGTCTTCGCCCCGGACCACGGCGGCCACCTCAACCCCGAGACCGGAAAGGGCGACCACGGGCTGGACATCCCGGAGGACATGGAGGGCTACCACTGCTTCGGCTTCGGCGCGCCCTGAACCGGACCGAGTTAAGGGCGCGAGGCCGGGACCAAAAGAAGGGAAAATGTCATAGTGCAGAATGGATCAGATGATGGGAAGTCCCGCACGGTACGCGCATTCATCAAGTGCGGGGACTCGTTCGAGGTGGAGGCCAGCGACCATCCCACCCGCCTGGTGCGCGACCTGGACGGTTTTGACGCCGGCCGGTCCGTGCCCCTGAGCCGCTTTGGAGGCTGGAAGGCTGAGCGGCTGGAGGGGACCGGGTTCTTCCGAACCGAGAGAGTGGGCGACCGGTGGTGGCTGGTTGACCCGGAGGGCTGCCTCTTCCTGCACGTGGCCGTCAACGCCGTGAGCCCCGGCAGGTCCGACCGCATGCGGGCTGCCCTGAAGGATAAGTTCGGCACCGAGGAGGCATGGCGCGACCACACCATGCGCCTGCTCAAGGAGCACGGCTTCAACGGGACGGGCTGCTGGTCGTCCGACGAGCTCAATCGGGGAGCGCCGCCCGAGCTGCGGCCGGTCTACACGCCCACCCTCAGCTTCATGGGCGGCTACGGGCGGGAGCGGGGCGGCACCTACACACTGCCCGGCCACCGCGGCTATCCCCACAACTGCATCTTCGTCTTCGAAGAGGGCTTCCGGGAATACGCCGAGAAGCTGGCCCGCAGCGTGGCCGATCTGCGGGAGGATCCCTACCTGTTCGGCTACTTCACCGACAACGAACTCCCGTTCCCCGACGACCTGTTGGACTGCTTCCTGGAACTTCCGAATGGGGACGCCGGGCACGGGGCCGTCCGCGACTGGCTCCGGCAGCGCGACGTGGCGGATGCCTCCTGCATCAGTGACCGGGACAGGGAGGAGTGGCGCGCCCACGTGCTGGAGCGCTACCTGTCCATCGTGACGGACGCCATCCGCCGGCACGATCCCGACCACCTCATCCTCGGCCCGCGTTTCTACGGGCCGGAAAAGCAGAGCAAGCGGTTCTGGCAGACGGCCGGGAGGCACCTGGACGTCATTGCGGTCAACGACTACTGCGTCTGGACGCCGACAGCCGAGAGGCTCGGCTCCTGGGCCGAATGGGCCGGCCGCCCCCTGATGCTGACGGAATGGTACGCCAAGGGGCAGGATTCCGGCCTGCCGAATCTCACCGGCGCCGGCTGGACCGTGGCCACCCAGCGGGAGCGGGGCTGGTTCTACCAGAATTTCACGCTCGGGCTGCTGGAGTCGCGAGCCTGCGTGGGATGGCACTGGTTCAAGTACGCCGACAACGACCCCGAGGACACCAGCACCGACCCCTCGAACCGCGATTCCAACAAGGGCATCGTCAACATCGAGTACGAGCCCTACCGCCCGCTGATGGACGCCATGCGGGAGCTGAACCGGGCGGCCTACCCGCTGACCGCCCACTTCGACCGCGCCGCGGACTGAGGCGCACCCCGGCGAGACGGCGGCTTACGTCCTTGCTGTTGCGCGCATGTCGCGGCGATAGCCGCGAAGCGTACCCCCGGCACGGACAGCGGGGCGGCGCCGGAACTCACGGCGCGCGGCGGCGCGGCGGCAGGGCGCCCCAATCCAGAGGCCGCCCCCGGCGCAGGGACGGCTCCTGGGAGTGCGCGAGCCAGGCCTGCCCCCTCTGGCAGGGTGAGCGATGCCCAGGCGGCCTCGAGGCGGTCTTCCTCTCTTGCCATCGGTGTTTCCCGTCCGCGCCTTTACCGGGTGCGCATTCTCTCCGGCCCGTCGGCGGCGCCCCTGGGCGGCGGGAGTGTGGTTACGGTCGTCGGGCGGGGAGGAAAGACAAGCGGTATGGTGTGCTATCGGCTGTTATCGCGTGAAGCGGACCGGGCCCGCGTGTTGTCGCTTCACCACAGGGTGTTGAGCAATATCAACACGGCGCCCGTGTCCTGGTGGGTGACGTGTTGCGGGGGAAACCTGTAGGTTACTGTAGGGGAATACCTTACAACCGGGGGGGATGCCGCGCTCGTTTTATGGTATGGGGGTTGCGAAAGTATGTACTGGTGTTGTACGTGCCGGCGCAGTCGGGATGACGTGACGCACGTCCATGGGCCCCCCGGCGAGGACGTCAGCGTTGGATGCCCCCTGGGACAGAGCAAGCGGGAGGTGATCGGCAGGCACAGGCGCGTGCCCCGCGCTCAGAAGGTGGTTTTTCGACAAGCCATGCTCCGCGGGGTCGGTCGAAAGAATGCCGGGATGCCCGGCGCGATCGGTAGATGTTGCAGTGCTCAGGTTTCTGGTAACCGGAGTTCAAATGGAGACGGGAGCGATGCTAAAGAAAGGGTATTTGGCGCTGTTTGTGGCCTGTTTGCTTTTTGCCCTCAGTGCGGCACCAGCCGCCGGCTGGACTGTGTTCGTGGAGCAGACTTTTGACGACACCGCAGACGTAGACGAGTGGTACCCGGACCGCAAAGAGCCTGGCGTTTTCGAGCAGGCCGACTTCGACGGTGACTACCGGCTGCTGCATGGGATCCGTGGTGCTGATGAGGACGACGCCAGCTTCTATAACTACCAGGGTATGAAGCTGGATACCCCCCTTCCCGATTGGGGTATGCAGAGGCATTCCATTGATCTGTATGTCGGCTCCGACTGGCTTGATGAGGACCGTAATGCAGGCATATGGGGAGTAGGATATGACGCCGAAGGAGATATCTCAGCCTACCCCATTTTAGCGTACAGAAATATGGAGGACTTAGATGCCGGCTTCTACTCATTCGACTATTATGCCGGCGGATGGGACTTGTTCTACGGACTTTCAGAGGCTGAGGCGTGGTACAACCTTTCCTTCGTGCTCACGCGAGGGGTCGGGGTCGAGTACTTCGTTGACGGCAATTCACTTGGTGTCTTTGAAGATCCTTGGACGCGACAGCTGGAGACGGTTATCCTAAATGCATATAATTTCGGTGAGGACTACGACGTGTACTGGGATAATTTCCAGGCCGCGGCCGTCCCCGAGCCAGCGACGATGTCGCTGCTGGGGCTTGGCGTTGTGGGTGTCGCGCTGGCCAAGTGGCGTCGCCGTAAGGCCTGACCGCTCGCTCACCGCTGCGGGGACGTACCCCCACGGGGCGCTCCGCAGGTAGAAGTGACGACACGGAGGACGAGAGACCCCTCTCGCCCTCCGTGTTCTGTGTACGGTCGGTTCGTTCTCTTTCCGCCCGCCGGCATTGGCGCGTTCCTCCCCGCCGCGGGCCGCGTGTTGCCGCGCCGGCCGGAAGCGAGCCGGCGTCGTGGCCACCGGGATCGTTATGGTCAGTCTGCGCCGGTATCCTGCGCTCGCGTGCCCTTCTACTCCAGCACCATGTACATGGTGTCCTCGGGCAGTTCCACACTCAGGCGGCCGTCCTCCGTGCTGACCGACACCTGCCGGTCGGGGTAGCCGTCCGCGTCCAGCAGGGTGGCCCGGCTCAGGTTCGGGTTCGCGATGCTGACGGCGGCGCGGGTGTTCTTGATGCGCCAGGGCGGCATGCCCGTCCGCTCGATGCGCAGCCCTTCGACGACCGCGTCCCCGCGCTCGAACGTCGCCGGTTCGGTCTCCCAGCCGGTCAGCCGCGCCACCGTGCCCACCTGCACCAGGACCTGCCGCGACTCGGCCAGGGGCAGCCCGTCCATCGAGACAAGCTGAATGGTGGCGTAGTCGTTCTCCGAGCGGATTTCCACGTCACCCAGCTCGAAGCGGCCGCCCGCCTCGCTGAGGAAGCCGGTGACGCCCTGGGCCTTCGGGGCGTCCAGGGTGAAGACGCCGACGCCGTAGCGGAGTTCCAGCTCGCCGGTGTTGCTGCGCACGACCTCGGCCTCCCCGTCGATGTAGGGGGCCAGGTCAATGACGCGGGTGTCTTCGGGGTCGCCGCCGTATTCGACGTGGACGGGCCCGACCAGGAAGGCCAGGCGGCTGACCTCGGCGACGTCGACGCCGGTGGCGCCGCGCAGGTCCTGCGTGTCGCGGATGGGGTCGAAGGATTCGGCCTCCGCGATGATGGGCTCTCTGCGCTCGAAGATATGCTCCAGCGGCCGGGCTTCGTGGACGGCCGGCTCGCCCTGCTGCACGTAACCCATGCGGTGCATGAGGGCGTTGGCGGGGAACATGCCGACCTGCGTCGGTATCATGCCCGTCCACTTGCCCAGGGCGTAGCCGGTCTCGCCCTCCACGACGGGCCAGAAGGTGCGCCGGGGGTCGAGCTGCCAGGTGTAATGGCTGGCGTCGAACCAGCAGGCGCTGTCCACGCCGGTCAGCCCCATGTAGGCGGCCATCAGCATGGGGCCCTCGGTCTGGTAGAAGTTGGGGGTCACCCAGGCCGCCTCGGTCAGGACGAACGGCTCGCCGAGGTTCTGGCGGACGTTCGTCGGCACCTGCAGGGGGTTGCGCAGGATGGAGCGGTTGACGATGTAGTGGCCGGGGTCAATGCGGTAGCCGGCGTTGGGGCCGGAGTGGATGCCGGTGCTGTAGCGGTTCAGGGCCCCCACGTCCACGGCGGAGTAGCTCCAGCGTTCCAGGTCCTCCAGGCGCAACTGGGAACCCGTGCGCCAGTTGCTGGCGTTGATGAGCTGCCGGCAGCCCATTTCGTTGCGCAGATAGTCCGCCATGTCGGCGTAGAAGTCGTGCTGCAGGCGGGCCAGGAACTCGGTCTGGTCGCGCATGCGCAGGGCGCGCCCGCCGCTCAGGTCCTGGGTCATGTGCCAGATCATGGAGGGCGGGTCAATCATGGAGACGATGCCGGCCTCCAGGTCGTCATCGGGTTCGCTCTGGCCGTCCCAGGCCTCGATGGCTGCCTCCAGGGAACCGTGCTTCTCCACGAGCCAGTCGCCGAACTGCCGATGCAGGATGCGGCGCTGTTCCGGATGCAGCCCCTGGGTTGTCCAGAAGAACATGCTGTCTTCGTTCTGGATCTGCAGGATGGCGACGGCGGGGTCGTCCTTGAGGGGTATGCCCGTGTAGGGGTTGGGGGCGGTGTAGAGCTCGCGCACCCACTCCTTGTAGGCATCCTGGAGCGTGGGGTTGAAAAAGAGGAGGCCCGTGGGGCTCTGCTCGCCGCCCGCCAGTCCCCAGCTTTCCGGCACGGTGAAGTGCGCCCAGTAGGGGCAGATGATGGAGTAAACGCCGTGCTCCTTGCCGATGGCGACGGCCCGCCAGATGGCCTCCACCTGGCCGCGGTCGTAGTCGGTGATCTCGGCGCCTTCCTCGGCCATCTCCAGCGTGGCGAACAGGCGCACCATGTTCACGCCCCGCTTGGCCAGGAAGCGGTAGAACTGGTCAATCTCCTCCGCCGACATATTCTGGATGCGGAAGTCGACGCGGCTGATGACCGACCAGAAGCGGATCGGTTCGCCGTCGCCCCTGATGAAGCTGCCGTCCTCGGCCACGCGGACGAAGCCGGTCTCTCCGGCCACGTCCTCGTTCAGGTGGCTCAGGTCCAGCACCGCCTCGTCGGAGTATGGGTCCTCGGCGGGGGTGAAGGCCCAGGAGTTGTCTTCGGTCAGTGCGGGCTCGGCCGCGGCGGTGCCGACGGCAAGCAGCATGGCCACAAACGCCATCCAGACGTGCGGATACGTGTTCATGCGCGACTCCCATGCCGTAGGAGATGTGCCGGAGCAGCGGGCCCGGCGAGTTTCCTGCTTTCAACGTCCTGTATGTGATAGCGCGGGGGAGCCGGAAGTGCAAGCGGACGCGTCCCGCGGGAGGGTCATTGAGCTGTCGGTCCGCCACGGACTGCCGGGGTGTCCGCATGCGCGATATCCACGGCGGTTGTGGCGCCGGCATCCTTGCCGGCCACGCCGGGGCAGCCGTGCCCCGGCGGTCCGTGACGCAGCCGGGACACCCCCGCATACTCCAGCGCACGGGGGAAAGGTGGCGCTACGCCGGCCTGCGAGAGGCGGTAACCGCAATGCCTGTTGACATTCGGGCGGATAACGAAGATATTGTCCAGCGGGGAGATGCGCCGCCCGGCCGCAGGGTGGCGCGGCCGGCTTTGAATGGCAGGTCTGCGAAACGAATCCATTTTGGGTCCGGCGGGTTTGGCACCCGACGCCACGCTTGCCAGAATCCGGGAGGCTGAAATGGAGTTCAGGGAGGTCATCGAGAGACGGCGTTCGATACGTAAGTATGGGCCCGACCCGGTGCCGGAGGAGAAGCTCCGGCGCTTGTATGAGGCCCTGCAGTTGGCCCCGTCGGGCGGCAACAAGGAGGAGTATGCGTTCGTCTTCGTGACGGACGCGGAGAAGCGTCGCCGCATTGCCGAGGAGGCGGGCCATCAGGACTTCATCGGCCAGGCGCCGGTGCTGATGCTGGCGGTCTGTGAGCCGGGGCGGGAGTTCGACGTGGCCATCGCCGTGGACCACATGGTGCTGGCCGCCGCTGACGAAGGATTGGGCACCTGCTGGGTGGGCTGGTTCGAGAGGGAGCCGGTCCGGCAGGCACTGGGCATACCCGAGCGGAAAGCCGTCCCCATCATGGTCACCATCGGCTACGCGGACGAAGCGCCCGAGTGTCGGTCGCGCAAGCCGCTGGACGAACTGATTATGCTCAACGAGTACAGGCCGCCGGGCTCCTGAGGTCCGACGTCGGGGAGGTTCCCTGGCCGGGAAGATGTGGAGTTCTTATCACAGACGGAGGGCTGTGCGATGGCAGAGGGGCGAACGCTTGTGGTCTATTACTCGCGTACGGGCACAACGCGCAAGGTGGGTCAGGAGGTAGCGAAGGCGCTCGAGGCAGAGCTGGAGGAGATCACTGACCGCACGCCGCGCGCCGGGGTGCTCGGTTATTTGCGGGCCGGCCGCGACTCGCTGCTGAGAAGGGGGGCCGACATTGAGCCGCCAGGCCACGATCCGTCGCACTACGACCTCGTGGTTGTCGGCACGCCGGTGTGGGCATTCTCGATGGCCTGCGGGGTGCGGACCTACCTGATCCGCCAGAAGGACAAGCTCCCGGAGGTGGCGTTCTTCCTGACCACGGGCGGCAGCGGCGTGAAACGGACCTTTCGCCACATGGCGGCCCTGTGCGGCAAGGAGCCGGTGGCTACCCTGGGCCTGCGCATGGATGACGTGCTCGAGGAACGTCACCGGGAGGAGCTTCGGCGGTTCGTGGAGGCGCTGAGAGGTGAGGGAAGTGTCAGCGCGTGAGCGTCGGGTCGCCCCAGGCGAAAGC
>PUMJ01000026.1 GCA_003551305.1 Candidatus Brocadiaceae bacterium
CGGGGTTCCACTTCGGCCACAGGACGAGCCGGTGGAACCCCAAGATGGAGCCGTACATCTTCAAACGGCGCAACCTTATCCACATCATTGACCTGCGCGAGACGCTGCGCGGCCTCATAGTGGGCCGCCGCCTGGCCGGGGCCGTCGCGGCGCAGGGGCGCTATGTGCTGTTCGGCGGCACCAAGAAGCAGGCCCGCAAGCTGGTGGAGAAGGAAGCGACCCGCTGCGGGATGCCCTACGTGGCCGAACGCTGGCCTGGCGGCCTGCTGACCAACTACGTGACCATCCGAAAGCGGCTGGAACGGTTGGAAGAGCTGGAGGAACTCGAGATCACCGGCCAGATGAACCTCTACAGCAAGAAGATGGTCTCCTCCCTGCGGCGGGAGAAGCGCAAGATACTGCGCAACCTGCGCGGTGTGCGCGAGATGGACCGCCTGCCGGGACTGCTCATCCTGGTAGACCCCGCCCGCGAGCAGATAGCCGTGCGCGAGGCGGTCAAGCTGGACATCCCGATCATCGCCCTGGCCGATACCGACGGCTCCCCGGACGATCTGGACGTCGTGGTGCCGGGCAACGACGATTCGATAGCGGCCATCGAGATATTCCTCCGCACCATGTCCGACGCCATCCGTGAGGCCCGCCTGGAGACGGGCCAGCCGCTGCCCGAGGAGGCGGACGCGCCGGTGGCGGCAGAAGCCGAAGAGGAGCAGGAAGACGCCCCGACCGGCGAGGAGGCCGAGGACGCCCCGGAGCGGGAATCTGCCGCGGCGCCCGAGGCTGCTGAGCGCGAAGGGGCCGAAGCCGGTCAACCGGTCGAAGGACAGGGCTGACAGGCCCCGTCCGGGCTCGATCGGCAGGGACGGCACCACACTCACCACGCCAATGCAACCGCAGGAGTTGACAGGACGAATGCAAATCTCGGCCCAGGAAGTCAAAGAACTACGCGACCAGACGGGCGCCGGTCTGATGGACTGCAAACGGGCCCTTGTCGAAACAGAAGGCGACATCGAGAAGGCCCGCAGCGTGCTGCGCGAGAAGGGGCTGGCCAAGGCCCACAAGAAGAGTGATCGTGAGACGGGCGAAGGCATCATTGCCTCTTACGTGCACAGCACCGGCAAGATCGGCGTTCTGGTGGAACTGGCCTGCGAGACGGACTTTGTCGCCCGCAGCGAAGAGTTCCAGGAACTGGCCCGTGAGATCGCGATGCAGGTGGCCGCCATGAACCCCCAGGCCGTACGGCCCGAGGATCTGTCCGAAGAGACCGTGGCCGCCGAACGCGAACTTTACCTGCAGCAGGCGGCCGACAAGCCCGAGCACATCCGCGAGCAGATCGTCGAGGGCAAACTCGAGAAGTTCTACCAGCAGACTTGCCTGCTCAAGCAGGAGTACATTCGCGATGACTCCATGACCATCGAGGAACTGGTCAAGGGGGCCATCGCGAAACTGGGCGAGAACATCGAGGTCGGCCGCGTCGTGCGGATGGAGACGGGAGGCTGACCCCTTCCTGACCGCCCCCCGCCAGGAAAGGTGCACCGGAGATGGAAGAGGACTCTGCCCCACAACGTGTGCTGCTCAAACTGAGCGGAAACGTATTCGGTGGCCGACAGGGGCACCCTTTCGACAGCGAAGCGCTGTACTATATAGCCGCTGAGATTGAGGCGGCGCGCCGGGGCGGCCCGCAGATGGCCATCGTCGTCGGGGCGGGCAACGTCATCCGCGGCGCGAGTTTCTGCCCGGCAGGGCCGGGGCGACTGCGGGCCGACTACGCCGGCATGCTGGCCACGGCCGTCAACGCCCTCGTGCTGCGTCAGAGCCTGGAGCGGCGCGGCCTGCCCACCGCTCACTACGGCGCCTTCCAGGTGGCCCGCATGATGGAGGTCTTCGAGCCGGAGCGTTGCGTGCGCGACCTGGAGCAGGACCGCATAGTGATCCTGGCCGGCGGCACCGGCTGCCCCCTGTTCACCACCGACACGGCGGCCGCCCTGCGAGCCGTGGAGATAGGCGCCGACCTGCTGCTGAAGGCGACGCGCGTAGAGGGCGTCTATTCGGCCGACCCGGAGACGAGCGGGGAGGTCGAGCTTTACCGCGAGACATCCTACAGCCGGGTGCTGGAGCGCCGGCTGGCCGTGATGGACCTGGCGGCGGTCTCCCTGTGCATGGAACACAACCTGCCCGTGCGCGTCTTCAACTACGCCGTGGAAGGCAACATCCGCCGGGCGGCTGCAGGAGAACCTGTGGGAACGGTCATTGGGAGCGCAGAGAATGGATATTGACGAGATACTGCTCGACGCCGAAGCGAGAATGGAACAAGCGGTCCAGGTCTTCCGCGACAACCTGCGCGGCATCCGCACGGGCACGGCCAGCGCCGGGCTGGTGGAGACCGTGCGCGTGGACTACTACGGCAGCCCGACACCGCTGAAGCAACTGGCCCAGATAGCCATCCCCGACCCCACACTCATCGTCATCAAGCCCTACGACCCCGCCTCCCTGGGGGACATCGAACGGGCCATCCAGAAGAGCGACATCGGCATCCACCCCCAGAACGACGGCAAGGTCATCCGCCTGGCCGTCCCGCCGCTGAGCGAGGAGCGCCGCCGCCAGCTTGCCGACCGCGTCAAGGAGATGGCCGAGGAGGCGCGCATTGCCATCCGCAACATCCGGCGCGACGCCAATCGGGCCATTGACCGCGAGGAGAAGGAGTCCAACGTCAGCGAGGACGACTGCCGCCGCGCCAAGGACACCGTACAGGACCTGACCGACCAGTACGAAGAAGAGGTGGACGAGGAGCTGACCCGCAAGACCGCCGACATCATGGAGCTCTGAGCGGCCGCGCCGGCGGCCGCCTCAGTCTTCGGCCGGGAACATGAGCGCCTCGGTGAAGGTCTGCTGGAAGTCCGCCCGGTTGGCCAGTTCGACGTAGCGGGCCGTGCGGCTGATGGTCTCGGCTTCCTGGCGGCAGTCGCGGCACAGCAGGGCCGTGTTGGCCCCGGCGGCGGCGGCGTTGCCTACGAACTCGATGCAGTCGCCGGGAATCGGCGGCAGC
>PUMJ01000040.1 GCA_003551305.1 Candidatus Brocadiaceae bacterium
CGACTACGTGGTGACGACGACCACCGCCAAGCGGCTGGACGGCGAGACGGACATGGACGACCTGACGTTCGGCTCGGAAGACGACGACGCCCTGATCGAGTGGCTCGGCCCGCACTGGCAGCTGCTCGCTCTTGAAGGGGCGGCCGCAAGCAGCACGTAAACCAGGCGCTCCCCGCCTGATGGGGTATGGTCCCGGCCTACCCACACCGGGGCCGTACCCCGCCGCCCCACAAGTAGTTCGAGGAGATGCTATGTCGCTCGACAAGCACACTGTAGACATGGCACACCGGGCTTTGGGCCTGGAGGACGGCGAGGACCTTCCGGGTCCTCTGGTCGATCTGCTGGTACAGGTCCGGGCTTGCGGTGCTCGGCTCGGTTTGACCGGGCCGGTGTCTCCTGCACAGGTAGCCGCTATGTGTGCGTTATGGGTCTGGTCGAAAAAGCACGGTGCTCAAGCCCACCCAGAAGACGACGACGACGACGATATGCGCCTGCACCAGCAACAACTTCGCGACTACCTCGATTATCCTCTGCGACATCGCAAACCGTCTGACAGGCGACGGGCCGCTGGTCGGCGTAGGCGTCCGGCGAATAAGCGGCGTGTCCGTGCCCTCGTCTGGTGGAGGGACCCGGAGGAGATGGGCCGACCTGTCGTCGTCCGACTGCCAGGCGGCGGGTCGATTGAAGGCCGGTTTATTTCGGTGGTCAGAAAGGAGAATCGAAAGACGAAAATGGCCCGAGTTGCGATCCCCGACGACCCGGAGGACTACCGGGAGTTTCCGTTGACACGAGTCGAACCGTTAGAAAGAGAGGTAAACGCATGAGACCCCGTTGTTGGCCGCTTGTCCTGCTTGTGGCTCTGGTCCTGGTCGTCGGCCCCGGCTGCTGGCTGTTCCGGAGTGAACGGCTTGCTCTGTATGAGGCGGAATCCGTCTATGCGGAGACCGTCGAGAACATTGCCGATATGGTCGATGAGGGCCAGATCGGTCGAGAAACGGCTGTCCGCGCCTTGGAGGTCGCGGAAGTCGCGAACAGTGCTCTCGAACTCTGGTCGTTGGCCGTCCGCCAAGGGATTACCGAGGACGGGGCGAGGCGGCAGTTTCGGGCGGCGATGCGACGTATGGCACTTCTGATTGCAGAGGAGGGCGGAGGCAATGAAGGTGAGCGAGATACTGCTGATTAGCGACCTGCTGATTACTGCGGCAGGGCTACTGGCACGGATTCCAGACGCCGAGATGAACGTGACCGACGAGCAACTTGCCGAGGCACGGGGCCGGTCGCAGAAGGCGGTGCGGTCCCTTGACGAAGCGATCAACCGGAGGTGGCCGGAATGAAAGAACCCCTGCAAGGCAAAAAGACGTATGTCGTCGCCGTCATAACGGTGTTGCTCGGCCTGTACCAGGTGCTCGGACCCCGGGTCGGCCTGCCCGCTCTCGACTTGGAGCGGGAGTTGAGCGATACCCTCGGCTTTATCACCATGCTCCTGGGCACCGCCGAGGCCACCATCCGGCTCGCGATCCGCAAACTCGAAAAGGTGTTGGAGGTCTGGAGGACCAGTGAGTGATTTCGACCCGGACAAGTGTACGATCGGCGTTGCGGTCACCGAAAAGGTGGAGGGCGTGAGACAATATCTTTCGTCTATGGATAGACGGAACGCAGAGGATCACCGGGTGATCCGTAGTCAGATGGACCGGATAAACGAGACAGTTGACAAGGTTCGGAACCGGCTCCCGGTCTGGGCGGTGGTCGCGTTCACCTTGCTCGGTACGGCGCTCGGCGCTCTGCTCGCGGTCGCCATACAGAACGGGACGGGATAGGCCAGGAGGATTTGATTGATGGCAGCCAACGAACAGATAACCGTTTCAGATACAGCGACCGGCCTTGATCTGGAGAAGGTGAACCAGTTTCCGCGGGCGGCGGTCTTGGTGAACGTGGAGAACCACCCGGTCCGTGCCTGGTTTGACGGGAGTGACCCGACGGCCTCCGAAGGCATCCTGCTGGAGGAGGGGACCGTTATCGTGATAAACGACCGGGCGCAGGCCCGCGACCTGCGCGTGATCCGGGCGACCGGCGACGACGCCCAGTTGAACGTTCAGTACTTGGACACGATCAGCCCTTCGGTCATTGTGGGGGACGAGGATGACGAGGATCAAGTCGATTGCAACAACCCGGACGAGGGCGATGTGCGGGAGGGGGAGACCTATGCACCGGGCGACTCCATGACCGGGACGCTGGTAGTGCCTGCCACTTCCGATGTGCGAGAAGGTACTGACGTAGATGACACAACTGGTACGTTGAAGGTTCCTTCCGCTGGCGACGTTCGGCACGGCGAAGACGTGGACGACACGCAAGGCACGTTGGCGGTTCCCGACAAGAGCGATGTCCGGCACGGCACCGACGTCGATGACACCACGGGGACTGCTCACATCCCGGCGGCGGCGGACGTTCGGCACGGGACGGATGTGGATGACACGACCGGGACGCTGGACCTTCCCGACGAAGAGGATGTCAAGGACGGTGTGTCTTATGACAACGAGACAAAGACGGGGACGCTTGAGCCAGACTACCCTGACAAATCCGATGTCATCAAGGGTGTCGAGTTCGACGACGACCAGAAGACGGGGACGTATGTAAACCCCGTTACAACGCTGCCGGGGTCATGGGAAACGGCGAGTTGCGGGTTGGGTTACGAGGGTGAGCTACATGGCCTAGCAATATTCCTGGGTGACTGCCCACAGGAACAGATACAAATGCCGGGATGGACCATTGGAAATGACCTGATTGACTACTCCGCTAAAGACCTTGATCAGGTTATGCTTGGTTGTGAAGGTCTTGACCTGAACGACAACAAGCTGATTGCGGGTGCGGTTGACGATTTCCTTGAGGGGCTTGCTGCGAACGATATCGACGATGGATATTGCAATCTTTTCGGGGGAACCAACACCCCGCCCACCTCTGTCGGGGAGGCTGCTATCACGACCCTTGAGGGCAGGGATTGGGACGTTTATGTGAACGAGTAACGGAGCTTGAAATGCGAGATCG
>PUMJ01000107.1 GCA_003551305.1 Candidatus Brocadiaceae bacterium
GCCGGCCACCTGGGTGGCGATGGCCGGTATGCGGCTCGCCAGCGCCCCCATCAGCACCACAGGCAGGCCCTCGGCAAAGCTGGGGAGCACCAGCATGTCGGCCTCAGCAAGCGCCGCGGCCACCTCGTCCTGATCGAGATAGCCGGTGAAACTGACCGCAGAGGAGATATCGAGGGCAGCTGCACGGGCCTCCAGCGCAGGTCGTTCGGGCCCATCTCCTACCAGGGTGAGCCGCGCATCGGGATGGCTTGCACGAGCACGGGCGAAGGCCTCAAGCAGCAACGGCACGCCCTTCACCGCCGCCAGCCGGCCGACGAACAGCACGTTCCGACCGGAGCGTTCCCGCGGCGCCTGCCCGTAACGCGCTGGATCGACCCCACAGCGCACGATCGCGAGCTTTTCCCAATGCGCCGGATCGGAAAACAGCATTACCTGCGAGCGACAGAAATGACTGATGCAAGCCACGAAGCGGGCACGGGCGGTCTTTTCGTCGATCCGCCAGCGGTGGGGTTCGAAGAAGAGATCCGGGCCATGCGCGGTGTAGCTGAAGGGAATGCCTGTCATCTCGCTGGTGAGCATCGCCACGGTGCCGCTGGCGTCTCCCAGATGGTTGTGCAGGTGGCCGACGCCGCGGGCCCGGAGGTGACGCGCCAGAACACCGGCTTCGGCGAAGTAGAAAAGCTGCCAGAGCCCTGCCCGCACCCCCGGCGCCCGCGTGCGCCAGGCAAGCCGCAGGGCTCTGGCCCAGTTGCCCGGCGCGGTTGCGACCAGTCGCAGATGTGCACCAAACAACCGCAGCGGTTTGCGCGCATGGTCGAGCAGGATGAAGCTGCGTGCCAGTTCCGCTTCGGCTTCCGGGCCATGAACCTCGCTCGCCGGGGGGCGGCGCACCGAACAGGGCAGCACCTCCACGCCTAGAGCGCGCAAGGCCGCCACTTCGCGCTGGATGAAGCTGTGCGAAACCTTCGGGTAGAGACCCGTCAGATATGCCACGGGATAGGGCAAGGACGCGGGCCTGTCGGAGGGAGCGGGCATTGCGAAAACCTTCGATGAACTGACCTGTCGGTGCAATCGTTCTGATGTGGTTCGAGCGTGAGCACTCAGCGCCCCCGGGCCCAGTCGCCAGTGGCTCGGCGACTGCGTACAGCCAGCGCGACGGTGGCATAGACGAGAAAACTCAACGGAGCCTCGAGCGCCAGTCGCACGGTGCCCGAGAGCCCCAGCCGGGCTTTCCCCTCGTTGTGTGCCAGTTCGGGATAAAGGCGAAACAGTTCGGCCATGCCGGCATCCTGACGCCGCCGGACCCGTACAAGGGCCCGGAAGCCTTCCACCAGCGGCCACTGATACTCCGCCGGCACCTCGACCCGCTCCTCGGGACGAAACTGCAAGCGGGCATAGCTGTCGTCGGCGATGATCGCGGGATAAGCCCCCCAGCGGGACCGCCCCGCCGCGTTGACGGCATAGAGACCCGCGCCGACCGCCCCCCCGCGATTGAAGGGCACCCTCAGCCAGCACTCACCGTAGCGTCGCGTGACCCAGCTCCTCGCCGGCGCCAGTTGCAGACGCCCCGTGGCGTAGACGGCCTCCGGCCGTGCAAGAACGCTGCGCAACTGGGCCAGAAGCTCCGGTGCACAGAGGATGTCGGCGTCGAGATAGAGCCGCCATGGGCCGCGTGCCGCTGCGTCTGCTGCGTTGAGGGCCCCGGGCTTGCTGCCCTCTGGAAGGTCGAGCACTGTCAGGGTCCACCCCCGCTCGGCGAATGCCTGCTGCTGCGCCCGGGCGATGGCCACGGTGGCGTCCGTGCAGCCATTTGCGGCCACGATCACCTCGACAGGGCCAGCGGCGGCCGTCTGGCGGCACAAACCGTCGAGACAGGCCCCGATATAGAACGCTTCATCGTGCGCCGGGATGATGACGCTGAGTAGCGGCTCCACTGGCCGTTCTGAATCCGCCTGCATGACCCGCCGCTCACACGCTTCTTGCGATCACCTCGTCATCACTCTTCAACGAGACTTAGCAAGGCTGCAACGCGCGTAGCGTGGACAACCCGTCTGCGTTTCGTCATCACGGAGTCGCAGGCGCACGTGAAAAGGCCCTTCATGCAGGACAACGCCGAGCTTCTCGCGCTGGTGAACACGCCAACGCAGGCCGCCCTACTGGCTGATATCGAGACCCGTCTCTCCGAGGGGCAGGGCTTCACCATCGCCACGCTGAACCTCGACCATCTGGTCAAGCTGCGCGAGAATGCAGCGTTCCGCGCAGCTTATAGCCAGCACAGCCATGTCGTGGCTGATGGCCGGCCGGTGGTGTGGCTGCGCCGGCTTTCCGGGCGGCCGGTGGAACTAGTGCCCGGGTCGGACCTCATAGACCCGCTGATGGCGCTGGCCGCCCGCCTCGATGTGCCGGTGGCCTTCCTAGGTTCGACAGAGACAACGCTCGCGACAGCGGCCGAACGGCTGGAGGCTGCCCATCCTGGCCTGCGTGTGGTCACCCGCATCGCCCCACCCTTCGGATTCGACCCCGACGGACCGGAGGGCATGACAGCACTGAATGCGCTGGCTGCCTCCGGCGCCAAGCTCTGTCTCCTCGCGCTCGGCGCCCCGAAGCAGGAACGCCTGGCGGCGCGCGCCGCGAGGCATCTTCCTCACTGCGGCTTCGTCTCGATCGGCGCCGGACTCGACTTCATCGCCGGCAGCCAGAAGCGCGCACCCGTCTGGGTCCGCCGCCTGTCCCTCGAATGGCTCTGGCGGATGCTCAGCGATCCCCGCCGCCTCGCCGGTCGTTACCTGCGCTGCGCAATGATCTTGCCCGGGCTGGCCGGAGCTGCTGTGCTCCGGCGCGGTTGAAGCTGCTATCCGTTTGCAACCATCTGCCGGAACGTCTCATTCCGGGCGACCAGTTCGTCATAAGTGCCGCTGGCCGCGATCTGGCCCCGCTCCATAAGGAAGATCGTGTCGCAATTGCGCACAGTACTCAGCCGGTGAGCGATGAGGATGATGGTCTTGTCATGGCGGATGTTGGTCACCGCCTCCATCACC
>PUMJ01000034.1 GCA_003551305.1 Candidatus Brocadiaceae bacterium
AGCAGCCCGTTAACCCAAAGGAATATCACATAGGGAACAAACAGCACCATGGCCCACTTCGTCCCCGACAAAATTAAGTAGTTATAAAGCCCATGCAGCACCGCTGGCACATACAATGCCAGGAATAGCAGCACTTTGTCGTTCCTATCAAACTTGTATCGCCCTAAGTAGTAGCCCATCGAAACGGCGAACAATGCGTGCGCGGGAACTGCTGTAAACGCCCTGACAAGCCCGATCTCTGCGGTTGTAGCATGAATGACGTTCTCCACCGTGGCAAACCCCAGGCTTAAAAATACGGCATACGTGATACCATCCACCGGCGCTGTAAATGACGGGTGCCGGAACAGGGTCAGCCGCAACGCAACCAACTTCATCCCCTCTTCGATTAAACCGGCGCCGATAAAAGCTGTGAATAGAATATGGACTGGCAAGGGAATAACGGTTTGCAAGAACGATACCTGCAACGATATGGCCGCTCCGATAGCAAAGGCTTCAACCAGGCAATTCAAGGGTTCCCGGTTATGATCTTCGTAGTAGAAATAGAAGAGCAGGATGAAAGTGGTAATGAGGGTGATTATAAAGGCCATATTCCCGACCAGTCCAGCAATTGTCGCCCGAAAGGCAGCACCACGGTAACAACAAAGTTGAGTATGACAGTCAGCACCGCGATGGCCAGGAGCTTCCCGCTGATCTTCACACCCCACAGCGCGATGACATTCCGCTCCCGGTCAGTCATTTTGGTGTCGGCCTTATCCCGCTCATTAAGGATCGTTTCGATGCGGGTGACCTTATCGTCAATTAACCGGACGTCGCCTTTGATGTCGTTCAGCGTGCCGTTTTGGTTTTTCTGCCAGCGCGTGAAGCCGACCCCCTGCTCGATCAGCGTGGCGATAGTGCCTACCTGGACGCAGGCGTGCATCATCGTATCCCCGCTGCCGCGCTTGACTTTAATCCCCCTTGCAGGTTTTACGGTTCCGAGTAGCTTCTTCGCATGTGTCATTTTCGACCCCCTATGGTTCCAAGTTCAAGTTGGTTGGCTTTGCGGAGAACGGGCCAGAGGGTATTGTGCCCTTCGTGATAAAGGCAAACATCCCGCAAAACTACTTTTCGCCTGGCAACTGCTCCGACCCGCTAAAACCCATAGCCTTGAGCCGACCATACTCTCGGCTATCTCCGCTGCTACCGTTAATGATCAGTGGTCGGAATACACCTCCGCGCATCCAATATCGCCAATGGAGACCGATAAACTTGCGCATCTCTATTTCCTTGCGGAGCTTTTTGCAGTTGTCACAAGCCATCTCAGTTCCCCCCGTACAGCCGCTCCGTGTCCTCAAGCTCCCGCCGGTGGCGGAAGTCCGTTGCCGCTGAGCGCATACGCATAAGCGCCCAGGCCATGACGAGGCCGGACGCGAATAGCAGCACGTAGCCGCGCAGTAAGTTAGTTATAATTTCGGGCGGTAAGTCTAATACCATGCTACTCCCCTCCCCCATACGCAGGTTCCGTCCCCGTCCTACTCGCCGGGTTCAATGGTATCGTCCTTGACGCCGGGATACGCGGCCTTGTGCGGATAGGCCGGGGTTGTGGATACCACTCGCCTATTTCCACTTGTAAGCCGACGCTGGTGACACGCAGAAGCGTCCTGTCTGCCGTATATGCATGGTCCACCTGCAGGCCGACGCTGGTTACTCTGGCTTTAGCCATCTATGCCACCACCTTACGGACTGGCCGCGATATGCTTAATCCCGGCCTCCAAAGCGTTCAGATCGGCTAACTCCCACGGCTGGCTGTCGAAAGGGTTCACGTCGAACATCTCGTCCCAATAACGGTTATAGGTGTTGGTAAGAGTTACAGCCGTGCCGGTATTGTCCGTTGCGCCTAACCTTAGCACGCGGGCAAGCTCTGTTTCTGCCTCGTCCCATCTGCCCGCCATTAGGTGCTGCACAGCCTTAATATTAAATGCAGGATCGCTGGTGTCCACGCCCAAATCAGCCAGCGTCTGCATCTCGTAGGTGTCGATCTGATCCGCCGTATCGCTCTCGACGTATGCACTATCGCCAGTGTGCGGTATCTCATTCACCCGCGCAAAGTTATTGCCGCTGTCCGGTGTCCATTGCGTATAATTCCCTGCCCCTTTCGGTTTGAGCAGGAGGATCGAGCCGGGGCCGGGCCAGGAATTGTTGACGCTGCCGGTGGTGTCGTTGATGGCAATATCATCAACGTAGAATTCCGCATCGTTTGCGGTGGAATAGTTGCGACCGATCCCCAACCACCGAACGCCGTTACCCGAACTTGCTCCTTTCGTATCACCGGAGTAAGAAAGCACTTCGTCCCCGTTTCGCTTCAAAATGAAAGTGCCGCTTGTATCATCCACCAAAAGCCGCCACTCAAGGCGCACCCAAGTGCCGGTGCTAAATGCTTCATTCAGCGTAGCAACCAGGGTCGTGCCGATATACAGGTGTAGGTTTATAAGCGTTGAAGTTTGCGAAAAACCGATTGAGGCTACGTTCGCGCTCGCTTCGTCCAGCATAAACACGAACCTGTGCGTTCCTACTATTGAGTCCCCCCGAAATTCCACCCTTCCATAATGCTCTAACATGTTTTGTCCTAAATTGCGCCGAATACTATTATTTTGAGACGATGCGGAGGCATGGGCGTAGTAAAGACTGTAGCTACCACTCTTAGCCACGCCTGACGTTCCTAAGGCTATTGACCCGCCTGCCCAGGTTTGGTAGTGCTGCCATAAGCCACCATTATAGCTACCCGTGATAGTCGTCCCTGCTCCGCTGGGCCGCCCTGCTTCAAAGCCGTCATGGAATATCCTTGCCACCCTACACCACCGCCTTGTACTTCATATCAACCAAAAACTTGCTCGCCAGCGCAGCATCCAGGTTATGAATCGTGTAATACATCTGCCCGTTGTCGTCCTCGTCTATAAAGTAGAGATGAGGCATTAGTCCGTAATTCGGATCTCTTACCGCATGGCCCGCGTCCCAGGTATCATCTTCACTGGTATCAAGCT
>PUMJ01000229.1 GCA_003551305.1 Candidatus Brocadiaceae bacterium
CGCATCCAGACGGTGCCCGACGAGGTTATCGAGGGGACCGTCGAGTCCGTCTCCCTCATCCACAGGCCCGGCACCGCCGGGAGCCGCTACTACGAGACCGAGATCCTGCTGGAGGGCGACGGCCGGACCGTCCTGAGCGGCTCAAGCGCCGACGTGAGGATCGAGGCGAACGTTCACCTTGACGTCCTGAAGCTGCCCGGCCAGTGCGTGCTGGAACGCAGGGTGGACGCCCTGCCGGTGCAGATCCGCGAGAACTCCCCGGAAGTTGACCGGGACAAGACCTACGCCACCGTGGTGTACAGGCTCATAGACGGTCGGGCGGTCGTCACGCCCGTGCGCATCGGCCCCAGCGATGAGACCCACACCGTCATACTCTCCGGCCTGGATGAGACCGACGAGGTCGTAGCCGGGCCCTACAAGGTGCTCGAGTCCATAGCGCACGGAGACAGGATAGTGGACGAACGCGAGGCGGAAGCGCAAGAAGGCCCCGTTGATGCCCAGGCCCCGCCGCAAGGGTAAGAGATGCCGCGCACGGCCGAAAACAACCTGATAAGCCTCCGGGGCGTGACCAGGATCTATCGCATGGGGGTGGAGCGCATCCATGCGCTCGACGGGGTGGACCTGGACGTGAAACCCAACGAGTACCTGGCGGTGATGGGGCCGTCCGGCTCCGGCAAAAGCACCCTGATGAACCTGCTGGGCTGCCTGGACCGTCCGAGTTCCGGGACGTATGACCTGGACGGCCGACGCACCACTGACCTGGGCGCCGCCGCCCTGGCGCGAGTGCGCAACGAACGCATCGGTTTCGTCTTCCAGTCCTTCGAACTGCTGCCCCGCCAGACGGCCCTCAGGAACGTTGAACTGCCCCTCATCTACGCCGAGCGCGGCTGGTGGGGCAGCCGCGAACGGGCCCGGCGCGCCCTGGAGCGCGTTGGGCTGGGGGACAGACTGCGCCACCGCCCGAACCAGCTCTCCGGCGGCCAGAAACAGCGCGTGGCCATCGCGCGCGCCCTGGTCAACAATCCCGCCATCCTGCTGGCCGACGAGCCCACCGGCAACCTGGACAGTGCCACGAGCAACGAGATCCTCGATGTCTTCGACCAGTTGCACGCCGAGGGGCAGACCATCATCATCGTCACCCACGAGGCCGCCGTCGCGGCGCGGGTCCACCGCGTCGTCCACATGATGGACGGCAAGATACACCTGGACCTGCCGAGGGCGGAAGACCCCATCCTGCGGGCCGCCCTGGGGGGCGCACAGACGACCGCAGAGCGCGCCCGGCCCCGGCGCACGCCGGCCGCCGCAGAACCGGAGGGCCCACCATGATCGTGCTGCGGCTGCCCCTGCGCTTCCTCAGACTCCTGTTCGTCAGCGTCCGCCTGGCGCTGGGGCAGATATGGGCCAACAAGACCCGCTCCATCCTCACCACCATCGGCATCGTCATCGGCGTGGCATCGGTCACGACGGTCTTCGCCGCGCTGGCCGGGCTGAAAAGCAATGTACTCAGCGAGTTCGAGGCCATCGGCACCAACAAGATATACATCCTCTCCCATCGCCCGAGCCAGGGCCGTCTCCACTACGCAAGCTGGGAGGTGATCCGCTTCACGCCCGACCAGTTCGAAGGCCTCACCACCCACTGCCCGTCGGTTGACCGGTTCACGCCCGTGGCCTCCCACAGGGACACCCTCCGCGTCGGGGACCGCACCGTTGAGGACGTCACCGTCCTGGGCGTATCCCGCGCCTGGCACGCCATCGAAAACCGCCCCCTTAAGATGGGCCGCGCCTTCAGCGCCGTGGACGAGGCGGAGGCGCGCCCCGTCTGCGTGCTCACACCCGAGGTGCGCGATGAACTGGGGCTCGACCGGGACTGCGTCGGACAGTCCGTGCTCATCGGCCAGCGGTGGTTCCGCGTTGTGGGCATCGTCGAACCCCACGTGGACTCGTCGGTCTTCAACATCGGCGGCACCGGCCTGCAGGTCGTCGTGCCGTTCAACACGCTCTGGACGATGAGGCAGCCGTGGATGCACGTGATCGCCACCAGCAAATCAGCCGACCTCTCCGAAGAGGCACAGGCCGAGATACGCTTTTTCCTGCGGCGGGTGCGCCGCCTCCAGCCGGGGGACCCCGACACGTTCCGACTCCGGGTCATTGACCAGTACCTGCAGCAGTTCCAGAGGGTGGCGCTCGCCATCACCGTCGTGGCGGGCGGCATCGTGGGCATCTCGCTGCTGGTCGGCGGAGTGGGCATCATGAACATCATGCTCGTTTCCGTCTCCGAACGAACCCGCGAGATCGGCCTGCGCAAGGCCGTGGGCGCCCGGCCGGCCGCCATCCTGATGCAGTTCCTGGTCGAGGCCGTCATCCTGTGCCTGTTCGGCGGCCTGCTGGGTGTGGCGGTCGGGAGGGGGCTCACGGCGGTGCTGGTCAGCCTGCCGGGGGCCCAGCTTGAGCAGGCCCACATCCCGCCCTGGGCCATCGCCCTCTCCTTCGGCTTCGCCGCCGCCGTCGGTGTCTTCTTCGGCATGTTCCCCGCCGTCAAAGCCGCCCGCCTGGACCCGATCGAGGCTCTCCGGCATGAGTAAGACCTTCGCCCGGCTCTGCGTTCTGGCCCTCCTTGCGACGGCGGCTCTCGTCAGCCTCACCGCGTGCAGGAAGGCAGAATACGGCATGCTCACCGAGCACGAACGGGAAGAGCTGCGGCGGATCGAGCCGCTCGAGCTGACTCCCGCCCCGCCCGAGGAAGAGGACGTGCCCACCGTCCCCCCCGAGGCCGAGCCGCCCGACTACGTCGAGCTGACCCTGGAGCAATGTCGCGCCATCGCCCTGCGCCGGAATCTGGACCTGCGCGTCGAACTCGTCAACCCGCTGATCGCCGCAGAAGCCGTCCGGGAGGCCGATGCCCGGTTCGAACCCACACTCTTCGCCGGGGCCGCCTACACCCGCACCGACGGGCCGTCCCTTGGGGAGCCGGAGCGGGGGGGGCTCGACCGCCGGGCCGCCGACGTCGGCGTCGTCATCCCCCTGCGCACCGGGGGCGAAATCAGCCTGGATATGCCCGTCAGCCGCTCGGAGTCGCGCAGCAACCCTTCGGGGTTTGACCCCGCCTACGCCGCCGGCCTCACGGCCAACGTGCGGCACCCCCTGCTCAGGGGCGCCGGCAGGCAGGCAACCGAGCACGCCATCCGCATCGCTGCCTACCAGGCCGAGATGGCCCACGCCCGCACCCGGCTGGAGGTCATCCGCGTCATCGCGGCCGTGGACCGGCTCTACTGGCGGCTCTACGCCGCCCGCCGCACCCTGCAGGTGCGCAAGAACGAGTACGACCTCAGCGTGGCCCAGCTCGAACGCGCCCGCCGCATGGTCGAGGCCGGCGTGCTGCCGGAGGTGGAAATCGTCCGCGCCGAAGCCGGCGTGGCGCAGCGAGTCGAGGCCGTCATCATCGCCGACAACCAGTTGCGCGACCGGGAGCGAGAACTGAAGCGCGCCCTGAACCAGCCCGACCTCGGCGTGCTGAGCCCCACCGCCATCGTGCCCGGCACCGAGCCCCTGCCGGTGCGCTACCGGCTCGACCTGCCCACCCTGGCCGAGACCGCTCTGGCGAACCGCATGGAGATGCTACAACTGGAGCTTCAGATCGCGCGGGACGCCGCCGACATCGAATTCAGCCGCAACCAGACCCTGCCGTTTCTGGCGCTCGACTATACCTACAACGTCAGCGGCCTGGGACCGACGCTGCACGACGCCTTTGACATGATGCTACGGCGCGACGCCGACGAGCACAGGGTGGGCCTGCAGTTCTCCATGCCCCTGGGCAATCAGGCGGCGCTCAGTCGCCTGCGCCGGGACGTCCTGCTGCGCACCCAGCGGCTGGCCACGCGTGAGGCCCGCGCCCTGCTGATAGAACAGGAGGTGGCCGGCGCCGTGGACCAGCTCGAAGGCAACTGGCAGCGCGTGGTCGCCAGCCGCCACAGCGCCGTGCTGGCCCACCGCAGCCTGGAGGCGGAGGAGCGGCAGTTCGGGATGGGACTGCGCACCTCCACCGACGTGCTGGACGCCCAGACGCGCCTGGCCGAGGCGGAACTGGCCGTCATCCGCGCCGAGGTCGAATACCAGATCGCCAAGGTGGACCTCGCGTTCGCCACCGGCACCCTGCTGGGCGAGGCCGCCGTTCAGTGGACGCCCGCCGTGCCCCCCGCCGACTGATCCGCCGCCCTGCCCCGCGCATGACAGGCCCCCCTGCCGCCGATATAATCCGCACCGTCACCGAGTCGAAAACCGAGAACCAATATGACCCGCCTGTGCGTGTCCCTGACCGAGAACGATACCGACGGCATGCTGTCCGCCATGCGGGCCCTGCCGCCCGAGGTCCGGATAGCCGAGGTCCGGCTGGACATGATGGCCTCCTGCGACATCCCCCGGCTGTGCCTCTCGCGGGACCGGGAGATAATCGTCACGAACCGCCCCGTCCGCGAGGGCGGTTCATGCGCGGCGCCGGAGTCCGAACGCCTGACCGCCCTCCGGACCGCCGCGGAGCACGGCGCAGAGTACGTGGACGTCGAACTGGACGCCGTCGGGGCCCTGGGCGAGCTGCCCGCCGGAGTGGGCAGGATCGTCTCCTACCACAACTTCCGTAAGACCCCGGCCGACCTGCCCCGCGTGCTGCGCCGCATCCTGGCCGCTGAGCCGGACGTGGCCAAAGTGGCCGTCAAAGCGAACGACATCGCCGACTGCGCCGCCGTCTTCGACCTGATAGAGCGGCAAACCGCCGAACGCCCCCTCATAGCCCTGTGCATGGGCGAGGAGGGGCTGGCCACGCGCGTGCTGGCCGGCAAACTGGGCGCCTTCCTGACCTTCGCCAGCCGCGACGAAGGGGCCGAATCCGCCCCCGGGCAGGTGCCCGTTCGCGACATGCTGGGCATGTACCGCTTCCCCGCCATAGACGCCGCCACGGAGGTCTATGGCGTGGTGGCGAATCCCGTCGCCCACAGCATGAGTCCCCCCATCCACAACGCCGCCTTTGCCGCCCTGGGGCTCAACGCCGTCTACCTGCCCCTGAAGGTGAACAACCCCCGGAACTTCCTGGACGCGTTCGAGCCCCGGGACCTGCGCGGCCTCAGCGTCACCATCCCCCACAAGGAGGCGATGCTGGAGCTGATGGACGAGGTCGAGGAACTGGCCGCCCGCGTGGGAGCCCTCAACACGGTGCGCATCCGGGACGGCCGCCGCTACGGATGCAACACGGACGTCAGCGCGGCCATGGAGGCCATGACGGACGCCGTGCAGCGGGCCGGGCGCAAGGAGCTAACTGACTGCGACGTGCTGCTGGTGGGCGCAGGCGGCGCCGGCCGCGCCATCGCCCACGGGCTGGCCGGGCGCGTGGCCCACCTGACCATCGCCAACCGCACGGTCAAGAGGGCCCGCCAACTGGCGGCGGAACTGGATGCCGCGTGGTGCCCGCTGGACGCGATATCCGAGCGGCGACCCGACGTGCTCGTGAACGCCACCGCCGTGGGCATGTGGCCCAAAGTGGACGAAACACCCGCCCCGGCCTCGATGCTTCGGCCCGGCATGGTCGTCTTCGACTCCGTCTATAACCCCGTGCGCACACGCCTGCTGCAGGAGGCGGAACAGGCCGGCGCGATCACCGCCTCCGGCTTCGAGTGGTTCGTCAAGCAGGCGGCCGCCCAGTTCACCCTCTGGACAGACCGGGAGGCACCGCGCGAGGTGATGGAGCGGGTGCTGCGCCAGCGCCTGGCGAACGACTGAGGCCCCTAACGGCCCAGCACAAGCCTGGCGGCGTTGGTGTTCGGCAGGCCCGCCGCCACAATGCTCTCCGAGGCGCTGTGGATGTCGTATTCCACCCGCCGCATATAGACCTTCTGCTCGTCCGTATCGTAGATGCCGTAGCAGGCGCGGGGGTCCAGGTCCCGCGGCTGCCCCACGCTGCCCACGTTGATGATGACGCGCCGGTCCGGCGGCACGTCCACCTCGCGCTCCAGGAAGCAATCCACTGGGTCGCCGTCGAAGAACATGACCGGCACGTGCGAGTGCCCGCAAAACGCGATGTGACTCTCCATGTGCTCGAAGGAGAGGCGCACGTCGTAGAGCGTCTGCATGTAGTCAAAATACTCCGGGGAGAAAAGGGTGCTGTGCACCAGGGTGATGTCGTCGAGGGTCCAGACGAGTTCCCGGCCCGAGAGCCACTCCAGCTCGCCCTCGCCCAGCGCCTCCTGCGTCCACTCGATGGAGTCCCGGGCGTCGGCGTTGAAGTAGTCAAGGCCGATCTTGCCCACGGTGGCCCAGTCATGGTTGCCGGCCACCACGGTGGCCTCCATGTCCCGGACGGCCTGAAGGCACTCGGCCGGATACGCGCCGTATCCCACCACGTCCCCCACGCAGAGTACGCAGTCCACCCCCGCCTGGTCCACGTCAGCCATGACCGCTTCGAAGGCGTGGAGATTCCCGTGAATGTCCCCGAGCACGGCATACAGCACTTAAAGGATTCCCCCTGCTGTGAATGACGCCGCATTTTAGCGCAAAGCCGTCCATCGGACAACCTGACGATGTCTTCGGTGTCGGAGCGCGCCAGAGGGCCGTGCGGACGGCCCCCTGTCGCGGCCGTCGTTCGGGGCGCGCGTGCCGGCCGGCAACCGGCTCTCACGGGCGCCGACAGCCGCCCTCAGCATATGTTGCTTCCCTCGTATCAACTGTGTCTTATGACACATTGGATTCGTTTCGCAGAATCGCCATAACGCCGGCGACCGTCCATCGGCTTTATCCGGTCGGCTGCAAGAGCACGGGATCAGCTCCCCGCCCTTGCTGATACTTAAGTATAGCGGTCATGCCGCGCCAGGTCAACCCCGAACCGTTGGTTTTTCCGGACCCGGCGCCCACCCGCCGGGAAGTGCTGCCCGTGCGTGTTCAACGGGGTCGCGCCCGCCGAGAGACCGCCGACTCAGCAGAGTGCCGCTCGGAAGGAGCGCCGCTGCGAATCAGGGCCGCATACCAGGCCGGGGCGTCCCCGGGCAGGCGTCCTACCCCCGGTGGCCCGCGGACTGTCTGCATTCATCTGCGTTCATCTCCGGTTCCCCTCTCTCCTGCGCTCCCAATCCCGGCTGCGCCAGCCAGCCACTCGCCCCCGGCGAGAACCGATTGACAGCGCGACCACGCGGCAAACCGCGGTCGGACATTTGACACCGGCGCCATCTCCCGCACAATATCTTACTTCCCCTCTCTCGGGCCACCTGCGGGTAGCGAACATGGACGAACCGGTTGTGAGCGTCGTCATCCCGGTCGGGGCGGACAGCGTGCCGCCGGGCCAGTGCCTGGAGGCCGTGCTGCGCCAGGATTATGAGAAAAAGGAGGTCATCGTCGTCTGTGACCCGCGCGCGCACGCCCGCGAGTCCCTGCCCCCCGGCACTGACGAGATGCGTATCATCCGCGAGAGGAGCCCCGTGCCCATGATGCGCCTGGTCAACGACGGCATGCGCGCCGCCCGGGGGCATGTGAAGATACTTCTGAAGCCCCGCTGTCTGCCGGTCGGCGACCAGTGGATACGGCAGATGCTGGAGCTGTTCGATGACGAGACGGTGGGCGTCGTGGTCAGCCGCACTGAACCCGGCGGCCCCGTCCGGCCCACCCTGGCCGAACGACTGCTGGAGTCCGTTCAGGACACCTTGGGCGGCTCCGCTGACGACGGGCCTGTCGCTCTTCAACTCGTCGGGCACCGCTGCGACGCCTACCGGGCGAGCCTGCTGGCCGACATCGGCTACTTCGGCGAGGAACTGCCCGAGCCGGGCGAGGCCGTTGCCGTATCGCTGCGCATAGACGACGCGGGCTACCGCATCCTGCTCAGCGACACCGCCCGCACCACCTGGGGCGGGGGCCGCTCGTGGCGCCTGGGGGAGGTCTTCCGGGAAGCGCTCGATTACGGCCGCGCCGACGCCCTGCTGGCCCGGAGCCATGACGTGCGGTGGCTCAACTCCGGGGTCCACTCCGTGGCCTTCTTCTCCCTGTTCCTTCTGCCGCTGGCGCTCATCAGCCTGCCTGCCGCCGTCATCTTGAGCGCGGCCCTGTTCGTATGGGGCGCTTTCCTGTCGCTTCGCCTGCCCCTCATCGGGGTTGAGTATCCCGTCTCCGTGCTCAACTTCGCCGTCTACGTCGGTGTTGTTCTGGCCATCCGCAACGGCTGGAGGCCGGGCGTGTTCGGCCGTCAGGTGCACCCGGCCATACTGCGGCAGTGGTTCTGGCTGGCCGCGATGACGGGCACTTACCTGATGCTGCTTCTGCGCGCCGGGGCGGGCAACGCCCGCCGCGCGCTGCGCCTTGGTGCGGGTCTGCTCCGGGCAGTCCCCGTCGGTCTGCTCGGCATGGGGTGGTGGCTGGTCACCGGGCTGGGATACCTGCGGGGCGCGCTGCTGGACAGAGTGCCGGGGACTTGAGGGGAGCCTTCCGATGTGCGCCCGACCGCCGCGCATCGTCTCGACTGACGTCGGAATAGACGATGCCCTTGCCCTCATCATGCTGCACGCGCTGCCGGGCACGTCCGTGGACTACGTGCTCGCCACAGGCGGCAACGTGCCGGTGGAGGCCGTGGCCGCCAACTGCGCCTACCTGAAGCAAGTGTTCGACTGGCCGACGCCCCTGTTCCGCGGCACTGACCCGCCGGCCCCCGCACAGGTGCGCGACGCCGCCCACGTGCACGGCCCGCGCGGACTCGGCACGCTCAGCCCGCCCCCGGCCGAGCTGCCCGACATGGCTGCCCTGAGCGACCTCCTGAGACGGCGCCCGGAGGAGCTGGACCTGCTGGTGCTGGGGCCCGCGACCGATGCCGCCGCGCTGCTTAGGGACCCTCACCTGGGGCCGCGCGTGGAGAGCATCCTGCTGATGGGCGGGGCTTTCCAACCGCGCGGGGGGCGGCTCGGCAATACCACTCGGTGGGCCGAGTTCAACATCCACATGGACCCGCGGGCCGCCATGGCGGTCATTGAGTCCGGGCGACCCTGCCGTTTCGTGCCCCTGGACGCCACAGAACGGCGCCTCTTCACCGCCGCCGAACTGCTGCCCGCCGCGGCCGGGGGCCCCCACAGGGACCTCATCCAGGACCTGGTGGAACACCTGCAGACGGCCCATTTGCGCCTCGGCGAAGGCGAGGGCGTTTACATGCACGATGTCATCGCGGCGGCCGTCCGGGCGGGCCGCGTGGAGGCGCAGTGGGCCACGACGGCCATCGCGGACATCCCGGAAGCCGGCGAAAGACGCGGCATGATGGTGCCGGACGGGCCGGGCGCGCACCCGGTCCGCTACGCCGAGAGCTTCGACGAGGAAGCCTTCCTGGCCACGTGGCATGAAACCGTAGCGGCCCTTTGAGGCGTTGACACCGGCGGCTCGCAGCGGATATGTTACCGTCGGCGTTTCGGCATCAGGCGGTCCAAACGCGGGGAGATGTCTTGCCGACACTCAGGGACGATCTTCAGTTCCGGCTGGTGGGCGCCCTGGGGGCGGGGCTGGCGCGCGCCCTGCACGCCACGTGGCGCGTGCGGCTCATTGACCCGACAGGCGTGCGTCGCAAGTCAGAACGCTACGACATCCCGGCCATCGTCGCGTTCTGGCACCGGCACCTGTTCACGATGCTGGCACACCACCGGGGCTTTCGGGTCTGCGTGCCCGTGAGCGAGCACCGCGACGGGGAGTTCATCGCGCACGTTATGGAGCGGGCGGGCGTGGCCTCGGAGCGGGGCTCAACGTCGCACGGAGGCATCGGGCTGCTCAAAGGGCTGCTGAGACGACTGGAGGAGGGCTGGAGCGTGGCTGTCACACCGGACGGTCCGCGCGGCCCCCGTTACAGCGTCCAACCGGGCGTGGCCCTGCTGGCGCGGCGCTCCGGCCTGCCGGTGCACCCGGTGGGGGTGGCCGCCCGGCCGGCATGGGTGTTTTCCAGCTGGGACAGGTTCGCGCTGCCCAAACCCTGGGCCCGGGTGGCCATCGTGTTCGGGCGGCCCCTGGTGTACGCGGACTACTCGGGCACAGACGGTTTCTGCGCGGCCCTGGGCCGGGAGATGGGGCGCGTGACCCATCAGGCACAGCAGGCGCTACGCGCCTGAGGCGTCAGCCGCCGGAGTTCTTGCGCAGCAGCGCTTGGAACATGCTGCCGATGATGACCATGCACATCACCAGTGTGCCGCCCAGGATGGCGACGGCGGCGGGCGTGTTCATCTCGAAGTGCTTCATCACCACACTGGCCGCCGCCAGCAGCAGCATCAGGGCGTAGAGCAGGCGGATGCCGTAGCCCCGCACGTAACGCACCGCCGAGCTGCCGAGCTGCGTGCCGACGGCCGCCCCGGCCAGCATCCAGAGGGCGGCCACCAGCTCCACCCGCCCGCCCAACCCGTAGGTGAACGTGCCGAAGGTGCCGGATATCGTCACGCACACCAGGCTGGTGCTGACGGCCACGTAGGTGGGCACCCCGATGAGGAAGACAAACATCGGCACCAACGCGAACCCGCCTCCGCTGCCCATAATGCCGGCCAGCACGCCGACGGCAAGGCCCGTGCCGCCCAGCACCCACAGAGAGACGGTCCGGCCACAGCTTGGGAGGGTGACGAGCGGCGGCAGCGTGACCCTGGTCAGCAGCGGCCTCTTCTCCTTCACACGCTCCGCGGCTGCCTCGGCGTCGTTGCCGTTGATCCTATCGCCGGTGCGGCGTCTCATCTCCGCAGCATAGTCGAGGAGCATGTACGTGCCCAGACCGCCCAGCAGGAGAAAGTAAACGATCCGGACGCTGGTATCCACCACACCGTGAGCGTCCAGCAGCAGGATGAGCCGCTTGCCGGCCTCCACCCCCAGGATCATGGAGACACCCACGATGGCCCCGAGCCTGAAGTCCACGTTGCCCATCTTGCGGTGCTTGGCGGAGGCCAGGGCGCTCTGGCCGGCGATGTTGGCCAGGCCCGTGCCGATGGCAAAGGACATCGGGAAGCCGAAGATGTGAAGGGAGGGGGTGATGATCCAGCCGCCACCGACCCCGAAGAACCCCCCCAGCACGCCGACCGCGAAACCGAGGGCCAGCAGCACCAGGATGCTGAACTCGATCCCCACCACGGGCAGCAATCTGGTCAGCATCGTCCCGACCCTTCGCGTTCACTCGGCGTGGTTAAGCCTCTCGGTCCCCATCCCGATCATACTCAGGAACACCTCGGTCAGAACCCCCAGCAGCACGCCGGCGCCCACCATCATGACCACGGCCAGCAAGGCATAGAAGAAGCGGAACTCATCGTAGATCCATCTGAGCCGGGCGGAAATGGGCCCCACGCTGGAGAGATCCACGTCGCCGACAATCGCCTGCTCCCCCTCGGCGGCACTCGCCGCGAGGCACTGCAGAAGCAACCCGAGGGCGTCAGCAAGGTTCACGTCAGCTCTCCAGCAGGGAGTGTGACTCGGTGTGGCAGGCGTCGGCCGGCGACCGCCGTGCGGGTCGCCGCAACCGCAGGGGATGTGAGTCCAGGCCGGTCAACACGCAGTTACGGCCTGAAAAAAGAGCCGGCTGCTCATCCCGGGGCGCTGGTCCACCCCGGATTCCACCGGCCTGACATAAACTCTACAACATCCCGGCGCCCGCGGCAACCGCACGGGCCGGAACCGCTCCACCGGCCGTCTCGGGGGGATGCTCTCCATGGTTGCCCAACGGCAGAATGCAGGCAAGGCCGCCTGCGATCCCGCTCATGACGGCTTCAACCGCCCGCGGGGTCCGGCCCCGGACCGCGCTGCGCAGGCGGGCAGACATCCCGAAGACCGATCTCGACCACGCGCCCGGCCTTGTCCCGACGACGCCGGCCGAAGTCGGGCATCTCCGCCAGTTCGCGTGCCGTGAGGGTCGGCCCCTCGACGCAGACGCGCCGGCCACTGCAGTCGCACTGCCCGCACACGCCGATGCCGCACTTCATGTAGCGTTCCAGGCTGACCTGGCACTCGACGCCGGCGCCGCGGCAGATGCCCACCAGCCCGACCATCATCTCCTCGGGGCCGCAGGCATAGACAGCCCGCACGCGGCCGGCCTGCACCTGGCCGGCCAGCCACTCGGTGGGGTAGCCCCGCCGGCCGGCGGAGCCGTCGTCCGTAAAGAGCACCTGGCCGTGGAAGCGTTCAGTGAAGAAGAGCCCGTCCGCCGTGCGGGCGCCCTGCGCGATGCGGGCTCGGGGCAGCCGCTCGGCCAGCGGCGCCAGCACGGCCATGCCGCACCCGCCGCCCAGCAGCACTGCGCCCTCGCCGTCAACGAGTTCCTCCGGCACGTGATAGCCCCGCCCGTAAGGGCCGCGGATGCCCACGCGCTCGCCGGGCACCATCTCCGCAAGACGAGTGGAGAACGGCCCGCGAACCTGCACGGTGATGCCCAGCCGTTCGGGCTCGACGTAGGAGACCGCGTATGGCTTCTCGTCCACCCGCGGCAGCCAGACCATGAAGAACTGCCCCGGCACGAACGCCTCCACCTCCAGCCCGGGCGTGGCCCCCTGCTCGCGCGCCAGGAAGACCGTCACGGCGCCCGCGTTCTCGCGCCGGACTTCCAGCACCTCCAGCGCCACGGGCAGCGCGACCCTCAGCGGCCCCCCCGGCGTTGCAGCGTCTGTCATGGTCGTCCTCCGTCGCCTACCTGAATGCTCGTACATCAACGTCGCCCGCACCGCGTCCCCTGGAGTGCGCCGCGCTCTGTGAGCGCGCTGCTTGCCGGCGCTCTTGCGACCTGGACATTCGGCTGAGCGGTTCGGCTGAGGACGTTCGGCTGAGCTCGGTCGAAGCCCTCACCGTCGAAGCCTCAGTCGAAGCCCCGGCTTGCCGGCAGACGGCGGGGCTTGGCCCGCCTTTCTTCCACCAGAGGATGCTGTTCGATGCCCGGGCGTTCATGCCGCACCATACGCCATTTGGTATCCCCCCCGGCGGCAAGCCGCCGGGTATGACAGCGGCGCCAAGGCGCCGCACTCCAGAGCCGGCCGCGTTGCGACCGGCAGGGCCCCTGCCGCGACGTGCCGCCCGGGGGCTTTCGGCACAGCATGGTCTGAAGGTCGATCTCGACGCAGTCCATTCCCGGGCGCCCTGCTTCATCCCAGCGCGGCCCCGCGCACGTCGGCCAGTCTCTCGATGTCCAGGCACGCGCAGAGTTCGCGCAACTCGTCCGCCACCTCCCCGAACACCCCCAGGCCGCGGGAGTAGACGGCCGTGCCGATGCCGACCGCCGAGGCGCCCGCCATGATCATCTCGAGGGCGTCCCGGCCGCTGCCGACGCCGCCTATGCCGATGATGGGCGCATCCCGCCCCGCCTGCCTCACGGCGGTCGCTATGTCATAGACGCACCGCACGGCCACGGGGCGGAGCGCCGGGCCGGAGACGCCGCCCATCTTGAAGTCCAGCACCGGCTCGCGGGTCTTGACGTCTATGACCATCCCCGGCCCGAGGGTGTTGACGGCGGAGATGCCGTCGGCGCCGCCTTCCAGCGCCGCCAGGGCCAGCTCGCCTATGCCCGGCACGTTGGGCGAGAGCTTCACGAAGATGGGGCGTTCGGTTGCCTCCCGGACCGCCCGCGTGATGCGCTCGGTGGCCTCCGGGGTGCCGTGGCCGGCCAGGGTCC
>PUMJ01000061.1 GCA_003551305.1 Candidatus Brocadiaceae bacterium
CATGGTGCGCGGCATTGACCTGCTGCTGGAGAGCGAGGAGCACGAGCCGGTCAACATCGGCAACCCGGACGAGATAACCATCCTGCAACTGGCCGAGGAGATAATCGAGGTCACCGGTTCCGCCAGCGAGATCAGTTTCGAGCCGCTGCCCACCGACGACCCGAAGGTCCGCCAGCCGGACATCGGCAAGGCCCGGCGCCTGCTGGGCTGGGAACCGCAGGTGGACCGCCATGACGGGCTCCGGCGGACGGTGGACTACTTCCGGGAACGGGTCGCCGCCGAGGACGCGGAGGCCGAGCAGGGCTGACCGCAAGGAAGACACGCTGAGACGGACAAACACGGACTGATGCGGACGGCGCCGCCACAGGCGACGCCGGGTGAGATCCCTTCCGGCAGGAATGAGAAGTGCCATGACCGACCTGAGAGACGTGTTCGTGGAGCCCGGGGCTCAATACCGCGGCAAGCCCTTCTGGGCCTGGAACGGCAAACTCGAAGCCGAGGAATTGCAGCGCCAGGTGCGCGTGATGCACCGGATGGGGCTGGGCGGCTTTTTCATGCACTCCCGCGTCGGGCTGGCCACCCCCTACCTGAGCGAGGAGTGGTTCGAACTGGTGGGCGCCTGCGTTGAGCAGGCCCGCGAGCTGGGCATGGAGGCATGGCTCTACGACGAGGACCGCTGGCCCTCCGGGGCCGGCGGCGGGCTGGTCACCGGCGACCCGAAGTACCGCCACCGCAACCTCTACGTGGCCGTCTGCGCTCCCGAGGAGGGCGAGTTCAAGGAGGAGCCCCTCGCCGTCTTCAGCGCCCGCCTGGACGGCAATGCTGCGCACGAGGTCCGGCGCCTGCAAGACCCCTCGGCGGCCGACCTGCCCGAAGGGCACGCGCTGCTGGTCTTCTTCGTGAGGGCGGACGAGCCGAGTTCCTGGTTCAACGACGCCACCTACCTGGACACCATGAGCCACGAGGCGGTGCAGCGCTTCATCGAGGTGACCCATGAGGCTTACCGTCGGGAGGTGGGGCAGGACTTCGGCGACGTCATCCCCGGCATCTTCACCGACGAGCCTCACCACGGCGGCGTGTTCACATCGTCCGGCCACGCCAAATTGCTCGGCCAGGTGGAGGGGCGCGACGTGCTGGGCGTGCCCTGGACCGAGAAGCTGCCCGAGCACTTCCGGCGCCGCTACGGCTACGACATCCTGGATCACCTGCCGGAGCTGTTCTTCAAGGTGGACGGCCGGGAGGTCTCCCAGCCCCGCTACCACTACCATGACTGCAAGACCTACCTGTTCGTGGACGCCTTCGCCCGGCAGATAGGCGAATGGTGCGAGCAGAACGGCCTGAAGTCCACCGGGCACGTGCTGGCCGAGTCCACCCTGCGCTCCCAGGCGAGCGTCGGCGGTTCGGCCATGCGCTTCTACGAGTTCATGCAGGCGCCGGGCATAGACCAGCTCACCGAGCACCGGGACGAGTATACCACCGCCAAGCAATGCGCCAGCGTCCAGCACCAGATAGGCTCCCGCTGGATGCTGTCCGAACTCTACGGCTGCACCGGCTGGGACTGGCCCTTCGAGGGCCACAAGGCTGTCGGCGATTGGCAGGCCGTCCTCGGCGTCAACCTCCGCTGCCAGCACCTCTCCTGGTACACCATGGCCGGCCAGGCCAAGCGCGACTACCCGGCCTCCATATCCTTCCAGTCCCCCTGGTGGGAGCGCTACAGCGCCGTGGAGGACTACTACGCCCGCCTGAACGCCGTCATGACACGCGGCGAGCCCGTCCGCAGGCTCCTGGTGGTCCACCCGGTCGAGAGCGTCTGGGCACGGGCCGCCCTGGGTTGGGACGAGTGCGAACGGATAGACGAACTGGAGGCGGACTTCGACAATCTGATCAACTGGCTGCTGGACCGCCACCTTGACTTCGATTACGGGGACGAGGACCTCATGAGCCGCCTCGGCTCGGTCGAGGACGGCGACGAGCCCGCGCTGAAAGTCGGGCAGGCGCAATACGCCGTCGCCCTTGTTCCGCCCCTGGAGACCATCCGGTCCGACACGCTCAAACTCCTCGCCGCCTTCCAGGAGGCCGGCGGCACCGTCGTCTTCTGCGAACCCCTGCCGTCCTACGTGGACGCCCTGGAGAGCGAGGAGGCCGCCGAACTGGCCTGTCGGTGCCGACGCGTATCCTTCGAGCCGGACGCGATCGCCGAAGCCGTGGCCGAGGCGCGAGCCGTGAGCGTCCGCGGGGCGGACGGCAGAGAAAAGCCGCGCGTCTTCTACCAGCTCCGACAGGAGGACGGGGAGCGCTACCTCTTTATCTGCAACCGCGACCGGAAGAGCGGCACCGGGCCGCTCTCGGTCAGCGTCGAGGGCGCCGGGCAACTCCAGCTATGGGACCCGGAGACCGCCGAGCGCTACGCCGTCGAGGCGGAAGCCCGTGAGGGTAGCCTGCACTTCGCCACCGAGATGCCCCCCACCGGCAGCCGCCTCTTCGTCATAACCGACGCCGACGAGGACCTGCCGGCGCCCCCCGAGTTGACCGAAGTGGACACCGTCGAACTGCCCCCCGACGCCTGGGCGACGGAGCTGACCGAGCCGAACGTCGTTGTGCTGGACATGCCGGAGTTCCGCGTCGGCGACGGGGGGTGGCAGGGGCCGATGGAGATACTGCGCGCCGACAGCGCCATCCGCGAGCAGATAGGCCTGCCCCTGCGCGGCGGCGCCATGGTGCAGCCCTGGGCGCGAAGCCGCACCGAGCAGGGGCCGGCCGCACCCGTGGGACTGCGCTACCGCATACAGGTGGCGGAACCGCCGCGCGGCCCCCTGATGCTGGCCATCGAGAACCCCGGCTACTTCGACATCACGCTCAACGGCCACTGCATCACCACGGACGCCGAGTGCGGCTGGTGGGTCGACCCCTGCCTGAGGCTGCTCCCGCTGGACGAGGCGGCCCTGGTGAGCGGGGAGAACGTGCTCGAACTGCACGGCACCCTCGACGACGACTGCAGCCTGGAGGCGTGCTTTCTGCTCGGCGACTTCAGCGTGACGGTGGACGGGGCAGACGTGCTGGTCGAGCCGGCCTGCCCCGCGCCCGTCATAGGCGACTGGACGGAGCAGGGATTGCCGTTCTATAGTGGGTCCGTTGTGTTCCGGGCGGACGTTCAGACCGCCGTCGGGGCCGAGCGCCTGTTCGTGGAGGTGCCCGAATTCGGCGGCGCCTGCGTGCGCGTGCTGGTGGACGGCCAGGAAGCCGGCGTCATCGGCTGGCAGCCCCACGAGGTGGAGATCACCGACCTGGTGCGGGGCAAGGAGGGGTTCCAGCTTGCCGTCGAGGTGGTGGCGCACCGGCGCAATGCCTTCGGCCCGCTGCACCATGCCGAGGCGCACCCCGAATGGGTCGGGCCCGGGCAGTTCGCCACCGACGGCGAACTCTGGCAGGTTGAATACAGCCTGGTGCCGGCCGGCCTGCTGGCGCCGCCACGCCTGAGCGTGCGCAGGGGTTGAGAGCCGCGAGCCAAGAAGGGCGGAGCCGAGGAACGATGAGGTACGTCTCCACAAGGGGCGGGGTTGAGCCCCTGTCTTTCGGGGATGCTGTGATGATGGGGCTGGCCGAGGACGGCGGCCTTCTCATCCCCGAGTCCGTGCCCGACGTGCGGGAGGAGATGCCCTCCTGGCGGGAGCTGGACTACCCGGACCTCGCCCTGCGGGTGATGCGCCGGTTCGCAACGGACGTGCCGCAGGACGAGCTGGAAGCGCTCATCGGGCGGACTTACGGCGAACGTTTCGGCGGGCCGGTGGCCCCGACGGTCGAGGTCGGGCCGCTGCACCTCGTCGAACTCTGGCACGGCCCGACGCTGGCCTTCAAGGACGTGGCGCTCCAGTTGCTGGGCAACCTGTTCGAGCACCTGCTGGCACTCAGGGGCGAGGAACTCAACGTGCTGGGCGCCACCAGCGGCGACACCGGCAGCGCCGCCATAGCCGGCTGCCGCAACCGCGCCGGAATCCGCATCTTCATCCTCCACCCCCACGGCGGCGTCTCGCCCGTGCAGCGGCTCCAGATGACCACGGTGCTGGACGAAAACGTCCACAACATCGCCATCGAGGGGAGCTTCGACGACTGCCAGAGCATCGTCAAAGAACTCGCCTCCGACCTGCAGTTCAAGAAACTCTACTCGCTCGGGGCGGTCAACTCCATCAACTGGGCGCGCGTGATGGCGCAGATCGTCTACTACTTCAAGGCCGTCTTCGATGTGCAGGCGCACACCGGCGCACAGGCCGTCGAAGTGGCGGTGCCGACCGGCAATTTCGGCAACGTCCTGGCCGGCTGGTACGCCATGCGGATGGGCCTGCCCATCGAACGGCTGCTGCTGGCCACGAACGAGAACGACATCCTGGCGCGCTTCTTCACCAGCGGCCGCTACGAGCGCGGCAGCGTGACCCGCACCCTCGCCCCCGCCATGGACATCCAGGCGCCCAGCAACTTCGAGCGCTACCTCTACTACCGGGTCGGGTGCGACCCGGAGAGAGTCCGGCGCCTCATGCGCACGCTGGAGACCGAAGGTGCCTTCGCGCTGGAGAACGCGGAGGGTGGTCCGGTGGACCCCGACATCGCCGCCGGGGCGGGCGCCACCGAGGACTGCCTGGCCGCGATCCGGCGGTACCACCGGGAGCACGACTACCTGCTGGACCCGCACACGGCGGTGGGCGTGGCCGTGGCCGAGCGCCTCCGCAGCGGGCACCGGCCCACCATCTGCCTCGCCACGGCGCACCCGGCCAAGTTCCCCGAGGCGGTGGCGCAGGCTGTCGGGCGTGACATCGCCCGGCACCCCGCCATCGAGGCGCTCAAAGGCAAACCCACCCGCTGCGAAGTCCTGCCCAATGACAAAGAGGCCGTCCGGCGCTTCATCGTCCGGGCCGTGGGGTAGCCCGGCCGCATCGTGACGGAGACGGGCCGACACGGACCTGCGCCCGCGCTGCGCGCCGCCCCCGGCGGTGGCGATGGTGGCGCAAGCCCCGCCGGGGCCGGCTTTCAGTCCTCGGGCGGTTCGCCTCCCATCACCTCCTGCCACCTGCGGACGGTTTCCTCCACGTCCACGGGGCTGCCGCCGGCCCGCAGCGTCACGGTGCGGCCGGCGTGGATGGTGCGCGCCGTTCCCTCAGAACGCGCCGTCGCGGTGCCGCTCAGCACAGTGATGCTGACGGTGTCCGGCTCGGGGACGAGGAGTTCGGCCTGCGCCCTCTCCGCCGAGACGGTGGCGGGGCCGGCGTGGCTTTCCAGGATGCCGCGCCTGTGGGTGTTGTCCAGCAGCGCCGTCCCCTCGTAAAGACTGAACGTGCCGGGCCCGTGCACGCGCAGGCGGCTCTCCGGGGCCAGGTGGACGGTGCCCCCGCCCCGCCCTTCGAGGCTCAGGCGGGCCAGCCCGTCGGAGCCTGTGCTGACGACGGTTCCCCGCCGGAGACCGGCGGCCTTGCCCTGCGCCACGGGGTCAGGCCCGGCGCTGACACCCCCGCGCACCGTCTCTACGCTGCCCACGGGCCAGAAGGCGAGATAGGCCCCCACGCCCGCCAGGATGAGCAGGATGCTGCCGGTGAAACGGAGGAAGCCGGTGACGGTCTCGCGGTTGGGCACGGCCAGCAGCACGCCCAGGTCATAGAGCATCACCAGGGTGACGGCCATCATGATCTGGGTGACCGGGTCCGGCGGCGTCAGGAAGGCCCCCACCACGAAAGCGCCCAGCAGCACCCCTTTGCGCGCCCTGCGTAACTGTCGCGAGGGCAAGATGTTCCATCGGATCAGGTAGAAGATGACCACCGGTGTCTGAAACGCCACGCCCATCGCAAACGTCAGGAAGAAGAACGTCGTCAGGTAGCCGCCTATCATCAGCACCGGTTCGGTGGCCGGACCCGCAAGCGTGAGCAGGTAGCGCAGCGCGATGGGCACGAACAAGAAGTAGCCGAAGCAGATGCCGGTGAAGAAGCAGAACACGCAGGCCAGCCCCAGACGGATGGCCTTGCGCCGCTCGTGGCGGAACAGCCCCGGCGCCACGAAGGCCCAGACCTGGTAGATGACCACCGGCGCGGCGACCACCAGCCCCGCTATAACAGCGGCCTTCAGGTGCGCCACCACACCCTCCATGTAGGTGCTGATCTTGAGGGTGGGGTCCAGCTCGAATGCCGCCATCGCCCGCACGTGAGGCCACACGAGCACGGCCATGAGCTGATCGCGGAAAAACCACGCCACCAGCGCCACCGCCCCGATGCTGATGAGGCAGATCATCAGGCGACGGCGCAACTCCTCCAGGTGGTCACCCAGGGCCATCACGGCCCTGTCAGACCCGGCGATGATGTCAGCGCTGTCTTCACCCATGCTGTGTCCGCTATGCTCCTGGAGTCTTCCCGTCCGCCGCAACTTCATTATACAGAGCACCGGTGGACCGGTAAACTACGGCGAGAGCGGAGGGTCCACAAAGGAGCGTGAGGATGGCATCTGTCGAGGAGAAACTGGCGGACATGGGGCTGAGCCTGCCGCCCGCGCCGCAGCCGCTGGCGCAGTACGTGCCGGCCAAACGCGTGGGGGACGTGGTTTACGTCTCGGGCCATGTGCCCGTGCAGGACGGCGAGTTCCTGCACCTGGGCGCCCTGGGCCGCGAATTGACCGTGGAACAGGGCCGGGAATGTGCCAGGGTCTGTGCGCTGAACGCCCTGGCCGCCGTCAGGGCCGTCGTGGGGCACCTCGACGCGGTTGTGGAGGTGGTGCAGGTGCGGGGTTTTGTCAACAGCGCCCCCGGCTTCGGCCGGCAGCCGGAGGTGGTTAACGCCGCATCCGAGTTGCTGGTGGAACTCTATGGTGAGCGGGGGCGCCACGCGCGGGCGGCCGTGGGCACCTGTGCCCTGCCGCGCAACGTGCCCGTGGAGGTGGAGATGATCGTGCGGGTCGAGACCTGATCCAGGCCGGGCGAAGAGGGGAGGCGCCCTGAGACGTCCTCCCCTCCGCGCAATCTTGTGGTCTCCTTCAGCGCCGCCGTCGCCGGGCGCGGTCCCGGTCACGGCGCTCCCGCGGCTCGGGGTCCCACCAGGGCTCGTCGACGTCCCACCGACGGAAAGGCTCCCGCCGGCGCAAGAACTCGTCGCCGTGGAACCAGCGGCCGCGGCGGGACGGCACCAGTGGGCGCCGCCGCGGGTAGGGCCGCAGCGCGGGATGCCGCGGCTGTATCCGGCGGGGTCGCACGCGCCACTCCAGGTGACGCCGGGGCAGGACGCGAGGGTGCGGCGCACGCCAGGCCCCCCGCCGGGCGTTTCGCTCCGGCCAGAGCCGCCTTACGGGCCGGCGTCGGGCGAGGGGCTCCCGGTCGCGTTCACGGGCCTCGAGCTGGCGCCTCCTTGTGACCTCGCGGCGCGGGTCCAGCACGTCGCGTCGCTCGGGGCGTGCTTCCTCCGGTCGCTGACGGCGCAGCGCCGGGACGTCTTCTCGCTCGCGCAGCAGGCGTCGCCTCTCCGGCGCTTCGCGGCGTGGCCGCTCCACGCCCAGCATGGCCGGCAGGCGCTCGCGCAGCGCCTCGCGGTGGACGGGATCTTCGGCCATGAAGCTCACGACCAGGCCGTCCTCCCTACTGCGCGTCGTCACCTCAACCTCCCCGCTCATCATCATGCGCATCAGGAGCGGCTCGGCGGGGCGGCGCCCCTCCTGCCGCATGCGACGGGCCACCTGCGGGATGCGCTCCACACGCGGCGCCGTGCGGGTGTGCAGACCCTCGACTACCTCGGGGTCCTCGGAAGTGAGGAACACGTTCACTCCCTCCTCCGTGGGCCGTACCCGGACCTCGGCTTCCGTGCGTGCGAGCAGCTGCCCGAGTCCGAACCGCTGCTCCGTCGCCCGGGCGCGGGCGGGCCGGTCCGCAGCTCGCCTCGGCCGCTCCTGCGCGGCAAGGGGCGGGCCGACGCTCAGCGCCGCCAGAGCCGCCAGCAAAACCAGCACCTTCACCTTCCCTCTTTTCATGGTCCATCCTCCTTTCGCTGCGGGGATTCCGACTGTTCCGTCTCGTGCCCAGCGTGTATCAGCGCTCATTCTCGTACTCCTTCCGTACTATCGGGGAACACCGGCTGCTGTTCGAACGGGTCTTCAGGTCGTTCGGGATGTCGTCGGTCCGGCTCGCGGCGCGGCGGCACCGGCGCGCCCCTTCGGCCTCGGACGGCCCGGGAGCGCATCATCTGGAACAGCCGGCGCCGCTGCTCGGGGGTCAGATGCTCCTCGGTCTGTTCAAGGTGGCTGAGCACGTTTGCCCTGATGCGCTCCTGGATGGCCTCCATGCGGCGATGGGCCGCGCGGATGGCCTCCCGGTCGGGCTCCTGTTCGGCCATCAACTCAAACAGCCGGTCGCGCTCGGCGGCCAGGCGTCGCTCCAGCGGGGCCAGCTCCCGCCGCAGGTCGCGCCAGGACTGCTCCATACGCCGCTGCTGCTCCCGGTCGAGCCCGACCTGCTCCCAGGTCCGCCGCGGTTCCGCGCCCGGCCGGTCCGGCTGCAGCCGGCTATAGAACCATATGCCGACAAACGCGATGTTGAACGCCAGCGAGAAAACCAGTATGAGCGACAGGACGCTATTGTGCGTTGTGGGTCTCATCCCATTCTCCCTCGCTCATAAAGGACAGATAGACCTCCTCCAGGCTTCCCGGCGGTGCCGAGGCAAGCAGGGCGGCCGGCAGATGCCGGGTCTCCTCCGTGACGGCGCTCGCCACGTCCCGGCCGGCGGCGATGCCCAACCCGATGCCGGTCACGAACAGCAGCAGGGCGGCGGCCCTGCGAAGCGGCCAGGTGCGCCGGACCTGCTCGACGTGGACGGCCCGGCCGCGGCGCTCGGCGCGTTGTCGCAGGCGCGCGGCGAAGTCCGCCTCGCCCTCGCGGGCACCGAGCGCGCCCAGCAGCGTCCGCAGCCGTTCGAGTTCGTCCCGTTCGGCGGCGCAGCGCCGGCAGTCCCCCACGTGCGCCCGCACGAGAGCCGCCTCGGCCGAGTCAAGCTCGCCGTCCTTCAGGGCTCCAAGCCTTCTTGTCGCATCTTCGCAGTTCATCGTCCTCCTCCCTTAATAATAAACGGACGAAGGCGCGGAATCCTGCGGTCTTTCTTTCTGTCCGCCGCCGCAGAGGGGGGATGAAGCCCTGGGTGCCCGGCAGGCACCCCGGGAAACCGGCAGCCGACAACAAGACCGCGCCCTGAAAGGGCGCCATAACGGGGGGGAGAACAGAACACGGACGGCCCCCTCAACAGCCCGCCGTACGGCGGACTCGGCATGGGATATGGGCGCCCGCGGCGGGCGATATGCCGCTTTCCGCTGTCCCGCGGAGTAAACGCTTGACATAAACCCTATGAACGTATAGTATCTTCTGCAGGCCCTTGACCAGGACCTCCACAGCTCCAGGCAGGAGCCGGCTTCGGATGGCTGCATGGGAATTGCTCAGTCCCCCGGCGGGGAGTCGAAACCGCCGGGCCTTCACGCTCGGCAGGCCTCATCCGAGTCGGTGATGCGGTGCTTTCTGCGAAACGAACCCATTTGCTCTTTGGCACTCTGATGGTGACGTGTCGTGTGCTGCCATTCGCCGCCGGGCGAACGGCCGGGCGGCGTGGCTACCTGATTCTTCCGTCTGTGATCCCCGCTCACGCCGGCGAGGGGCCGGCCCGCTGCTCGTCGCGAGGGTCACCTGGCGGGGCTGTTATTCGGAGGGAGGGGGCGGTTCGCGGGGGGCCTCATCGGGTTCGGTGCGCTCCTGCCGGAGGTCCCGGCGGCGACCGGGTCCGAAGGGGCGGTCGGGGTCGCGCAACCCCCGCTGGTCGGGCTCTACGCCGCGACCTCGCCCGGCCCGGGTGGCGCGGCGGCGCTCGCGCAGGGTGGGGAAGTGCTCGTCCAGTCGCTGCACCTGCTGCTGCCAGATGCGGTCCTGCTCTTCGTCCAGCACCGAGGCGATGTCATGGTCCAGCAGAGCCAGCTGCTGGACGATCCTCGGCCGCAACTCCGAGCGCGCATGCTGCAGGGCCCTGTAATGCTCCTGCAGGACGGGTTCAAGCCGGCGGCGCTGCTCGGGCCTCAGGTTCAGATCCCGGTCGAGGCGGCGGAGCATGCGTTCGGCAAAGACCTCCGGCGCCTGCTCGGCAGGGGCGGCCCGTTGCCGGGACATCCCGAGGAAGGTCGCGCTGGCGCCTATGGCGATGCCCGCCGCCAGGATGAGGAGTCCCAGCAGGACGGACTTCAGCAGCCCGTGCGCGGCCGGAGGCGTCTGGAGGGTTTCGGTCATTGTGCAGCCCAGGTCACGACTTCGAGGATACCGTTCACGGCGTCAAAGCGCTGCTGCCAGGTCAGCACCGCCGCGACAACGAAGGCCGCGGCCGCCGCCGACGAAGCCAGCGACATCCACAACAGCGGGCGCTGGCGCGGCGCCTGATGCAGATGGCCGTGCTCGCGGAGCGTGGCCAGCACCGAATCGGCGACCTCGACGCTCGGGGCCCGCTCCCGCCGCGCGTTCTCTATCAGCTTCTCCAGCGGTAAGCGCTTCATGGTCATAGCTCCAGTTCGATCTCGGCTTCGGCGGCCACCTGCCGCAGTTTTTTCAGGGCCCGGTGCGTCTGCACCCGCACGTGCACTCGGGACCAGCCGATGCGGCGGGCCGTCTCTTTCACGTCACACTGCTCCAGGTAGCGCAGCGTCAGGACCAGTCGGTCGCGCGCCGGCAACCGCTCCAGCAGGTGATGGACCAGGTCGGCGGCCTCCCGCTGGTCCCGGCCGTCATCCGTGCCCAGGCGGTTGAGCAGGGCGTCCGAGAGGGCGACCGGTCGGCGCTCCTTTTCCTGTTCCTTCCAGTAACGGTAACCGACCCGGGTGGCAATGCGGGCCAGCCAGTGCTCGAAGGGCGCCCGGGCGCTGTAAGTGGCCAGGCTCAGGTACGCTTCTACGAACACCCTGTGGGTCAGTTCCTCGTGCTCGCCCCTGTCACGGGTGAAACGCCACATGATTTTGGCCACGGCCGCCTGGTGGCGCTCGACCAGGCGCCGGTAGGCGTCAGAATCGCCGTTGAGGCTGCGGCGGATGTCCGCGGCGTCGGCGCTTTGATGCTCCTCTGCCCCGGCCTGGTGCGGGCGCTCAGCGGCGCCCAGCCATGCGACCAGAGCCAGAAGCGAAGAGCGCGAAGACCGCGCCCCACCGCCGCCCATGCCGGCGCTGATTGCAGCTTCTGCCACCGTCAACTCCTCGTCTCAGGACGTCAGGACGGCCGCCTGTGCCGGTTCGCTCCGGCGGCCGGTGCAGGCCCCGCCTGCCAAGCGCGCCGACGGGGCCCGCGGGCCTCACCTACCTCCATTATCAGGGTTACTGGCAGTTGGGGCCAGTCCCGTCGCGGGGGCCTTGTCGCCGGCCGCCGCCGCGGGCCTCGCCACGCCCCGGACCGCTGCCGTCACGCGCCCCGCGGGCCAGGCCGCGGCGCTCGCCGCTGCCGTCGCGTCGCATTTCGGCGCTGCCTGCGCCGTCGCGGGGGCCTTGCCGTCGGCCGCCGCCGTGGGCCTCACCGCGCCCCGGACCGCTGCCGTCGCGCGCCCCGCGGGCCAGGCCCCGGCGCTCACCGGTGCCGTCGCGGGGGGCGTTCAGGCCGCGAGTGCCGTCGCGCGGGCCACGCTGCAACCCTTGGGGCTCCGGCTCTTCACACTGAGTCTGCACCGCCGCGTCCCCGGCTTCGGAGCCGAAGGCCGTCCCGACCGCAGGGGCCAGGCCCAGCACCAGCAGCAGACCGATTCCCGTCATCAACATCGCCTTCATCGTTTGCGCTCCCTTCTGTTGAGAGTAGCTCTGTCTGATGGGCCCATCTACCCCTATAGTGGGCGAGAACGGGGGAAACGTTACAGCAATTGCTGAAGTCCTCTGTTGCGCCGGACGGGCGAGCCGGCCCCGGCAGGGGCCCGAGGAACTCAACGCGCTTGCCACGGCCTTGCCCGCGCCGCTACCATCGCAGGGGATATGAGCGGACTGATTGACGATTTTCTCCACAGGCTGGCCGTGGAGAAGGGTTATTCGGAGAACACGGTGCGCGCCTACGCGCGGGACCTGGTGGAACTGGCCGACTTCATGGAGGGCCGCCGGCGCCCGCTGACGGCGGCCACCGTGCAGGACGTGCGCGCCTTTCTGGCCGCGCAGCAGGGGCGCGGGCTGGCCCGCTCCACCATCGCCCGGCGCTCGGCTTCCGTCCGCTCCTTCTACAGGTTCCTGGCGCGCGAGGGCGTCCTGGAGTCCAACCCCATGTCGGCCCTCCGGGCGCCGCGCCGCGAGCAGAAGCTGCCCGTCTTCATGACGGTCGAGGAGGTGGAGAAGCTGCTGGACCAACCCGACACCTCGACCTGGATCGGCTGCCGCGACGTCGCCGTCCTGGAGACCCTCTACGGCGGCGGCCTGCGGGTGGGGGAACTGGTGGGGCTCGACTACGACGACGTGGACCTCGGCAGCGGCCTCGTCCGAGTGGAGGGCAAGGGCAAGAAGGAACGCGTCGTGCCGGTGGGCCGGTGCGCGGCCCGGGCCGTAGGCCGCTACCTGGCCTGCACCGGGGAGGGCGTCCCGGAACGGCGCGACCCCCGCGCCCTTTTTGTGAACGCCACCGAGGGCACGCGCCTGAGCGCCCGGAGCGTCCGCCGCATCGTGGACAGGCATGTCGCCGCGGCGGGCCTCAACCCCCGCGTCAGCCCCCACGCCTTGCGTCACAGCTTCGCCACGCACATGGTGACCAACGGCGCCGACCTGCGGGCCGTGCAGGAACTGCTCGGCCACGAGAACCTGAGCACCACGCAGGTCTACACACACCTGACCCACGAACACCTGAAACGCGTCTACGAGACGGCCCACCCCCGGGCCTGAAGGGAGGCTGCGGGCCGCCATGGAACCCGATGAGCGAACCGGACGGGTGCTCATTTTGACCGGAGAAGGCAAGGGCAAAACGACCTCCGCCCTGGGCACGGCCCTCCGCGCGGTGGGGCACGGCATGCGTGTGCTGGTGGTGCAGTTCATCAAAGAGCGGGAGACCGGCGAGCACCTGGCCGCCCGGCGGCTGGCTCCGGACCTGGAGGTGCGCCGGGCCGGGACGGGGTTCCTGGACGGCGGCGTCGTGCCGCACCGGCGGGCCGCCGGAGCCGCCCGGGACGCGCTCGAACGCGCTGCCGCCGACATGGCCTCCGGCCGCTACGGCCTGGTGGTGTTGGATGAGGTACTGTTCGCCGCCGCGCAGGGGTTGGTGGACCGCGCGGAGGTGGCTGCGGCCGTGAAGGGCCGGGCGCCCGATGTGCACGTGATGCTGACCGGCCGGGGCGAGCCGGCGGAACTTGAGGAACTGGCCGATACGGTGACGCGCATGGAGTGCGTGCGCCACGCTTTCGGTCTGGGCAGGGGGGCGACGAAAGGCATCGAGTACTGACCTCCACTGTCGCGGGCCCGGTGCGCCGCTCGCCCCCCGAAGCCGGGATTATGAGCGGGAAAACCAGGATGCCTGCGACGGCAAAGCGACGACGAGGACGATTGCTCGGGCGCGTCTGCGCCTGCGCTCAGAACCGGACCTGCAGCGCCCCGGTTCGCCGGGTGGGCGGGACGGCACCATAATTGCGGTAACCTGGTGTTGTCCCAGGCTGCGAGTCCGTCCGTGGCGCGGCCCCTCAGTTCGGAAAAGGGCTGGTTTTGAGGGTGCGGGGTTCTCTATAATGCGCTCCTGCGTCTCAGAAACCTTCGCCATGGCTCTGTGAGGCGGTGCAGATGCCGGGGTTCATGCTGGATACAGGTCGCTTCTACCGGCGGGAGCCGGTCAAGATCGAGTCTGAATATCACGGCGCCCTTGTTCGCAGGATAGCCGAGGGCATCGGGATGCCTTTGGAGCTGGCGCCGGAAGAGAACGCCGGCGACACCCGCTCACGGGCTCCGGTCCGCTGCGGGGGCAGCCGAACCGGCTGGGTCGTCGTTGCGCCAGATGACGGCGTGCACGGCCGACGCGCGGCCGAGATGGCCGCCGAGCTTGTCGGCCGGCTCATCACCGCCGAGCAGGACATCGCCAGCCTGTCCATGGAGGTGGCCGACCGCTACGAGGAACTCAACTTCCTCTACGAGATGGGCGACCGCGTGGGCGCCCTGCTGGACGAGGACGAGATATGCAGCTTCGTGGCGGAGGAGGCGGCCTGGCTGCTGGACTGCGAGCGTGCCTCGGTGATGGTTGTGGACCCGCAGAGCGGCGACCTGCGCATCCGGGCCGCCGTGGGACTGCCCGATGAGATCAGCGACGAAGTCACTGTCCGGCCGGGCGAACGCATCAGCGGCAAAGTCTTCGAAAGCGGCCACGCCATGGTCGTCAATGAGGGCGACCCCATGCCGGCCGAGTCGCTGAGGGTGGACGAGCTGAGGGAGTCGAACTCCTTCCTCTGCGTACCCCTGAAGTTCTCCACCGAGAGCGGGGGCGAGGAGGAGATCGTCGGCGTCATCAACCTGACGCGCAAGCGTGGCGGGGACATGTTCACCGCCAGCGACCTGAAGCTGGTCAGCGCCGTGGCGGCCACCACGGCGACGCAGATCCACAACTGCCGCCTGATCAACGCCGAACGCGAGCGCCAGCGACTCGAGCAGGAACTGGAACTGGCCGCCAGGATCCAGCTCAGCCTTCTGCCGGAGGAGCCCCTCAACCGGGGCGCCGTCCGCGCCGCCGGCTCCTGCCGGCCGGCCCGCCACGTCGGGGGCGATTTCTTCGACTACTGGGTGCAGGACGACCGCGTCTGCATAGTCGTGGCGGACGTCTCCGGCCATGACATCGGCGCGGCGCTGATGGCCACCGCCATGCGCAGCGTCATGCGCAGCCAGGCCGCACACCGAAGCTCGGTGGCCGGCCTGCTGGCGCAGGTCAATCGGGCGCTGTTCGAAGACCTGGTGCGCTCCGAACTGTTCGTGACGGCTTTCTACGCCGAGATCAGCCTGGACGGCGGTGAGATCACCTTCTGCCGTGCCGGCCACCCCAAGCCCCTCCTGGTGCAGGACGGAGATGCGCACTGGCTCGACACCGACGGCATGCTGCTGGGCCTGCAGCCGGACGGCGACTACGAGGAGCGTAGCGTCACCCTGTCCGAGGGCGCCGTTCTGACGCTCTACACCGACGGGCTGATGGAGACGGTGAACGCACGGGGGGAGAGCTTCGGCATCGAGGGCGTGCGCAGGGCGACGATGGCGGCCCTGGACGCACCGGCCGAAGAGGGAGCGGCCGGCATCCTGGAGGCCGCCCGGGAACATGGCCGCGCCTCCGCACAGGCCGATGACCTGACGGCGCTGGTGGTGCGTTACGACGGGGGCGAAGCGGGAGCGGACGGATGAACTCCACGGCGGAGCACGGCTTCCAGAGCCGGTTTTTCTACGTCGGCATCATCTTCGCCGTCAGCTTCGGCATCGTCGGGCTGATGTGGCACTTCCGGGGGGTCAACTGGATACTCGTCGTCTTCAGCCTGGCCTGGGTGCTGCTGGTGACGGGCTTCGCCTGGGAGATCATCACGCGCGCCGAACGGCTCGACCGCATCGTGCGCTCCCGCACCGACGCCCTGGCGGACGCCAACCTGCACCTGACCAGCGTGCTGGACCAACTGCGGGCATTCCACCGCATCAGCTTCGAGATGAACCAGAAGCTATCACTCACCGAGATAACCGCCGCCTCCACCCGAAAACTGTGCAGGATGCTGCCCCAGGTGGACAGCGCCTGGCTGTGGCTGGACCGGGCCATGTTGCGCGTGGACCGCGACACCCTGCCGAAAGGGCGGGAGAAGGCGCGACCGCTCGATCTGGCCTCCCGGGCAGGGGCCACCCTCGGGACGCCGGCCGCCCTGAAAGTCCTGGCGCCGGACAACCCCTTGCTGGCCGAGTGCTTCGAGGGCCGCCGCGTCATCGTGCGGACCAACCTGCCGGCCAGGGCGCGCGCCTGCGGCTGGGACTGGCTCGAACGCTCCGGGATGCAGTCCTTCGCCGGGCTGCGCCTCCAACTGGGCGGCAGCATGCTCGGCGTGATGGGAGTGTTCAGCCGCCGGCGGCTCTCGCCCGAGTTCGTCCGACAGCTTCACCTCAGCGTCAACCAGCTCACCGTGGTGCTGGAGAAGGCCCGGTTGCTGAAGCAGATGCGCCGCCGCGCCGCCGAACTGGCCGCCGCTAACGAGGAACTGCGCGAGTTGGACGCCATGAAGGATTGGTTCGTATCGGCCGTCTCCCATGAACTGCGGACCCCCCTGACCAACATCCGCTCCTTCGGCGAGATACTGGAGAACTACCAGGACCTGAAGCCGACGGAGCGGACGGAGTTCGCCGCCATCATCCGGCAGGAGAGCGAGCGGCTCTCGCGGATGATTGACGACCTGCTGGACCTGGCCAAGATCGCCAACGGAGAGGTCGAGCTGAGACCGGAGCCGCTGGACCTGGGCGCCGTCGTGGGCCGCTGCTGCAGGCTCTTCAGTCAGGAGGTCGGGGAGCGCGATGTGGCCCTGCACGCCGATGTGCCCGAAGATACGCCCCCCGTGCTGGTGGACGAGAACGCGCTGGCGCGGGTGCTGAACAACCTGCTGGGCAACGCCCTGAAGTTCACCCCGGAGGGCGGACGGGTGGAGGTCACGGTCGAGCCCGGCGGCCCCGTGCCCGCGGGGGCGCGGTTCGTGACGGTGCTGGTCAGTGACACCGGCTGCGGCATCGGGCTGGAGGACCAGGCTCGTATCTTCGAGAAGTTCACCCAGGCGGGCAGCGGGCTGAGCAACAAGCCCAGCGGCTCCGGCATCGGGCTGGCCATCTGCCGGGAGATAGTCGCCAGGTCCGACGGCGACATATGGGTCCAGAGCACGCCGGGGGAGGGCAGCACCTTCGGGTTTACCCTGCCCGTGGCGGAGACGGAAGTCGAAGCCGAGAAGCAGGCGCTGCACAGGCAGCCCTCGGCCGTGAGCTGAGGCCGGCGCGTCGTCCCCGCCCCGCCGCTCAGCGGAATATTCGGCGCAGGGCTCGCCGGGGTTCCAGGTAGGGCTGGTATTCGTCCTCAACCTCGAGCAGTTGCTCCCGCAGCGGGTGGCCTATCATGCCCATCGCCGCGGGATGCCCGGCGGCACGGGCGCGGGCGTACTCGGTGAACTCCCGCATTATCCGCACGTAGAGGCCCATCAGGCGCCAGGAGGTCTCCCGACAGAGATCGTCGCCCTCAGCCGCCTCGTTCCGCTCCAGCACCGGCCCAAACTCCTCCACCAGCCCTTCCAGTTCCTCTACCGCGCCGGCCGCATCCTCTTCGGCGTCCAGGAGCCGGTTGATCTCGCCGGTAAGTTGTTCCGTCTCGGACAGGAACTTGCGGCATGCCGCCCCGTCCGGCCCGTAGGCGGCGGCGAAGTAGTCGGCCGCGATATCCTCGAACTCCAGCTCGGTGTCCCACAGGGTCCGGCCCATCGTGACCATGCCGAGCCCCGTGGGGAACCAGACGCGCAGCGCCTGGCAGTTGACCAGCCCGTTCAGGCCGAAACGGCGGTAGTTCCGCACGTCCTGCCACACGACCCGCGCCCGCTCCACCGTCTCGGCCCCGCCGTAGTATTCGAAAATGAAGCTGTCGTCCTCCCACCGCTCCATCCAGTCCTGCAATCGCGCCGCCACCTGCTCGACGGACTTCAGCCCCCGGCGCGGCATGCGGTTCAGCTCGAACGAGAGCGGCTCGACCTCCTCGCCCACGGGCTCCAGGGCCTGCCCGTAATCGTTGCGCCCGTTGGCGTACATGAACGTGAACCGCCCCTCGTCTTCGAACCACTCCTGCAGCGGCGGCATCAGCAGGTCGGCGTAGGCGAGGAACACGACCCGCGTGTCCAGTTCCCGGCGGGTCAACTCCTCGTCCAGGGTGTTCAGTATCTGCACGTAGAAGTCGAACGTGCGCTTCGTTCGGCAGCGCTCGCACTCGCACTTGTTGTTGTAGCTGTCGTCGAGCCAGACGTGCAGGTAGTCCACGTCGCGGTGCACCTCGGCGTAATCGGCGATGCAGCGGGCCATCCGCTCCTGGACCTCGGGGTCCGAGTAGCAGAGCGCGGTCAGCATCGGCTTGCCCCACAGGACCGTGCGGCGGCCGGCCACCAGCGCGATCTTCTCTTTGAACTCCGCCGACACGTCTTCCATCTCCATCCACCCTGTGCCGGGCACGCCGAACGCCTCGGCATGCCAGCCATGCCCGACGGCGTGGTAAAGGAGGCCGCGGCGGGCGATCTCGCCCTCGATGACGCGGGTGAACTCCCGCGCCATCCCCCTCTCGATGGGTTCCTTGCGCTCGCGGTGCGGATGGCCCTGGTGGGAGTACCAGCGGTCGAAGAACGTGTAGCCGTCCTGGAACTGCATGTAGAAGCCGTTGAAGCCGACCTTCGGCAGCCAGTCCACCACGTCCAGCACGTTCGATAGGCTGACGGCGCCCTCGATGCAGACGACGCGGTGCCGGTAGGAGGCGGTCTCGTCGAGCGAGATGGCGACGTCCTTGAGACTTCGTCGCGGGATGAGTTCGCCCGTCGGCCCCGGCCGCACCCAGCGGCAGCCCAGCTCCCGCAGCAGGCGGTAAACGCCCAGCAGCACGCTGCGGGGATTGGTGCCGGCGACCCGGCCCTCCCCTCGCTCGAACCGCACGTGGATCGCATCGTCCAGGGCGGGGTCCGCCACGGACGGCGCCTCGAGGCCGCAGTCAGCGTAGAGCCCCAGCATCACCGTCGCTTCGCCGGTCTCGCCGCCGGTCATTGCCCTCAGGCATCGGCCCAGTTCCGCGGCCGCGTGGGCCACCACGGGGTCATCCGTCTTCACGCAGATACCCATCACGTCTCCCTTGCTGTACTTTGACCAGTGGGAAGGCCATTGCACAGGAAATGAGCCCGCTTCGCAATCGCCGATCCGTGGTCGCCTGCGAGGTGTGCCCGCCGGGCTTGTGGAGGGTCTGCCCGCCTCCGGCGGGACCGGCAAGCACGATGAGTTGAGAGTTGCTTGTTGAGAGTTACGCCTATGTGCGGCGTCACCCCGGCCGTGGGCGGCTCGGCCGTAGCCGGGGGGAGGACCGGCGGGAGCCCCGGGGGAACAGGGCCGATGCCGATCAGTTTCAACTCTCATCCCGCAACTGTCGACCGTCCCGGGCTCTTGACGGCCCGTGTCCGGTGAAGTAGGCTGTCGGTTTGGACAGGGGGGACCGGTCAACTTGTGGGGGGCACAGGACTGTGGCCGATACGCATGAGGGTTTCGTCCGTTCGGTCGAGCGGCTTGTCAGGGAGCGCATCAACGAGGCGGTGACTCCGGTGGCCGGGGCGGAGGTGGCCGAGGCGCTGGGGCCCGGCAAGATGCTGCGCACCCGGCTGGCCGCGCGTCTTGTCACTTGCGGGGCGGCCCCCGCTGACGTCGAGAGGTGCCGTTTGCTCTGCGCCGCTACCGAGATCGCCCACACGGCCACCCTCTGCCACGACGACATCATAGACAACGCCTTCCTGCGCCGGCGCCGTCCCGCCCTGTGGCGCAGCATCGGCGCCAACGCGGCCGTCCTTGCCGGCGACCTGCTGCTGTGCGCCTCCTACGCACTGGTCGCGCAGACGGGGGATCCGGCGTGCGTGGCCGGGTTCGCGCGAAAGCTGTCCGAAGTCTGCTCGGCGGAGGCCGAGGAGGAGTTAGGCGTGCCGGTGGACGTCCGCGACGCGGAGACGTGCCTGCGACTGGCGCGCGGCACCACCGGGCCCCTGTTCGCCGTCGTGGCCCGGGCGGCTGCGGAACCGGAGGGCACCCTCCCGGATGCGCTCGAAGAAGCCGGCTACCTGATAGGCACCGCCTACCAGCTTGCCGACGACCTGCTGGACGTGGTGGGGGACCCCGACCAGGCCGGCAAGACGTTGCGCCGCGACGCCCTGCGGGGCAAAGCCACACTGCCGGGGGTGAGCGAGCACGGCCGGCGTGAGACCCGGGCCCGCGTCCGCGCCCTCTGCCTCCAGGCGCTGCAGACGCTGAACTCCTGGCCCTCGGCCCGCAGGGCCGTGCGGACGTTCCTCTCCGAAGACCTCCAGCCGGTGCTGGACCGTCACATCCGCAACATGAGCCTGCTGAGTGTGCAGACCGGCCAGCGCACCCGGCCTGGGACCGACCCATGAGCAAACCCGCCGCCACGGCAAGCGCCTTGCGTTACGTCCGGGCGCTGAGGGCCTTCTCCTTTCCCCTGTCAGTGCTGCCCGTGCTGGTGGGCACGGCGGGCGTCCTGCCCCCGGCGCAGTGGCGTTGGGGCGTGCTGGCCGCCGCCATGCTGCTGGTGCTGGCCCTGCACTCGGCCGGCAACCTGTTGAACGACTACTTCGACTATCTCTCCGGCGTGGACTCCCGGGAGCAGGACGACGAGGGCCGGCCCGGCCGCGTGCTCGTGCGCGGGGACATGAGCCCCGGGCAGGTGCTCGCCGAGGCGCTGGTCTGCCTGGGCATCGGGGCAGCAGCCGCCGCGTTCCTGGTCTGGCGCAGCGGGCCGGGGCTGCTGGGGTTCATCCTGCCCGGCGCTGCGGCGCTCTACGCCCACACCGGACCGCCCCTCAAGTTCAAGTCCCGCGGCCTGGGCGAGCTGCTCATGCTCGTCGTGTTCGGTCCCCTGCTGGTGGGTGGCGGTGCGTGGGCGCAGGTCGGGGCCTTCCCGCTGCGCCTGATCCTGCTGTCCATTCCTGTCGGCATGGTCACCACCTCCGTGCTGGCCGGCAACAACCTGCGGGACTACGAGGAGGACGGGGCGGCCGGCGTGCGGACCCTTGCGCGGATCATCGGCCGGCGCTGCTACCGCTGGCTCTACCTCGCCCTGGTGGTCGGGCAGTCCATGGGCGTGGCCCTCTACGGGCTGGCGGGGCCCGCCTCGCCGGTGCTGGCGGCGGCTCCGGCGCTGATGCTGTTGGTTCTTCCCACGCTCAGGCGGGTCTGGCGCGGCGAACGCCTGCCCGACGTGGACGTCCGCACCACGCAGTACGGGACCGCGCTGATGGTGTTCCTATTCGTCGTCCTGCTGCTGGACTGACGGCGCGGGCGGGCGGCTCCATTGGAGCGCAGGCAGTCCCGCGCCCGTTATCAGCAATGTGATGCTGCCGGTCAGAAGCAGCCAGTGCATCCGGATCTCCGCGAATGGGTCGCCGAGGTGGGCCGTCAGCAGGGCCACCACCATGACGATGACCAGCACCAGCGCCCCGAGCCGCGGCGCCAGGCCCACCAGCAGCAGAATGCCACCTATCAGCTCGGCCAGTATCAGCATCACCGCGAACGCCTCCGCCGCCGGGAAGCCCAGGCCCGCCAGCATCTCCACCGTCCGTTCGAAACCGCGACCCTCGAACCAGCCGAATGCCTTCTGCGCACCAGCCCTGGCAAAGATCAGGCCGACCATCACCCGGACTGGCAGCAGACCCCAGCGCAGGGAAGCGTCCCCGGCCCTGTTGCCCAGCAGCCAGCCGGCCCAACCAGAACTCCGTCCCGTCTGCTCAGCACTCATAGTCTTCCCCCCTTGAACATCAGGTCCCGGCTCATACCCAGACGATTGCTCCAACTCCACGTGCGGGCCACGCACATCAGGTAATGCAGCAGGCTGGGCAGGCGCCCCACCATCTCGACGCCCAGCACCACGCCCGCGCCCTGCCCGGGGGCGAGGGGCACGATGTAGCCGGGGTCAAACGGTCGAAACGGTTCCAACGGCCGCCCGGCCATGCTGCGCAGGACGTTGCGCGCGGCATGCCGACCCCCTGCCAGGGAGAACGGCACGTTCAGCCGCAAGGGCTCCTCCGTGCCCGGTACCCGCGGCCCCGCCGCGTCGCCGGCCGCGAAAGCCGCCGGTGCCTCCGGCAAGCGCAGGAACTCGTCCACCGCCAGCCGCCCGCCGGCTACCTTCGGCGTGTCGAGCGCGGCCACGGCCGGCCCGGGGGTGACTCCGGCCGTCCACGCCGCAAGCGTCCGCCCCAGGCGCGTGCCGTCGGTCAGCCGGACCTGCCCGGGCCCTATCTCGGCGGCGCTCACGCCCGTGCGCACCTCCACCCCGAACCGCTCCAGCAGCCGCACGGCCCAGTGGCGCACCGCCGGGGAGCAGTTGCGAAGCACCTCGTCCGCCTGCTCCACCACCAGCACGCGGCAGACCTCGGGCAGGCGCGCGTAGGGCAGCCCCGTCAGCCTGTGCAGCAGCAGGGCCACGTGGCCGGCCACCTCGAACCCCGTGTAGCCCCCGCCCACCACCACGACGTGCGGCCGGGGCCGGCGGCCGCCCCGCACAAGGTCCGTCACCCCCTGCCGCATGGCGGCGCCCTCGGCCCGTGACTTCAGACCGATGGCGTGCTCGCGGGCCTGTGAGTTGCCGTGATAGTTGTTCTCGCAACCCAGGCAGATCAGCAGGTAGTCAGCGCTGAAATCCCCGGCGTCCGTCTCCACGCGGCCTTCGGCGGGGTGGATGCGCCGGACGGCGCCGTGGATGAACTCGACGTCCAGCCGGCGGCAGAACGGCTCGAGCGGCTCGACCATGTGGCGGGGGCGGATGCGGCCGGAGATCACGTCCGGCAGCACGGGTGTGAACACGTTCTCGCGCCCGCGGTCCACCAGGGCCACGGACACATCGGGCGGCGCGCCCCGCGCAAGTTTCCTCGCGGCGGCCAGCCCCGCGTATCCCCCGCCCAGTATCAGCACCCGCCGCATCGTGACGCCCTCCGCGCGCAGCCGCACGTCCATATCACACCTGGCAGTGATTCTCGCACGTTAACGGCCGAACGCAAGCGGAAGCCTGGCCCGGGGGCCGCGGAATCTGCGGGAGCCAACCACAAACGACCCCATGGAGATGACCAAAGGGGTCGAACGGAGGCGCAGAGCTCAGCCGCCCCGCGGCGGGCGCGGTTCCCCTGAACCCTGGCGATTATTGAGCCCGGTAGAGCTGATGATGTCCTTCTGAGTTCGCCGAATGGCGCAAAGAAGAATCTCGCCGTTCCGGGGCGCAATGGACTCCGGCGTAGAGATTCTTCGTCAGGGCGGCGCACCTCCTCAGAATGACAGCGTTCTTTCCGGCTGAGCATTGCTTGTTCAGGTCTCCATGGCACCACCCGGCAGGCGGGTGCTGTACCCCGGCAAAGCAACCACGCCGTTTTGCATTGCTGCGCGCGCGTCGTTACTATGGATTGGGCCATGGCTAAGAAGACCGACAACGTGAAGATCGTCGCACGCAACCGCAAGGCGCGGCACGAATACGACATCGAAGACACCTACGAGGCGGGCATCGTGCTGCAGGGCACCGAGGTGAAGAGCCTGCGCCAGGGCAACTGCAGCCTCAACGAGGCATGGGCCCGCCCGCGCGGCGGCGAGGTATTCCTCATCGACATGCACATACCCCCCTACGACCAGGCGAGCATCGCCAACCACGAGCCGAAACGCCCCCGCAAGCTGCTGCTGCACAAGCGCGAGATTGACCGCATCATCAGCCAGTGCACCCAGCGCGGCTACACCCTCGTGCCGCTCTCCGTTTACTTCAAGGGCGGTTACGCGAAGGTGGAACTCGCCCTGGCCCGCCACCGCAAGCAGTGGGACAAGCGCCGCCAGAAGGAGAAACGCCAGCAGCGCGAGGAGGCATCCCGCGCCATGCGTCGCCGCCGCAAGCGCTGACCGCCTGCGGCGCGGCAGGCGCGGCAACGCCCCCGGCTGGGGCCGTCTCCGGAAAATGCTATGCCCACGGGGAAAGCGGGGACGGGCGGTGCGCCCGGGCGGCTCAGATGGCGAAGACCTTGTTGCCCACGGACCCGGTCAGCAGGTCTATGATGGCCCAGGTGCCGCCGGCGGCAAACCCTCCGAGCACCGCTCCGATGAAAAGTTGCCGGGCCCTGCGGTAGGCGCGGTGGCCGCCCAGGCGCACGAGGGCCACCTTCAGCATCCAGGCGAAGAAGATGGACAGCCAGAAGTTGATGACCATGTGCGTGTTGGCTATCAGGAAAGCCACGGGGTGAAGGGGCCACCAGAAGAAGGCGCGCTGGGCCGCGATGAGCCCGCCCATGGCCACGGCGCCGAAACCCGACCAGCCCAGCCCCACGAGGTTGATCCCCTGGTTGCGGGAGACCACGCTGGTCATCCACCACCAGGGGGCGCGGGTCGAGTTGAGGATGAACCAGGGGCTCAGGCTGCTGGCGCCCGTGCGGTAGCTGACCGAGACGACAGTCAGCGAGGCGGTCACGTAGGCGATCAGTATGCTCAGCAGCATGGCGGCGAACAAGCCGTAGCGGCGGTCAACCAGGCGCATGCCGTGGCTGGTGGAGACGGCGGGGGTGTTGCGCAGGTCTGCGTTCCAGAACTGGTGGGCCAGAGCGCCCACCTGCGGAGCGCCGAGGTTGGCCGCGCCGAAAAGGCTTCCCACGTAAGCGGCCGGCACAAGCGGGCCGCTGGCCGACGGCAGACCCACCTGGGCGATGATGCGGGCCATGGCGTAGTAGACGATGAGGAAGAAAAACAGGAAGGCGATCGCATACGGCAGCCGCAGGCCCGAGTGGCGCAGCCAGACCAGTATCACGCCCAGCGCCACAACCATGGTGATCAGCGCGACGCGGTAGGAGGTCGGCTCATTGCGGTCGTAGCCCTTATCGCCCAGGCCGAGCGCGCACTTGAAGGCCCGCCCCAGGTGGCGTCGCGCGTAAAACAGGCCGCTGAAGGTGAAGACCACCAGCGCGCCCATCACCATGTGCTGGGTGTCCGGCGGGCCCCCGAACGGCATGCTGTCCTGCATACCGAGCCCGCGCGCGGAGATGACACTGCGGGCGAGCCACGAGACCAGCGCCAGAGTCCAGACGCTCAAGGCGATGCGGTTCGGGATCATGAACACCAGCCCGATGACCACCAGGTCCAGCCGGAGGCGCAGGCTGAACCCGGGGGCCAGCGTCACGTCATGGGCGATGCGAAACTGGCCCTGGTGGCCGAAGGTGTAGTAGGCGATACCCCAGAGGCTGTAAAGGACGAAGCTGCCGCCCAGGCCGATCCAGAACATCTTGCTCCCGAAGATGGAAGGCCCGTTGCTCGGTCGGCCGGCCGCGTGGCAGAGTTCTTCCGGTATCTGCGCGATCGGGAAGCTGAGGTGTTCGTACTCGACCCATTGTTTGCGTAAGAACGCCATGATGGCCGTCAGCAGCGACCAGATGGCCATCAGGTAAACGCCCCAGAGCACCAGCGGCCGAACCCACGGCCCCCAGGGTATCGGCTCACCGGGCGCGATACCCTCCCAGAAGCTGGTAAGGGCTACCTGTTCCCCGGCCGGGTCCAGCGGAGCGAGCCAGGACTGCAGGTGCGGCACCAGTTCGGTATGCCACTGGTTGGCCGGGTTCGCATGGTAGTAGGCCGCCGAAATCAGGGGCATCAGGTGGGTCACGCCGCCCGATGTGACCACCGAGCCGCCCGCGAACATCATGGCCGCGATGAAGAGCAACTCGTGCTTGCTCAGCGCGAAACCCTTCCAGAGCGTCACCAGGGCGATGTTGAACAGCAGGAACAGCACCCCGATGAAGAACGCCGCGCCGCCCTGGTGGTAGTCGGTGAACAGGTACGAGGAGTTCAGGTATATCGTCAGGTAGGGCTCGGCCACGCCGATGATGACCACCAGCAGACAGCCGATAACGAGCGCACGCAGGCTGAAGAACCGGCGGGGAGTCTGCTCTGTGGGAGGGTGCAGGCCGGCGGGGTTCAAATCACTTGTCCTTTGGGGGCGGCTGACTGTCCGGCAGTGCTCAACTTTGAAACATCCTTATACACGCAAGGTCCGCCCCGTGCAACGGTCCGGGCGGCCGGTGGCGCCGGTGCGCTTACTGCCCAACCTCGGGGGGCGTCTTCAGGCCGGTTCGTCGCCGGCGAGCCATGCCTCGATGCGGGCTTCGTCCTGGTCGGTCCAGGGGTCGGCGTCTTGGGGGTCCAGGCCGTCCCATCCGCTGAAGATGCGGGCCATGGTGCGCCGGTAGGTGCCGGCGTCGCGCTGGCCCTGGCGCCAGTGGCGGAAGCTCTGCCGGTCGTATTCTTTGACCCGCGCGTCCACCGCCTCGTAGTCCACGATGTCCCTCAGGGCCGCGTCCATGTTCGCGGTCACCGCCGGCCGCTTTTCGGCCAGGTTGCGCACCTCCCAGGGGTCCTCTTCCAGGTGGAAGAGCTGCGGCTTGAAGCCGGGGTAGGCCACGTACTTCCAGGGGCCCAGCCGCAGCATGAAGGCGCCGGTGCGGCTGGTGCAGCCGTGGAACTCCGCGAAGGCGCGGTCCGGTCGGGCCGGCGCCTCGCCCCGCAGTTCGGGCAGCAGCGAGTGGCCGTCCAGGCTTTCATCGCGTTCCAGGCCCGCCGCGTCGGTCAGCGTCGGGTGGACGTGCACCAGCGAGGTGAGGGTGTCCACGGCCCGTCCGCCCTCGACGCCCGGACCGGCTATGATGAGCGGCACGCGCGCCGACGGCTCGTAGTGGCACATCTTGTAGTACTGGTCGTGCTCCATGTTCATCTCGCCGTGGTCGCTGGTGAACACGACGTAGCTGCTCTCGCCCAGGCCGGCTTGCCGGACCTCCCCGAGCACCGCACCCAGCATGGCGTCCACCTCCGCGATCATCGCGTAGTAGATGCGGCGCACCCGGTGGACGGTCTCCTCGTCAAGCCCGTGGTTCCAGTTTTTCTTCACGCGCATCAGGTCTATCACTGGGTGCGCGGACTCATCGGGCGGGGGCAGCTGGACGGCGGCCGGGTCTATGCGGTCCAGGTAGCGGCGGGATGTGCTGAAGCGGGGGTGCGGCTGGTTCAGCCCCAGGTAGAGCAGGAAGGGCGCCTCGTCGCCGGAGCGCTGCCCGAGCCACTCGACGGCGCGGTCCACGTTCGCCCAGTCGCGCTCATGGACGCGCTCCCGGTCGTCCTCGAAGACCTGCGGGCTCGGGAAGAGGTATTCCGGCCGTGCGAGGCCGGCGGCGCGTGTCCACGGGGTCACGCGGGCGCGCACACTGTGGTGCCCGGAGACGTAATCGGTCTTTCCGAAGGTCCGCACCCGGTATCCGGCGCCCTCCAGCCGGCTCAGGAAGGTGGAGTCGCCCGGCTCCAGGCCCTTGTAGTTGTTCCAGCCCTCGCAGTGGTGTGAGTAGCGGCCGCTGAACATGCTGGCGCGCGAGGGGCAGCAGACGGGGTTGTTGCTGTAAGTGTTGCGGAACAGCACCCCCTGCTCGGCCAGCGCGTCCATCTGCGGCGTCACGCCCGCCATGGCGGTATGGCCCATGCAGCCCATCGGGCGTCCGTCCTGGCTGTCGGTCTGCACGAGGATGATGTTCGGCCTGCGGTCGGTCAATGTCGTCTCCCGCATTGAGCGGTTGCGGTTGCGCCCCGCAGCGCCGGGGGTGTCACCCTCCAGCCCCGGGACCCTTGCGCGGCCTTCCGTGCGCATGAGCCGCTTGCGATTCAGTCTGCGAGCATGGGCCCCATGCGATTCAGTCTGCGAGCATGGGCCCCATAAGCAGGTTGCCCCAGGGGCTGGGTTCGGGGCCGCGGCGGCCGGCCTGCCACCAGGGGTCCAGCCGGTTGTTCCATCGCAGCCGCGCAAACTCGCCCTCCCCATGCAGTTCGGGGTCGTGGTCGTTGTAGCCGAGTGAGAGGCCCAGGCGGCGGCCGGTGGGGGGCTCCTCCATCGGCCCGCCGGTGCCGACCCAGCGCCAGGGTATGAACAGTTCGGCCGCGCGCCGCCGGGGGGCCTGCTCGACCACGCGGGCCACGATGCCGTATGTCTCCGGGGCTTCCCGGGGGCTCATCTCGCGGCGGGTGACGTCCCAGGGGTCCGGCCAGTTGCGGCACAGCAGCCGCTCGCCGTCACCCATGTGAAGCTGATACTGGCAGGCGGACAGGACGAACGCCCATGACTCCGGCTTGACGAAAACCTCGGCCGGGTCGGCCGCCCAGATATCCTCGGCGGAGTGCCGCGCCAGGTGGAAGTCCAGCGTGTCGAGCAGGTCGTCCGCCGGCGCCCATTGCTCGTCCTCGACTTCGAACAGCAGGTAGAGGCCGGCCCGGCTGCGCGCGGCGCGCACCCGCAGGCGGGTGGTCTCCGAGGCCTGGACCTCCCCGCGGTCGGCCAGGTGCTCTTCGACGGTCAACTCGGCCACGTCGTGCTGGTCGGTAAAGTCGGCCCAGAAGGGGCTCAGGCGGTCACCCGCGCCGAACTGCCGTTCCTGCTCGGGGCTGAGGCCGTAGGCCGTAAGCATCCGGAACTCGCTCTCCCGCGCGGCGGGGTCCGGTTCCTGCTCGTCGGCCGCTGAGCCGTAGGGCGGCCGCGGCCCGGGCGGGCTCACGCGCGTGTGCTCGGCGTGGCGGCGCTCGATGGCGGCGCTCAACTCCGGGTCGCGCACGATGAAGTAAGCGGGTTTCGAGGCGCGCACCCTCCCGTCCTCGTCGTAGCCCAGCGCCGTGAGCGAGCAGACCACCTGCTCCGGCCTGACCAGGAACTCGATCACGGGCTCCTCGCCCCGCCGCACGGTGCCCAGGAGCCTGGCGCCGTCGTAGAACTCGATGCGCTGCCAGTCGGGGAAGGCGGAGGCATCGCACTCGACGACGACCCGGCTGCCGGGCTCCAGCACGCGCCCACCGACCGAGCGCAGCATGACGCCGCTCTCGTGGGGGTTCTCGATGGGCCCCATGTCGCGGATGCTCAGGGCGAGGGGGGTCTCGTAGGTGGCCAGCGAACGGTAGAGGTAGGCGGTGTCGGCGTCGGGCAGCCAGACGGCGGCGGCCCTGTCCCCCTCGTATTCGTCCCACGGGGCGATATGGGTCAGGCCGGAGTCCCAGGATGTCGGGTCGGCCAGCCAGCCGTCCTCCTCGGGTATGGTCCTGAGGGTGACGGGGCCTTCGGCGGCGTCGGCTCCCGCGGGCAGACGCATTCTGATGGCGCTCTCGTAGTACTTCATGTCCACCGGGTCGATGTGGCCTATCTCATGGCCCTTGTCCTTCTCGGCATCCCACGCCCAGCGGGCGCCCTCCGGGCGGACGGCGGCAAACAACTCCCTGGTCTGCTCGACGCCGTCGGGGAAGAACCGGTCGGTGGGGCCGATGTGCATCAGCGCCGGCACAAGCAGCGCCTCCTCCGGTGGACGGCCGGGGTTGTAGCGGGGGCCGACGTTGGGGGTGAAGCAGATCATCCGCTCCGGCACGTAGCAGGCCAGGCTGTAGGCGGTGATGCCGGCGTTCGAACTGCCGCGGGCGATGAAGGGCAGGTGCGCGATCTCCGGGTGGTGGCCCAGCGCGGCCCAGTCCTCCATGGCCCTGACGATGACCCCGGCCAGTCGGGGATAGACCTGGCCACCGGGGAAGCTGGTGACGCCGATGATGGCGAAGTTGTGCCGCACGGCGTAGTCCTGCAGGCGCCTGTCGCGGGGGATGTCGCGCGTGTCGCCGTAGCCGCCGGGGTTGCCGTGGAAGAGGACGCCCCGGAGGGTCTCATCCGTGGGCGGCACCCACATCTTGATCTGCTGGATGCCGTTGGCGGCACGGAAGTCGTAGAAGGTGCCGTCATAGCGCACCTCGCCCCCGTCGTGGGCCTCGGCCCGTACATCCAGCCGCCCCGCCGCCGCGGGAGCGAGGGCGAAGACCAGTCCGGCGACAGCAGCCAGCACGACGAACCGCAGAATGTACGGGTCCATGTTTGCCTCCTTGTCTCTGAGTTCGGGGTCGCAGCGAAGGGGCATTTTACCGGGTTTGCCCGGAAGAGTCAGGGTCACAACAGGCCGGAGCCACCTCGGGATGCCGTTGGAACGAGCGATGCAAATGGCCGAGCAAGGCGCCCCGCCCGCTTCTGACCGGATGCCGGGATGCCGTCGGTCATGGCGCCGGCGGAGGTGTGTCTTCCCCGCGGCGCTGTTCGAGCCGTTTGATGCGTTTTTCCAGTTTGCGCAGTTTATCGAAAAGCCGCGGCAGCCGGCCCGTCAGGGCGTAAATGCGCCGCTGCTCGCCGATGGGGCGGGCGGGCCGGCCCAGCAGCACCGCCCCTGCCTCGACGTCGCTATGCACGCCGGTGCCCGCGCCCAGCACGGCGCCGTCCCCGACGGTCACGTGGTCGCTGATGCCGACGTCCACCGCCACGATGACGCCCCGGCCCAGGCGGACGCTGCCGGCCAGCTTCGAGCCGCCCGCCATGATGCAGTCCGGACCCACGTGGCAGTTGTGCGCGATGTGGCAGTGGTTGTCGATCTTCGTGCCGCTCTCCACGACCGTGTCCTCGACGGTCCCGCGGTCTATCGTGCTGAGGGCGCCCAGTTCGACGCCGTCCCCGAGGCGGACGCTCCCCACCTGGGGCACCTTCACGTTGGCGCCATCCCGCTGCAAGAAGCCGAACCCCTCCGCGCCCACCACGGCGTTGTAGTGGATGATGCAGTCGGCGCCGATGGTGACGCCGTCGTGGATGGAGGCGTTGGCGCAGACGACCGTGCGGGGGCCGATGCGGCAGCGGCGCCCCACGCAGGCGCCGGGGTGGATGACGACGCCGTCTTCCAGCACGGCGCCCTCCCCGACGAAGGCGCCCGGACCGACGGCAACGGTCCCGGCGAGTTCCGCGTCCGGGCTGACGGCGGCCCGGGGGCTGACGCCTGTGGGCGGGGGGAACCGTGCCGCGGCGAACTCCTCCAGCACGCGCGCGGCGGCTGATTCCGGGTCCTCACAGAGGAGCACCGCGCCCTGGAACCCCTCCGGTTCGGCCGGGGCCAGCAGGATGCCTGCGCGGCAGCCGGCGGCCGTTTCGAGATGCTCCCTATCGCGGACGAAAGCCAGGTCCCGCGGGCCCGCCTGTCTCGGCTCGCGCACGTCCGTGATGACCACGTCAGGGGGCCCCACCAGGCGCGCCCCCACCAGCTCGGCCAGTTCTTTCGCGGTGAACTCGGGCATTCGGTGCCTCGTTTGGGTGTTCAGTTTCAGCCGCCCGCGCCTTTGCACGGACATGGTACAGATGGCACAATGCCGGGGCAAGAGTGTGCCGCGGTTTTTTCTGCCGGGGATCCTGCCCGACTGAGCATGAGGAACCGACCATGCCGGAAGCCGACGATGAGCGATACATGCGGATGGCCCTCCTGGAGGCCGAGGCCGCTTTCCCGCAGGGGGAGGTGCCCGTCGGGTGCGTGGTGGTGCGGGATGGGCAGGTGCTGGCTCGCGCCCACAACCTGCGGGAAACCCTGAAGGACCCCACGGCGCACGCGGAGATACTGGCCCTGCGGCAGGCCGCCGAACGCTACGGCGCCTGGCACCTGGACGGCACCACCGTATACGTGACCGTCGAGCCGTGTTGCATGTGCGCCGGGTCGCTGGTGAACGCCCGCGTCGAGCGGCTGGTTTACGGCGTGGCGGACCCGAAAAGCGGCGCGTGCGAGTCGCTGTTCGCCATCCCCGAGGACGAACGCCTGAACCACCGCCTGGGGGTGCGCGGCGGCGTGCTGGCCCCGGAGGCCCTGGCGCTGCTGAGGCGCTTCTTCCGGGAGCGACGCGGCCGCTGACGGCGCCGGCCCTGCCGCGCCGCCGGCCGGAACCTCATAGCAGGGACAAGGCCCATGCGTGACATGCCCCTCGATGCGCGAACGGAAGAGGACCGGCCGGCCCCCCGCCGCAGGCCGCTGGCGCCGGTGCTGGCGGGGGCGGTGCTGGGCATTGCGGTGGACGGCGCGGCCACCCCGCCGACCTGGTTCTGGTGGGCGGTTGGCGCGGCCGCCGTCGCGGGCGCGCTCTGGGCACTCCGGGGGCGGAGGGCGCGGTGGGCCTACTCGGTCCTGGTCGTGCTGATGCTCGCGCCTGTGGGGGGCGCCTACCACGCGCTTCGGTTCCGGGCGCGGCCCGCCCGGCACGTGGAGAACCTGCGCATCGGCGAGGGCGGCCTCTACCGCGTGCGGGGTCGCGTCAGGCACGAGCCGCGGTATCGTCACCGGCGCAACCCCTTCCATCCGGAAGCGCCCATGCCGGGGCACTGGCTGCTGAGGGTCGCAATGCAGGAGTTGCGCGGGGAGGGTGAGTGGCAGAGCGCGGCCGGGGGGCTGACGGTGCTGGTGGACGCTGAGCCACCGCACGTCGGCACGGGGGACGTGGTGGAGTTCGTCTGCCGGCTCTCGACCGGGAGCCCGCCGACCAACCCGGGCCAGCGCGACGCCGTGCTGAGCGCGCGCCGCCGGGGCGACGATGCGCTGGCCGTGGTGCGGGACGGCCGGACCTTCCGGCTGCTGCGGCCGGCCCCCCGCTACAGCCCGACGGCGGCGGTTGGGCGGCTGCGTACCCTCCTGCGGCGGCGCATGGGGGAGCCCCTGCCCGACGATGGGAGGGAGAACGAGGGGCTGCTGGCCTCGCTGCTGTTCGGTGACCGCGGCGCGCTGAGGCCGCTGGAGCGGGACCTGCTGGCGGAGTCGGGCACGCTCCACTTCCTGGCCATAAGCGGCCTGCACGTCGGCATCTTCTGCCTGATCGTGGTCGAGGTGCTGCGCTGGACCGGCCTGGCCGTCTGGTGGCGGCATATGGCGGCTATTGCGCTCGTCTGGGCCTACGTGCTCTTCACCGGCTCACTGACGCCGGCGGTGCGGGCCGGCGGCATGCTCACGTTTCTGCTGGCGGCCCCCCTGTTGCACCGGGGGCACGATGCGCTCTCGGCCCTGATGGGCGCGGCGTTGATGACACTCCTGCTGGCGCCGCAGCAGTTGTTCTCGGCGGGCTTTCAGTTGACGTTCGTTGCGGTCTGGGGGCTGCTGGTTGTCTACCCCCGGCTCCGGGAGGTCGTCTGGCCGTGGCAGGGTTTCCTGGAGCGTGTGCGGGAACCGTCCGAGGTCGGACTGTTGCGGGACCTCGGGGGCCGCACGCGCAATTATGTCCTGCTGTCCTTCACGGTGTGGCTCGTGACGGCGCCGTTGCTGGCGTGGCATTTCAACCGCGTCAGCTTTCTCGTTCCGCTGCTGAACCTGGTGCTCTGGCCCCTGGTGGCGCTGCTGCTCGTGCTGGGGTTCATCATTCTGGCGCTGCTGCTTGTGCCGGTGGGGCTCATCGTGACGCCGCTGCTGGCCCTTGCGCTCTGGATTGGGGGATACATCCGGGTGTTCCTGCTGGCGGCCCGCCGGCTGCCGGGCTATGGCGTGTACCTGCCCGCCCCGCCCATGTGGTGGGTCGGCTTGTTCTTCGCCGCGGTCGGAGTGTGGGTCATGCGGCGCCGCGTCTGGCGCGGCCAGCCCGTCTTCATCCTCGTGGTGCTGGTGCTGGGACTGAGCTACGTCTGGCAGGATGCGGCCGTGCGCATGCGGCGGGAGTTCCGGATGGTGGTGGCGGACGTCGGGCACGGCCAGAGCCTCGTGCTGGGGCTGCCCGGGGGCGAGACGCTGCTTTTCGACGCCGGCTCCAGCAACCCCCGCGCGGCGGAGCGGGTCGCTTCCATCCTGTGGCAGGACCGCGTGGAGCGCATCAGCGCCGTGCTGATATCTCACTACCACAGCGACCATTGCGTGTTCCTGCCGCACCTGGCGGAGCGGTTCCGCATCGCGCGCGCCGTCCTGCCCGGCGTCCCGTCGCCGCCCCCCCTGGGGGAGTCGGTGCATGACCTGCTGAGCGAGCGCCGGGTGCGCGAGCACAAGGTGGCCGAGGGCGCCGTCTTCGCCGGGGGCGGGCTGGCCTGCCGGGTGCTGCATCCCGACAGGCAGTTTGCGTTCAGCGAGGGCGTGTCCGAGAACGACAGATCCCTGGTCGTGCGGGGCAGTTACCAAGGGTTCACTTTTCTGCTGCCCGGCGACATCGAGGAGCGGGCGATGGCGCGGCTGGTGCGGGACTACGGCGATGCGCTCCGTTCCGACCTGCTCATCCTGCCGCACCATGGACAGTACCACGAGGGGCTCGGGGCGTTTCTTGACGCCGTCAGCCCCCGGGCCGCGGTGGCCAGCGACTGTGGAGAGTGCTTCGGGCCCCGCACGGAGCGGGCGCTCTACGAGCGCGGCATCCCCGTCTGGGTCACCGCCCGCGACGGAGCCGTCATCGTGACGCTGCCGGCGGAGGGGATGCGCATCGAGGGCTACGCTTCCGGACGCGCTGAGACCTTTGAGCCGGGCAGTCCGGAAGAGGCGCCCGAATGGACCTACGTGCTATCGGCCGAGTGAGTGAGGACCGGCGCTTTCCGCTCGCCCCCACGCCGGGGACGCTACGCGGAGGACGGCTCAGTTACGCCCGGCGGGTGGGCCTGCAGCCAGCGCTCGCGGACCTCGCCCGCCGTGAAGAACGAGCCCGTCACGCAGATGACGTCCTCGGGCTTTGCCACCGCCAGGGTCGACTCGAGGGCCTGGCGGGAATCGGCCACCACCTGCAGCCCTTCGGGCGGCTCCACCCCGATGGCGCGGGCCGCCCGCTCCACCTGGGCGACCTCCATGGCGCGGGGGCTCTGCGCTTGCGTCAGGGTGATGGAGAGGCAACGACGGCGCAGCCGGTGCAGCATCCCGCGCACCTTCTTGTCCGCCGAACAGCCGAACACCGCCCTCAGGGGGCGCCCCGGGAAGTGAGTCTCGATGGCCCGCAGCAGGGCCTCCATGGACTCGACCGTGTGGGCCACGTCGAGGATGACGGCCGGCGAGCGCTGCAGCACCTCCATGCGGGCTTGCACCTGGTAGCCGGCGATGGCAGGGGCCACGCGCTCCGGCTTCAACGGCTGCCCCACGCGCTGTGCGGCGAGTTCTACGGCGGCCACGGCCGCCGCCAGATTGTCCAGTTGGTGCCGCCCGAGCAGGGGGGTGAAAACGTCCTCGTAGGTGTTGTCCGGCGTCTTGAGGCTGAAGCGCCAACCTACCGGGGCGTCCGGCCGCCGCGAGGGGCTGGCCAGGGGGCGCGCGTCATGCACCGTCACGTCCCGGCCGACCAGGCGGTAAGGGCAGCGGCGGGCCTCGGCGGCATCCTGCAGCGCCCTCAGTGCATCCGCGTACTGCTGCACACTGATGACGACCGGCACCCCGTCCTTGAAGATGCCGGCCTTCTCCATCGCTATCTCCTCGGCTGTGTCCCCCAGTTTATCGGTGTGTTCGAAGCCGATGTTCGTCACCACGCAGCAGTCGGGCATAACGACGTTGGTCGAGTCCAGCCGTCCCCCCAGGCCCACCTCGACGACGGCCCACTCGGCGCCGCAGTCGGCGAAGTGGTGCAGGCCGAGGCCCGTCAGGAGTTCGAAGTAAGTGGGCGCGCGGACCGTCGTCGCGGCCTCCTCCTCGCGCTTACGCTGCACGTGCGGCGCCATGGCGCGGACGCCTTCCAGGAACTGCTGCGGGTTGATCATCCGCCCGTCCACGCGGATTCGCTCCCGGTGGGTGACCAGGTGGGGAGAGGTGAGCAGGCCCGTCCGCCGGCCCATGGCCGTCAGTATGTGGGCGGCCGCCCCGGCCGTGGTGCCCTTGCCCTTCGAGCCGGCCACGTGGATGATGCTGTAGCGCCTGTCCGGCTGCTGCAGGGCGGCCAGCAGTTCGCGGGTGCGCGCCAGGTTCAGGTTGCGGCGGTTGTAGTTCCACTGCCGCAGCTTCTCGTAGTCCAGGGCCAGCTCGAGGAAGCCAACGGCGTCCTCGTAGGTCGTCAGTTCGGGCGCGGGGTGGGACACAGGCGTCTCCGGGATTTGACACGAGGCAGGGGGGTTCATACACTGGGCGGCCGGCTCTTCAGCCCGGTTCATGGTTAGTTTCGCACCCTCCATTCGCCAAGTCAAACGTCCGCCGGCAGGGGGAGCATCATGCCTTTGGTCACCGACGTCCGCGCCAGCCGAGAACTGCTCGACACCCTCCGCACCAGCCAGGTGGCGATGCCCTGTTTCTGCACGGAGAACGCCTGGACCACCGAGGCGATACTGGAGGCCACGGTCGCGGCCGGGCGACGGTTCGGCATCCCCGACCCCCCGGTCTCGGTCTCGTTCTGCGGCAGCTACCACGCCCGCCGCCATCTTTCCAACTACCTCTGCTGCGGCGACCCCGGGCTCGGCTTCGCCCGCCTGATGGGCGACCTGAGGGCGCTGCTCGACCCAGACGGCCCCTACGCCGGCTGCCGCGTCTTCCCCATGCTCGACCACGGCCAGCCGGAGGGCGACCGGTGGCTGCTTGAAGGCAGGCTGGACGAGGTCGCCATGGTCATGTTTGACGCCAGCCACTGGCCCCTGGAGGAGAACATCCGGCGCACCGCCCGCTACGTCGAGCGTTACGCCGACAGGGTGGTCGTCGAGGGCGCCGTCGCCGAACTGAAAGAAGCCCGCGAGGCGGGCGAGGCGTTTGCCATGACCACCCCCGAGCAGGCCGAACGCTTCCTGAGCGAGACGGGCTGCGACCTGATAGTGCCCAACGTCGGCACCGAGCACCGCGCCGCAGAGGCCGGCCAGGCCCGCTACAGCGCCGAGCAGGCCCGCCGCATCACCGAGGCCGTCGGCCCCAACCTCGTCCTGCACGGCACCAGTTGCATGGGCGAGGCGGACCTGAGCGGCGTCCCCCGCGACGGCTTCGTCAAGGTCAATGTCTGGACCATCATCGAGACCACCGGCGCCTGCAAGACCGTCGAGTTCGTGCTCAACAACGCGGGCAATCTCATCGAGCGCCACGAGATGGAGGCGCTGGTCGAGCAGGGGCTGCTGGGGGCGAAGATGCTGGAGCCGGAGCACGTCCGGCAGGCGTTCGACGGCCACGTCGGCCCGGACCTGGACCGCTTCCCCCTGACGAATCTGCACCACGCCTGGGTGGAGGGAGTCGCCGGGGTGCTGGAGCGCTACTTCATCATGTTCGGCTACGAGCGCCTGGGCGGGTGAGAAAGCGCGGCCAGAGGAGCCATGCCGCCGCGGCCGGCACCGCGCAGCCTCCGGCGGATCGCCGGAAGCGCCGTCAGGCGGCCTGCTTGCGCTCGCCGGCCGCCGTCAGGGTGGCCGTCTTCTTGCCGCCGCCGCTGCCCGAGCCCCGGTTGACCACCAGCTCGTAGAGCCGCGTGGCGATGCCCACCGCGATGGCCGCCAGCATCCCGTAAACCATCATGACGAAGGCGGCGGCCGAGACGCTGACCACGAACTCGATGGTGTTGCCGAACCAGGCGGCCACCACGCTCTCGCCGCCGGGGCCGCGCTGCACGGCGACGGTCGAGACCAGGGCCAGCACCACGGCCAGCAGGCCCGCTCCCAGGACGGCCTCCTTGATGCGCTCCAGCGGGACGCACCCGCCCAGCGCCATGCTGAAAAGCAGCGCCAGCAGGATGTAGAGACGCGAGGAGGTCCAGTCCACCTGGCTGCCCTGCCGCACGACGCGGGTCAGCAGGGCGCCGGTCCCCTGCAGGAACCCCTGCAGGCCGCCGCTGTCCAGGGCCGCCAGCGAAGGCGGAGTGTAGTCGAACTCAAGCGGCGCCCCGAAAGCGGTGTTGAGGGCCATGACGGCCAGCGCCCCGCCGAACAACGGCGCCAGAGGCACCAGCACCCGGGCCACCCCGGCCGTGCCGTCCGCCTTGAAGTCAACGTCCCGCCACGTCAGCTCGTAGATGCGCACCCGCGTCACCGTGCCGCCGCACAGCAGGGCCACCAGCGTCATGGTGAACTTGCGCATAACCATGCCGGGCGCGGCCAGCAACTGGACGGGCCGGTGCGTCAAAGGACCCCTCATCACGTAGTGCATCACCCCGCCCAGCAGCAGGCACAGGCACAGCCACATGAACAGCGCCACGTAATCCATGGTGTCCCTCCCGGTCGGGCCACACGCGGGCCCACTTTCCCTTGGCCTTGATTCTGCCGGAAAAGCAGGGGCAAAAGCAATCATTGCGCCGCCAGGCACCCTCAGGCGCGCCGAGAGGCCCCCTCGACGGCATCCGGAGCGCGGAAAACGACGAAGGCAGTTGCTCGTTGCTGGTTGCGTGTTGCCCGTAAAGGGCGACGGCGGACGCCGCCCCGGCGGGAAGGCCAATAGCGGGTAGTGCGGCAAAGGCGGCCGAGCATCATAAAGCGCCCCGTGCAGAGACAGAGGCGCCCCAACGGGGCGCTCCATGACAGCCCGGGGCGCAGCCCTGGGTCTCCGGGCGCCCCCCGAAACCCGCGCCCTGAAGGGGCGCTACAGGGAACGCGATGCCGCTCTTGCAAGGGGGCCGTTCGTGCATGTCGGACAACTCAACACCGTCCGGGCCGCGTCCCCTGAAGTGCGGTAGATGGCGCGCTCGCGGAGCGCGGCACCGCTCCTGCGTCCTGCCCGCTTGCGCCTGCCTGTGCGTTGCCTGTCTGCGTGCTCCGCACAGGCAGGGACCCAGACAGGGCAGGCGGCGGGGCTTGCCCTGCGTTGCTTCTCGGACCCGTATGTGTCTGCGATCCACCACTCGCCGGTCACGGCTCCTCCCCTCAGAGTGGATCGGCTCGTGTCCGTCACCCTCGGGCCGCCTCTTCCTGCACTCAGCGCCAGATGCTTAGCTCGGGCAGGGCTTCTTTCAACGCCTCCACCCCCGCGTCGGTGACAGAGCGCGGGAGGCCAAGCCCCCGCAGGTTGTGCAGCCCGCGCAGATGCTGAAGGCCCGCGTCGGTGACCTGGGTGCGGAGAAGAGAAAGCTCCCGCAGGTTGTGCAGCTCCGACAGGTGCTCAAGGCCCGCGTCGGTGACCTGGGTGCCGTGAAGATAAAGCCGCTGCAGGTTGTCCAGCCCGCGCAGGTGCTCAAGCCCCGCGTCGGTGACTTGAGTGCGCGAAAGCCAAAGCTCCCGCAGGTTGTGCAGCCCCGACAGGTGCTGAAGGCCCGCGTCGGTGACCTGGGTGCCGTGAAGATAAAGCCACTCCAGGTTGTCCAGCCCGCGCAGGTGCTCAAGCCCCGCGTCGGTGACCTGGGTGCCGCGGAGATGAAGCCACCGCAGGTTGTGCAGCCCGCTCAGGTGCTCAAGCCCCGCGTCGGTGACCTCAGTGTTACTGAGATAGAGCACCCGCAGGTTGTGCCGCCCCGAAAGGTGCTCCATGCCCGCGTCGGTGACTTGAGTGTCAATGAGGCCAAGCATCCGCAGGTTGTGCAGCCCCGACAGGTGCTCAAGGCCCGCGTCGGTGACCCGGGTGACGTCGAGATCAAGCTCCCGCAGGTTGTGCAGCCCCGACAGGTGCTCAAGGCCCGCGTCGGTGACTTGAGTGCGCCAAAGCCCAAGCTCCCGCAGGTTGTGCAGCCCCGACAGGTGCTCAAGGCCCGCGTCGGTGACCTGGGTGCGATCGAGAACAAGCATTCGCAGGTTGTGCAGCCCGCGCAGGTGCCGAAGGTCCTCATCAGTGGCACCGTCCATTATGAGACCCGGGATGTCCTGGCGGCGCACCTCCTCCGCCACGGCCTCCCAGCTCGGCTCTCCGTCGGACTCGACGCACCAGTAGCTGCACTCGGGAATCCGGAGCGGCTCATCGGCCGGCGTGCTGCCGATGTCGAACATCTCCCAATGCATTGTCTCCCAGTCAACGCTCACGGCCCGCACTGTGAGGGGCAGTTCGGAGTTGAACGTCAGCGGCCCGACCAGTTCTTCCTCTTCCGCGGGCTTCTCGGCTGCCTTCTCCCGTGCAGGCGCCTGCTGCCGAACGGGTTGCCGGTCGGCATCACAACCCGCCACGCCGACGAGCAGAAGCAGTGTTGTAGCCAGGGCCAGGCCCGCCACAACCGTCATACTCGGTTTGCCCATCATAGGTCCTTCTCCTTTCCTCAGAGTGCATAGGCTCATGTCCGTCATCCTCAGGCCGCCTCTTCCTCCACTCAGTGCCTGAGGCTTAGCTCGGGCAGGGCTTCTTTCAACGCCTCCACCCCCGCGTCGGTGACCTGGGTGTCAATGAGGCCAAACGCCCGCCGGGACGCCCGCATGAAAAACAGAGCCGAGTTTTCCTCCGGCTCGATGCCCTGCGCGCGGTCCCAGATCACTGCCCGCTCGACGAGCAGTCCCTTCTCTCGCAACTCCTCCAGCCGCGTCTCGTACCTGCGCTCCCAATGCTCGAGGTCCCAACCCAACGCCCTGAGGAGAGCCCTCAGGGCGCCGATCATCTCTCGCTCGTCCAGGTCCCCGGGGTTGCGTGCATTGCCGGAGTCCAGACGCTCTGCGGGATTCGAGGCCGGCTCCTGCGGCCCGTTACCCTCCACACTGCGCACTGCCTGGCCTCCAGCAGCCCCTGCCAGCAGACCCGCGAGGGCTATGACCACGACGCAGGTCTTCACAGTGGCGTTGCACCGCCGCACCCTATCCATTGCATCCTCCCGGCTTCGTCGCAGTCGTAGTATACCGCACCCTCGCCCTGCACGGGCGGGCGTGTTCTGCGCAAGCGGGCCTTGTCGTTACGTCGCCAGCGCTGATACCGCCCACAAGAGCGCCACCCCGGCGATCCAGATAAACAGGAATATGCCCGCGAGGATGAGCAGAGTGATGATGAGGGGGTTACGCCGCCACTGTCGCCAGGTCGAAACCGCCTCCTCGTGGAGTTCGCGGCCGGCCTCATCCACCTCCGCAAGGACGCCCCTTTTGCCCTGTTGCGCGGCTCTTTCGAGCATGCCATGTATCGAGGGTCGTCGCAGAACTGCTTTACGTACGGCGCATCCTCCAGGAAACGAACGTCTGTGAAGCCGGCTTCAACCGCCCGTTGAGCGTATTCCCCCGCGGCCTCGGCGTTACCCTCAGCATATGTCACCGCGGCTTTGCCCATCAGAGCATCCGCCCGGCTCGCGGGATCGGCCAGTGCCCTGTCAAAACAGTCCTGCGCCTCGCTCAGGCGTCCCATCTGCAAGCTCATGAACCCCAGGGCGGGCAGGCCGGATGGCAGGACGTCCGCCCAGGTGACGCACACGCGCCGGGCCCGTTCCGGTTCACCGGAGAACCAGTGACTCGTGGCCTGCAGCCAGTAGGCGTATGCCCACGGAGGCGTTCCCGTCTTCCGTCCTATCCGTGAGCTAAGCCGGGCCAGCCACGCGGAAGCATGGTGAAGGCGAACGATGAAGAAGAAACGGGCCAATCCCAGGACACACAGACGAACCAGCATGACGTACCCACGCAGCACGGCGACCAGCGCCCGCCACGCAAGCCGTGCCCACTGCAGCGCGACGGATTTGATGGGGCCCCAGGCCAGCATCACAATCACCACCGCCACGCTGCCCCATCCCACGGCCTCTCCGAGCCGCCCCCGTTCGAGGGCGTTCAGCACCACGCACGAAGAGATACCGACAAGGACAAGGCCGGATGCCGCCAGCGCTTTCATAACTCCTCGGATGTTGGACATGAGAGTTCCTCTTCTCGTCATCAACTCTCAGGCGGGGACAGGCAGCGGGCCCGGCCCTGTCGCCCCGTCCAGCACCTCGCTCATCCTCCCGGCAACCACCGAGACTTCACCGCCCCGGGATCAGTCGAGTCTGCCCATCGGGATAGATGGCCACTGAAAAATGGCCTCCCAGCCCTGGCGACGAGTAAGGCCACCAACTGTCTTTGACGTGGAACCTAACGTGCCACACACCGTTACTGAAGAGAAAGGCCTCAACCCTATCGTAAATGTCAAGGTCAACCCCTTCCTCCAATGCCACCTGGCGTGCGGTTTCTATGGCTTGCTGCTCAGCCTCGGGATCTGGAGACTCCACCACCTGCCACTCACTGGGTCGTCTGCACGCGCCCAGGAGACCCCCGAGGGCCGCCAGCCCCAGGACCGCCACAACGGCTACCATCACCAGACATAGCCATCTTCTCATACCCCGCACTCCTTTCGGCACGAAAGGCGGCCCGCCTGTCGGCCTCATCCTACCCGTAGCATATCACCCTGCCATCCTCCCGCTGCACCGCGGTGATGTTGTCTTCCAAAGCATCAGCTCGTGGCAACGAGATAGCCGCTAGACCACCGGAACGCCTGACGGCCGGGGTTCAGTGCGCGGTTGATAACCTCCTCGAGCGGCTCCAGTCCGTATTCCCTGTCCCACGCTTCGTGGCGGGAGCCGGGGTACCGGCGGCGCAGCTCCTCAAGGCGCTGCACATGCTCGGGACCAAGGTGTTCGCCGAAATCCGCCAGACGCTCAAGCGCATACCGCATGACCTCGTAGCGGGCATCGCGCGTCGCCTCCATCAGCGTCTCCACCACGATGTCCTCGTTGCCCTCCGCCAGGGACGTCAGCGCACAGAGGGCGTCCATCCGGACGCTCACCTCATCATCCTCAGCCGCCACGGTCACGACCTTCAGCGCCGCCCGCGTGCTGTCAGGACGGCCGGCCAGGGCGCGGACGTAGTCCAGGGCGGCCTGGCGCGTCTCCAGATCCTCCTCGCGCGCAAGCGTCTGCGCCGCCAGGGGCAGGAATCCCCGCGGCGGGTTCTGCACCTCCGCCAGGAACTCGTAGGCGGCA
>PUMJ01000170.1 GCA_003551305.1 Candidatus Brocadiaceae bacterium
AGGAGGCACTACCAAATACCAGTAGGCATTTGAAGACTTTGGTGCCAATCCTACATTTACCACCACCACAGGCGAAATCTATGTAGACGCCAGCGAAAATGAGTCGTTCACCTGGCAAGGTGATGACTTTTACCTGGATGAAGACAAAATAACCGAAACGCCTCCGATGGAGACGGTTACAGACTTCCCCTGGACTGAAGACTTTGAAGAACCATGGATAGACCAACCCGGTTTCGAAGAAAGCCCTGAGGGCTGGTTCGTGGTAAATGGAGCTGATGGCAGCTACTGGGAACAACATACCTTTGCCCATACTGGCGACTACTCAGCACGCTCTTATAACGGTTTTGCCAGCAACAACCTCGCGGACGAATGGCTGATCACTCCACCACTGGACCTGGATAACCCGGAAGCTGCTATGCTGACTTTCTATGGCAATGTAGCCCAGACACCAGATGGATATCGCGAAAACATGCGCATCCTCATCCTGGATCAATTATATGATAATGTCGACGATCTCCATGACAATGCCACTCTCTTAGAAGAATTCGCATTTACCCAGGAGTGGGAAGCTTATGTCGTCAACCTGGAAGACTATTCTGGAGTAAAACACCTGGCCTTCCACTATTACCTCACCGAAGACGATGACACCGGTTTTGCCTGGATTTATGTTGATCATGTAGCTGTGGGCGACTTCGACACGTTTACGCTTACCATGCTCGACCCCGAAGGCGAAGGCACAGTGATCCCCGATGTGGGAGCACATGACTACCTGGAAGATACCGAAATAACGCTTAGCGCAGAAGCCGACTATACATGGGAATTCGAAAAGTGGGAAGTGAACGGTGATTTCTATGCTGACGTGGCCGATACCACCATCGTTATCACCGAAGACATCGAGGTTAAAGCCTTCTTCCTCGCACTGGATTCCTACACACTTACCATGGAAGAGCCGGACGGCGAGGGTACAGTAGATCCGGAAGTGGGCGATCATACCTACCTGGAAGACGATGTGGTTGATCTGACTGCCACCGCCGACCTGGGATGGGAGTTCAGCCACTGGACCGGCGAAGTAGGCGACCCCGATGCTGCAGTCACCACCATCACGATGGACGATGATTACACTGTGAAAGCTCATTTTGTACCCTTCGAAGCCATCGAAATTCCATGGCTGGAAGACTTCTCAGGAGTGCCTTCAGGTGAGCTTCCATCGAACTGGATTCGCACACACAACAACTGGGCTGTAAATGATTCCGATAATGCCGGGGGAGAAGCTCCCGAGCTGCGCATGAACTGGAGCCCGTCGGTTACCGATTCAGTGCGCGTGGCCACCCCATTGATCGATGGCACCGACGAAACAAGCATATCCCTTACTTTCATGCATATGGTCAATGATTATAGCGGTGGTTATGACCTGGTAGTAGAAACTTCGCTTGACGGTCAAACCTGGACCGATCAATGGGTGCTCACCATTGGTGAAAAGGATAGAGCAGGTGAAGATCGCTCGATCCCAAGCCGCGATGACATTCCATCCACTGAGGTAACTGTTGATCTTGACGATGTAGCTGGAGAAGAATTCCACATTGCATTTACATATGTAGGAAACACCTTTAATATCAACCAATGGTACATAGATGACATCCTGGTGGGAGAAGCTGAAGAAGTAGATATGTACGAAGTGACCTTCCATGTATTTGAGGATACCGCAGACGAAGATCCCATCGAAGGGGCTTCCGTAGCCATCAACGACATGGAGCCCATCCATACCGACGAAGACGGCATGGCCATGATCGACCTGGCTGACGGCAGTTATACCGCGCTTGTTACTATGGCAGGCTTTGAGGATGAAACAGTTGACTTCACCGTCGATGGCGAAGACAAGACCATCCATGTGGCCCTGGTGGAAGAAGACGAAGAACCCATTGATGACCTGCTGTTCAACCAGCCTTACTACGACGGCGGTACCGCTGCAACAAGTGCCATTGACGACGATGCCGACATCGATTACGAAGCGGCCGAGAACTTCTTTGACGTGGACGGCACCATCGAAGAAGTGGTTATCTATGGCCTGACCCTGTACCACGACGGCACCGGCTGGAGCGAGATGGATCCCGACGACACCGAACCCTTCATCGTGCGTTTCTATGACTATGACGAAGAGTTCGTGGAAGGCCTGGAAGCCCCCATCACTGGGACCTATGAACTTGCCCTCCAGGACTCCTGGGACCACTGGGACTGGGGCGACGGCAGCTTCGTGTCTGTATTTGTTAACGGCAACCTGGTGATCGAAGACGCCACCATGGAACCAGGTGATCCGGATCCCAAGTACTACACCTTCGACGCCGATGCCGGCGACGAGATCTCTACAATATATGTCGCGGGCAGCTGGTCCAATGAAAACTACTACGCGATCATCGACCCCGACGATAACATCATCGCCGAAGAAGGCGGCACATGGGATGACCCGGGCGCAAGCACCCCCGGAAGCATCGAGCCCGGCGGCATGATGCCCATGGAGCCCGACTGGGCCAACCCGGTTTCGACACAACACATCGATGCCGACGTGGATGAAGTAGGCCCGGTGTGGAATGACACCTATACCCTTTATAAGTTTACCATGATCCTCGACGACGACATGGACATGGAAGACGGATGGGTATCCGCACAGATCGATGCCGACAACGGTTCAGGCACCTGGTTCCTGTGGATGAACTCCGAGGTGGGCGACGGCCAGGCATGGCACCGCACCGATCCTGTTGACGACGTGGCAAGAGGCATGGACCACCCGGCATTTGCCTCCATAAGCCACGAAACAGGCAGATTCTACCGCGACCAGCTGGCCTATGACCTGGCGCTGGAGCTCTGGGGCGAGACAGTCACCGACCCCGTGGACGCCATAGACGACTTCCCGTGGACCGAAGACTTCGAAGCCGACTGGGTGGACAACCCCGGTTACGAAGAAGGCCCGGAAGGATGGTTCGTGGTTAACG
>PUMJ01000022.1 GCA_003551305.1 Candidatus Brocadiaceae bacterium
CCGTATCGGCGGCCATGCGCTCGCGCAGTTGCAGCAGGGTGGCGCGGCTCTCCTGCACAAGCCTGTCGGTCCGCATGATATGCTGATGTTCGGCGCGTAACTCCTCAAGCAAGGCTTCGGCGGTCTTGTTCAGCTCGCGCATGGGGGATGCGCCCTCGTCTGTGGAAGCTGGTCTCAAACAGTGCAGCTTCACCTTAGCCACCTCGCCAACCCGGTTTCAACGCGCGCCACGTCAGGCCCGCCCACGGACCGGGGAAAGGAGCCGGGCACGCACAGAACGGTTATCGCAGCAAATAGGCTGCCAACGTCTTACGACGTTCCCGGGGCTGAGCGGAGGGGAGCGGCGGGCCGGCGGACAGGCGGCTCAGGCACAGGACGGTATCGTGAAACGGCGGGGAAAAAAACTGCCGCCCCTGCGGGCAGAGCATGGAGGCGACCCGCGGGCGTTCGATTATTCAACGCCTGTTGGCGGATCCATCACGTCAGCTACGCGGGTAGGCCACAAAGAAGCGCTGCCGTGTGCCCCGGGGGTCAATGCGCACGCGCACGGCACGGCCGCAGCGCGGGCACCGGCCCTCGTAGGCGTCGCCCTCGGGGTTGCGGTAGGCGCGGCCGTAGGCGTGACAACACTCGTACATGATGCCGAGGAACTTCCTGTCTCTCGGCATGCGGGCGGGCATCACGGTCCCTCCTGCAGTATCCTCTCGGCCGCCTCTCGCACGGCCTCGGAGGTGACCAGTTCGCCGCGCTGGAGTTTTTCCAGCACCTGGTGGACGCGGTCTTTGCGATACGTCTCGGCGGCTTTGATGCGCTCGATGAGGCTGCGCAGTTCGCCGGAGACACCCAGCTCGGCGGCTTCAAAGTCCGCCTCGCCGCCGGGGGCCCGGCCCGTTTCGCGCGCGTTCGTCTTGCCGTTGCGGGCCAGGCGGTCAAGATGCCCGTGTCCCGGTCCGTTTATCTCGTCAATCATTGCCGGTTTGCCTCCCTTCGAGGCATTGACTCGCCAATAGCGTACCATACTGAGCCGGGTGCATCACGTCTACCCTTCTTTTCGGAGAAAACGCCCGGCACATTAGCCCGTTTTCGCGGGCGCCACTTTGCGGCCCGTCTCGGCGTGCTGTGGTCCTGCCATCTCAGCCGCCAAGCCCTGTCTGCTCTGCCGGCAAATGGTCAGGCGTGCAATCGACTTGACAAAGTCGCCGGCCGGTGTAGTCTCGGGGTGGAAGCAGTGCCGCTCGGGAATCCGCTACTGTAAGGGGGCAATGTCGAAAACATGTTATGGAACAGAAAGCTGTTGGCGGCGGTGGGCATCTTGACTGTGGGGTTGGTGGCAAGCAGCGGCATCTCCTGCCGACCCGCACCGGCGGAGGATGCAGGGGAGCGCACAATCTACGTGCAGGCGACGGAACTGGACGCACGCCGGACCGTGGAGCAGGACCCTTTCCCGCAGGAGACAGTCGAGGAATTCCCCGAATACTTCGGGCCCGGGGATGACCCTTTCGAGAGGGGTGGCGCGCCCGGATATTACCTGTTCATGACCGCCGAGGATGAGTGGCGCATCGGAAGCTACATGTTCGTGCCGCAGGAGGTGATCGCCTATCAGGGCGAACGAATTACGATGGAGATCCTGGGCGTTCGCGGCGCTCACCACGAAAACGTCCTGCTCGACCCGGACGGAGAGCCCGTCGCGGGGCCGGACGGGACGGACATCGTGTTCACCGTCAGGCGCGGAGAGCTCCACGTGATCGAGTTCACTACCGAGAAGACCGGCATTTACACGCTCGTCTGCGTGACTCACCAACCGACCATGACGATGAACATCCATGTGCTGGGCCGCTGAGCCGGCGCCGAGGAGGGGGGCGCACGCCAGGGGCAGTTGCCGGGTGCTGATGGAGAGTCGCGAGCCAAAGGCGAAAGCGGAAGGCCTTCAACGTAAGACGCTTCCCGCGAGGCCCGATTGACTTTGCCCGAGCGGGTTCCATAGAATCCTGGTTCTGCATTGTCACTGCGCACACTGACGGAGCCAGAACGGAAGCCGACTATGCCCCGCACCGTCCTGCTCGTTGACGACGAGGAGAGCATACGAAGCAGCATCGAGGTCTATCTACAGGATCTCGACTACGACGTGCACACGGCCGCCCGCGCCGAAGAGGGCCTCAGCAAGCTGGAGCGGTACCTGCCCGACGTGATGCTCGTGGACCTGCGTATGCCGGACAGGGACGGCTTCTTCCTTATAGAGAAGGCCCGCAAGCTCAACAGCGCCATGCCCATCATCGTCATCAGCGGGCACGCCGACATCGAGAAGGCCGTGCGCGCAACGAAGATGGGCGCCTGCCACTTCATCGAAAAGCCGTTCCGCGCCCGCCAGGTCCAGAAGGCCATCGAACAGGCCATCGGCCCTAACACATCCGCCGGCCGCTTGCACCGCGTGGACGAGGAGGGCGTCCGCATCTCCACCCCCGGATGGACCCTGCTGGGCGTCAGTGATGCCCTCAAGAGCATATACCGGCAGGTCTGCATGGTGAGCCGGTCAAACGAGTCCACGGTCCTCATCCAGGGGGAGAGCGGGACGGGCAAGGAGCTGGTGGCACGGGCGATCTTCGAGTTCTCAGAACGGCCCCAGGATGCGCGCTTCGTGGACATCAACTGCGCGGCCGTCAGCGAATCCCTGCTGGAGGCCGAGCTTTTCGGCCACGAGAAAGGGGCCTTCACCGGCGCCACAACCTCTCGCAAGGGCCTGTTCGGCGCGGCGCATGAGGGCGCCATCTTCCTGGACGAGATAGGCGAGATGCCGATCAAGCTCCAGGCCAAGCTGCTGCGGGTGCTGGAGGAGAAGTCCTTCAAGCGAGTCGGCAGCACGGAAAACGTCCAGGTCAACTGCCGCGTCATCGCATCCACCAACCGTGACCTGTGGCAGATGGTCCAGGATGGAGAATTTCGGCGCGACCTGTTCTACCGGCTCGACGTGTTCACCATCC
>PUMJ01000019.1 GCA_003551305.1 Candidatus Brocadiaceae bacterium
AAGGACGCATCGTCGGGTAGGGGCTTTCCGGATTCGGGGTGACCTGCACCCGCCGGGCCGCCTCCCGCACGCAGGCGAAGGCCAGGGGCAGTATCTGTTCGAGAGCCTCCTGCTTCCGCTCAAAGGACTCCAGCCCCTGCAGGCTCTCGCGGAACTGGCGCGTCAGTTCTCGCAGTTCGGCGTCGGTCTTCCGCTGGAACTCGGGTTCCAGGGAATTGACCTTGTCCACGTAGGGAACCAGCTCGCTCAGCACCCGCTCGTTGGAGGTGCCGAACACAGCCTTGAACACATCGCTGGCTTTCTCAAGGACTTTCGTCAGCATATGGGGGCTTTGCTGCCTGAATGAGGTCGCTTACTCAAATGTACATTATAGGTGAACCGCCCCTTCGTTGTCCATCCCGGCTCCCATCCGCCGGGTCCTTCATCCGTCTTCGAGAGCAACGACCGCCGGCGCAGAGGGCGGGTTCCACGTTCCGGCAAAGTAAGCGGATTCCTTTGCAAGGGCGCGGCGGCGCGGGCAGAATAGGCGGTTCGGCCGGCCCCCGACGCCCCGGCGAGCCGGCCGCCCCACAAGGCGTGACACCGCAGGAGAATGATGTTGAATAAGCCGATAAGAGTCGTCTTTTCGGGCATTGGGGGCTATGGCGCCCATCTTGTCGAGTCCCTGATGGCGTTGCAGGAAGAGTACGACTGCCGCATCGTGGGGGCCGCCGACCCCGCCTGGGAGGGCAGCCGCGTCCTGGAGGAACTCAAGCGGCGCCACGTGCCGCTCTACAGTGCGCTGGAGGACTTCTACGCCGAAGGCGAGGCCGACCTGGCCGTCATCGCTTCGCCCATCCAGTTTCACGTCCCCCAGACGTGCCTGGCGCTCTCGCAGGGGTCGCACGTTTACTGCGAGAAACCCCTGACCGCCACCGTGCAGGACGGCCGACGGATGATCGCCGCCAGGGACGATGCCGGCCGGGTGGTCGCCATCGGCTACCAGTGGTCTTACAGCCGCACCATCCAGGCGCTGAAGCGCGACATCCGGGCCGGCCTGTTCGGCGCGCCCAGGCGGTTCAAGAGCATCGTGCTCTGGCCCCGCAGGGAGGGGTACTTCCGCCGCAACAACTGGGCCGGTCGCCGCAAGGACCCGGCGGGGCGCTGGGTGCTGGACAGCGTCATCAACAACGCCACCGCCCACTACCTGCACAACCTGCTCTACTGCCTGGGGGAGCGGGCGGACTCCAGCGCCTGGCCCGTCGAGGTGACGGGAGAGATATATCGGGCCAAGGACATCGAGAACTTCGACACCGGCGCCCTGCGCGCCCGCACCGGTGGCGGCACGGAAGTGCTCTACTACGCCTCCCATGCGGTCAATCGCTCCCTCGGGCCGCTGGTGTCCCTGGAATTCGAGGAGGCGACCGTCGTCAGCGAGCCGGGCCATTCGCCGTTCATGGCGCATTTCCGAAACGGCGCCACGAAGGACTACCCCGAGCCGGCCGCCGGCGGCAAGGAGAAGCTGGCCAACGCTCTGAACGCCGTCCTGGGGCGGGAACCGGTGCTCTGCCCGCCGGAGGCGGCCCTGGCGCAGACGCTCTGCGTCAACGGGCTGCACGACTCGGCCGGGGAGCCGGTGGACTTCCTCGCCGCGCGGGTACGCGTCAGCGGCGCGCGGGCCGAAAGGCTCACGTGGGTCGAAGGTCTCCAGGACGAACTCCGCGCCTGCTACCGGGCCAATCGGCTGCCGAACGAGATGGGACTGGACTGGGCCTGCCCGGGCCGGACGATTGACCTGCGCGACTACGGGGAGTTCCCCGGAGGCGGGCGCGTGATCGAGCCTAGCGGCAGCGCCGCCGGATGATCCTGCGGGAGGATGGAAAGTGACTCACAAAGCCGAGGAGATGACCCCTTCGGAGCTGAGGGCGGCGCTCGAGCGCTACCCTGTCGTCATCCTGGCGACCGGCATCCTGGAATGGCACGCCGACCACCTGCCCCTCGGGCTCGACGCGCTGAAGATACGGGGCATCGCCGAGCGCCTGGCCGAGCGCACCGGTGCCGTGCTGCTGCCGCAGCAGTGGCTCGGCGTGGTGGGCTACGACGAGATGTTCGGCACCATCACTTTCAGCAAAGAGACCGTCAAGCGCGTCTTCAAGGAGTTCTTCGTCAACCTGGACCTGATGGGGGCGAAGGTCATCGTCTTCCTGACAGGGCACTACGGGCCGTACCAGGTGGAGACGGTCAAGGAGGCGGCGGCCGAGTATGAGGCGGCCCGCGACGTACGCATCATCGCCCAGCCCGAGTACGAGGGCGTGACCGTGGACGGGCGGGAACCGTGCGACCACGCCGGCACGTTCGAGACCTCGATGGCGATGGCGCTCTTTCCGGAACTGGTGCGCATGGAGGAGTACACACAGGAACTGGAGATCCCCACGCAGCACCCGCCGCGCCCGAATCCCTGGGGCTACGAGTCGCCCCGGGGCACGTGGCGCTTCCCGGAGGACCTGAGGGAGACGGCCGGCGCTGAGCTGGGTGAGCGCGCGGTGCAGGCCATCCTGGATCACCTGGCCGCCCGCATCGAGGAGGAACTGCACCGGGTGTAGGGGCCGGCGCTGATCAGAGGTCGCGAAACAGGCTGCGCCGCAGCCTGCACACTGCTCCTCCGCAGTCCGCACGCCGGGTCCTCGGGTGATGCTGGGGCTCTACGGTAGCCTGGCCCCACGTCGCAGCAGTCCGTCGGCGCGGGCGAGCGCACGGGCGAGGTTGCGGCCGAGCTCCAGGTAGGACTCCAGCGTGAAGGTTCGCGTGCGCCGCGCGACGGGGTCCAGGTAGGAGACGACGCTGCACTCCAGCGTCATGGCCGGGCAGCCGAAGGTGCGCTGGAACCAGTCCGGCGCGCGCACGGGCCCGCTGACGTGGCCGTTGCGCCAGACCTCCCGCAGCCCGGCCACCTCGTCCAGCAGCGCGAACCATTCCGGCTTCAGCCGGTCGGCGCCCTCGAGCCCGCTGTCATCGGGCACGTTCGCGCGGTCGGTCTGGTAGTCGGACAGGATGTTGTGGTTGCGCCACCCGCCGCCACCGTGGACGTCCAGCATGAGGCCCGGCCGCAGGCCGGCCTCCCCCTTTTCGAGGAAGAACCGTTCGACGGCCTCCTGCTCCGGCCCCTGGTCCTCCATCCATTTGCGGTTGGGGTTCGTGCCGTAGAGCGTGTTGCCCGGCGTGCCGAAGTGCGCGCAATCCACGTTGAGGATGGGCACCCAGTAGAAGGCCAGGCGGCGGAGCAGCCCCGTCGTCTCCGCGTCTCGGTTCAGGCGGTCCAGCTCTTCCATGAGCGGCAGACCCAGCCATCCGCCCATCTGCTCCAGGGGGGAGTGCTGCCCGCAGAGCATGATCACGCCGACCTTGTCCTGCAGGGGGACATCATGCTCTGTCAGGGTAACGACGTGGAGTGGCAGGCCGGCGGCGCTGCGGCCGACCTCGGACACGGTCGCGCCCAGCTCCTCGGCTCGCCGGAGGCTGTGATCGCGCTCCTGTTCGCCGAAGACGGGGGCGTTGGCCACCCAGAGCGTCCCTTCGCGCTCCGGCAGCAGGAGTTCAAGTTGCCGCCGACCGGAGGAGCCGAGCCCGGTGGTCCGCTGGCGGGCACCCTCCCACCGGCGCCTGTCCGAGCTGACGAAGAACCTCACGCCCATCGAAGTCACGTTCTCGGTGAGGACGCGGTGCACCCGCCGATCCGTGATGCGGAAGAAGTGCCAGTAGTTGCCCGTGGCCGAGCCGAACTCCGCCCCCGGGCGCACCCGGAGGGTCTCCGCGTCCGGCCGGCCCGTCACGAGCCCGCTGCCGCCGGGGAAGGACGAGTCCAGGGGCGCCCCTTCCAGCCCCGGGCCGAAGATGGCGAACGCCTGCGTGTTGGCGGCCAGCACCTCTTCGATATCGGCTTCGACGGGGCGTTCCCCGGCCGGTCCGGCCCCCGGGCGCAGGCGGTCGCAGACGGCCCGCAGGCTCCCGGCGTCCTCCGCCTCCATCCGGGCAACCACGGCGGGCTGGGCGTCGGTGGGGCCGGCGATCAGCGCCACACGGGCGCCGCGCCCCGTGCCGATGGTCACGCCGGCCTGAAACTGCCTCGCCGGGTCCAACAGCATGGTGAGCGGCGCCCGCGGCTCGAGTGCCAGGGCGGGTTCAGCATCCGCCGTCTCCCGGAATTCCCAGCGCAGCACGCCCCAGCGCGTCAGCGAGAGCGTCCAGGCGCCGCCGTTCTCCTGCATGCCGGCCAGCAGCACGGCGGCGGGCGTTCCCTCCTCCCAGAACAGCTGCGAGGACTCGCGCACAAGCTGCGGCTCGTCGCGGTAGGCCCGCTCCGCGGTCTCCAGTCGCAGCCTCACCCGGTAGCAGGCTTCCGGATAGAGGCCCTCCGGCAGAGGCAGGCTGTGCTCGGGGGAGGGGAGTGTCGCCCTGAGCAGGACGAACTCCTCCGGTTCCGTCGGCTTGGTGAACGCATCGGTTCGGATGGCCATCGCGGTGCCCTCAGTTGACTGTGCTCTCGGCTGCGAGACGGCCTCCATCGGGGAACCGTTGCGGCTCGGCGCCGGGCAGTTCCACGGTCGCGGGGATGCCCTCGGGCGTCTGCGCTTCCAGCCGCACGGTGTCGCCCTCGCGGCGCCAGTCCACCAGCACCGGCCCCTGCACGGTCGGCATCCTGCCGCGGGCATGCTCATAGATGAGCTGGGGGCGTATGAGCACCTCCTCGAAGCCCGGCCTCAGCGGCTTGATGCCGAGCACGGCGGTCAGGAAGTCCACCGCGATCCAGGAGTTCCAGGCGTGGCAGTCGCTGCGGCCGGGGTCGGAACTCTCGACCCACGTGGTCAGGTGGTTCTCCAACTGCGCCCGGTAGTAGGGCAGGATGACGCTCTCAAATTCGCCGTAGAGCCCGTGCTCCTCCATCACGCGAGCGACGAAGTAGGCGCGCGGTCCGCCGGTGCGGCGGTGGTAGTCATAGGTCAGGAACTTCTTCAGCATCCGCTCTCGCTGCTCGGCGGTCGGCACGCCGCCCATGATGGCATAGGCCTGGCTGAGCTGGTCTATGTGATCCGCATCGCCCTCGGGGTGCGGCAGGAGGAGGCCGACCTCTTCGTCCCAGCACAGCTCACGCACCGCGCTGCGGACCCGCTCCAGCCACGGGCGCCATCGGTCGGCGTCGGACGGCCGGCCCACCTCGGTGTAGAGCTCGATGGCGCTCTGCAGGGCATAGGCGTATTCGCATGTCAACCAGGTGAGCCCGCTCTGTTGCGGACTCCAGTAGGGGAGTTGGTCCACCAGGCCGTCATCCCGCAGGTGCTCGCGGAACCACCAGAGCGTCGCCTCGACCGAGAACAGGCTCTCGCGGACGAAGTCGAGGTCCTTCTCGCCGACCCAGAGCCAGTGGTTGCGCAACATCTGCACGTGGGCGAGGGCGTAGTAGGTGAGCCGCAGGCGACGGCGGCTCGGCACGCGGCCGTGGACCAGGCCGTCGGGCCGCATAGAGTCCCTGAACTGCCGGATGGTGTGCTTCGGCAGTTCCGTCTCGCCCGCCAGCGCATAGCTGCACAGCACCTCGTTGTGGCTGTCGAACAGGTAGTTGTGCTGCTCGTAGTAGGGGCAGTCCTCGTAGGTCTCGTGGCTGCACAGCTCCAGCGTGCGCCAGCTAAGCTCCATCATCCGGCCGGCGTCAGGGGCCGAGGAGTCGTACTGCGCTCTGAGCTTCTGCGGGTAGGCGGTGAAGCGGTAGGCGAAATCCTTCAGCTCGAACGGCTCTTCACCGGCCGAGACCTTGACGCGGACGAACCAGAACGTGCGCCAGTGGAACGGTTCGTAGCGGAACTCCCCGCCCGGCAGGATGACGGTGTCGCGGTAGCCGTCCACGTCGCCGTAGTCCAGGTCGTCGCGCACGGCCTTGTTGCGCCGCCGTCCGCCCCCTCGCCCCTCCTCCCAGCGGCCGATGCACTCGCCGTAGATGACCTCCACGGTGCGTCCGGCGCCCCCGCGGAAGGTCAGTTCCGGATAGCCTGTGGTCAGCACGCCCGCGTCCAGCACGATCTCGCCCGCCTGCCCGGCCTCGAGCTTCCAGCCGCGGGCCGGGTTGCCGAACAGGTGCTCGGCCGGTTCCATGTCAAAGAGGGTGCGGCGGAACCAGCGGCGCTCCTCGGTCAGTTGCGGCAGCGGGCGCGGCACAAGCTCCCAGATGGGGTGGGTCTCGCCCCAGTTGCGCGGCACGTCCGCCTCGCAGACGCGAACCGCCTCTTCCCAGGCGGTGTCATCGAAGTCGGGCTGCTCCCAACCGCGGGGATACGCCCGCCCGTCCACGCGCTCGGTGTGGTTCAGGAAGTTCTGCGCGTTGGCGATGTAGCTGGTGGTGTCGGCGGTGACGGCCCGGTCCACCTGCACCTTCCACTCGCCGGTGGTGTTCAGGTCGGCCCCGTCCGGCCCCTGCAGCAGGAACCCTGCGAAGCCGCTGTGTATCTCGCTGTTGGGCGCGTTCAGCCCGAACCAAAAGACCTCGGCGGCCAGCACATTCTCACCCTTCCGCAGCAGCGGCGCGATGTCGTAGGTCTCGTAGTGGTAATGCTCCAGTTCCCCTTTTAGCGGCCCGCGCCCCTCGAGCCGGCCGTTGACGAAGAGCCGGTACCGGCTGTCGGCGCTGACGTGCACGATGAACTCCTCCGGCACCTCATCCAGGAGGAAGTTCCGTCGGAAGCGCCGCACCGTCAGCCCCGGCCCGCCGCGCTCTTCGCTCCAGCACCACGCCGCCCGCCACTTGCCCGTCATGTCCGGTCCCTGCACTGCCGTCATCATGCTCTCCCTGTCTGCAAACTGTGGTCGCCCGGGGTGGTCCCGTCGAACCCTGTGGCTCCGGATGAGGCTGAATGTTAGCACGGTCTGCTTCGGACTCAAGGGGAACGGGCCTGTGGCACAGCCGTCCTGTTTATTCAGCGGCGGGGTGGCTGCTTTTTCACGGTGCGCCGTGCGACGCCCAATTGCCATCGTGGGGCCACACGTTCTCCGCCGTCCCGCCCGGCGGCGCGGCGGGGCCACCGCTTTGACAGCGGGCACCGGCGGCGATAAGCTGCCGCATGGCGGTAGGCCCTGATTGCTCCAGCGTGGAGGGCGTGCGATGGGGCGTGCGAACCGACGCATGGCCGCGCTGGCGCTGCTGGCGGCGTGGGTGATTGCCGCGGGGTGCGGCGGGGTCGAAATCCGACCGACTCGAACCGAAGCGGAGATGAGCATGGAGGAGAAGATATCGACGCGGATGAACACACCGCCGCGCAAGGTGGTGGTCGGCACGGTGCTGCGGAACTTCTGGGGCGAGCCCACCCACCTGGACGACCGCCTGCCGGTGCTGTGTGGGCTGATTGACCGGGTCGCCGAGGAAGCCGAGCGCAGGTACCCCGGCCGGGGTCTGGACCTGGTGGTGCTGCCGGAAGAGGCTCTCACCGGCGGCCGGGTCAGCCGGGCCGCTGAGCGCTCCGTGCCCCTTGAAGGTCGCGTGCTGGAGACACTCGGCGCTAAAGCCCGGGAACACAACACCTACCTGGTCGCGCCGATGGCGATGGTGGACGACGCCGAGGAGGGCGTCTACGTGAACGCCGCCCCCTTGCTCGACCGCCGGGGAGAGGTCGCGGGGATCTACCGCAAGGTGCACCCGGTCTCCTATCTCGGCACCGAGGAGCTGGAGGAGGGCATGAAGCCGGGCACCGAGTACAGCGTCTTCGACTGCGACTTCGGGCGCCTGGGCATCCAGATCTGCTGGGACATGAGCTACGAGGAGGGCTGGGAGGTGCAGGGCCGCAAGGGCGCGGAGATCATCGCCTGGCCCAGCGCCGCCCCGCAGACCATGCTGCCACGCTGCCGCGCGCTCAAATACGGCTACTACATCGTCTCCAGCACCGGCGGGGACAACGCCTCCGTGTTCGACCCGGCCGGGCTGGTGCTGGCGCAGACGACCGAGCGCGACAGCGTCCTGGTCCAGCAGATTGACCTCAGCTACGTGGTGCTGCACTGGTCGCAGCCGCTTCGCGGTGGCCAGGGGTTCACGGACCTCTACGGCGATCGGGTCGGCTACAACTGGTCCGACCGTGAGCTGAACGGGGTCTTCTGGTCCAACGATCCGGACATGAGCATCGGCCAGATGGCCGAAGAGCTTGGGGTGCAGCCCTATTTCCACGAGGTGGAGCGCAGCCGCCGCCTGCAGGATGAAGTCCGGGGCGGCCCGCCCGAGGGCATTCAGGGAGCCGCAGATGCACGCAGATAGGCGCAGATCTGGCTGACCCGCCGGGCGGCCGTCTGGGTCGCCGTTGTGAGTTCTGTCCGCGGTTATCCGCGTTAATCCGGGTATCCCGGCTTTTGGCGCAGACCGTGCTACAATTTGGTAAACAGGAGGTGACGTTCCGTGCAGTATCGGCGACTGGGCAGGACTGGCATCGAGGTCTCGACCGTCTGCTGCGGCACCATGGCCATGTGCCCGCACCCGACCTACCCCGGCCACGACGACCGGGCCGCCATCGGCGCCGTGAGAGCCGCGCTGGATGCGGGCATCAACTTCTTCGACACGGCTGAGGCGTACGGCGATGGCTACGCCGAGGACATCCTGGGCAAGGGCCTGGAGGGCCGCCGGAACGAGGCCGTCATTGCGACGAAGGTTTCCAATAGCCATCTGCGGGAGGCCCAGATGCGGGCCTCCTGCGAGGCCAGCCTGCGCCGGCTGCGCACCGACCGCATAGACCTCTACCAGGTCCACTGGCCGAACCATGACATCCCGTTCGAGGAGACGGCTGCCGTGCTGGAGAAGCTCAAAGACGAGGGCAAGGTCCTGCACTGGGGCGTCTCGAACTTCGGAAGGCGGGACCTGCCGGAGGCCATTGAGGTGAGCCGGCCCGAGAGCAACCAGGTCCCCTACAGCCTTCTGTGGAGGATCATCGAGCACGACATCGTGCCGGTCTGCGTCGAGCACGACGTGAGCGTCATCTGTTACAGCCCGATGGCGCAGGGCATGCTGACCGGCAAGTTCGGCGGGCCGGAGGACGTGCCGGCCGCCCGAAAGCGTGCCCGCTACTGCCGGGACGAGGTCATCGGCCTGGCGTTCGACGTTGTGGACGAGCTGCGCGCCGTCAGCAGCGAGGTGGGCGAGCCGATCCCGGCCGTCGCCCTCGCCTGGGTGCTGGCGCAGGACGGGGTGACCTCGGTGATAGCGGGCGCCCGCAACGCCGAGCAGGTGGGCCAGAACGCCCGCGCGGGCGCGCTTGACCTGCCGGCCGATGCCGTCGAGCGCCTGACCGGCGCAACCGAGCCGCTGAAAAGGGCACTCGACACGAACCCGGACATGTGGAACGAGGGGGAGGATTCCCGCTACCGGTAAGCGTCCGCGCGGCGGCGGGCAGCCGGAAGCCTGCATTGGGATAATTGGGGCGGTGGCGCGGCCTTTCCCAGCCGAGGGCGGCTGTGCCACACCGGCCCGGGGATGCCCGCATGGCCCTGCCCCCCGGGCTCCCGGTGGTCGCCCTGGGCTATGGCTGAAGCGCCCGCCTGGCGGGCTCGCCGTACGGCGAGTTGCCCCCACGAGCCGGTCCGACGAAGGGATAGGTTGCCGGGACAAGCGCCAACTGGTCTCCGGGCGCGATCAGAGGCCTTCATCTTTCCGCGCTCGCTTGCGGACGGGGAAGGGCTGGCGTAGTATCAAAGCTTGCCGCGGAAACCCACCTGAAACACGGAGCTATTATGTCTCCCAAAGACGCAGAGCTGCGGGAGGTGCTCTCTCGATTGGCCCCCGAGGCGCAGGAGTTCCTGGTCGAACTCATCCGCTATCCCAGCACCCACGGCGAGGAGGCGGGCGCAGTCAGATACGCCGAGGAGACGTGGGCCAGCGCCGGCCTGCGGGTCGAACGCCATCCCATCCCTGACAGCCTCCGCGATGATCCCGAGTACACCCATCCGGCCACCGAGCGGGACTTCACCGGGCGCGACAACCTGGTGGCGCGCCTCGGCCGCGGGCAGGGGGGCAGCGTCATCATCAACAGCCACCTGGACGTTGTCACGGCGGAGGAGTGGGACACCGCTTTCGAGCCGCGCGTCGAGGGTGGCGTCATCCACGGGCGCGGCGCCTGCGACGCCAAGGGCTGCGTGGCCGCGATGTTCCTGGCCGCCCGCGCCCTCCAGGAGCTCGACCTCACGCCCGCCGGCGAGGTGGCCTTCCAGATGGTGGTCGAGGAGGAGGTCGGCGGCAACGGCAGCCTGGCCCTCATCCGGCAGGGGCAAAAGGCGGACGGCGTTGTCGTGCTGGAGCCGACGTCCCTGGCGATGCACCCGGCCAACCGTGGCGCCATCTGGTTCCGGTTCGAGTTCACGGGCAGCTCCTGTCACATGGGCCGTAAGCACGACGGCGTCAACGCCATTGACCTGGCCTGCGAGGCCAGGAGCATCCTGTACGAATACGAGAAGGAACTGATCGGCGACCAGGAAGACCAGCCCCTTTTTGCGCACTATGACTTCCCCACACAGGTCAACGTCGGCACGCTGCACGGCGGCGACTGGCCCTCCATGGTTCCGGGTAAGGCCGTGATGGAAGGCGGCATCGGCTTCCTGCCCAACCGGCCCATGGAGCAGGTGAAGGAGGACGTGGTCCGCTACATCGAAGAGCGGGGCAGCGACCTGCTCAAGGAGCGTTACGAACTGAGCTGGCCGCGGCTGCATAACGACAGCTACGAGACCCCGGTCAATCATCCTTTCGTTCAGGCCTTCCACCGCGCCACGCTGGCCACCGACGCTCAGGACAGCATCACCGGCTGGAACGTAAGCTGCGACGCGCGCCTGTTCGCGAAGGTCGGCGGCATGCCCACCGTCGTGTTCGGGCCGGGCGGCATCGAGGACGCCCACTCGGACGCGGAGAAGGTGGCGATGAGCGACATCGTGACGGCGGCGGAGACGCTCGTGCAGTTCATCCGGGACTGGTGCTACCGTGACCAATGAGTCCCCGAGACCCACTGACAGAGGCTGACCGACATGGCAACCAAAGCGAAGATTTGCGTGATAGGCGGCGGGATGTTCGGCGAGATGCACCTGAGGACGTTCCGCCAGCTCGAGAATGAGGGCAGGTGCGAGTTCCAGGCGCTGGCCGACATCAATGAGGAACTGCTCCGGCAGCGCCGGAGCGAATACGGGATGCGCACCTACACAGACTACGTCGAGATGATCGAGCGGGAACAGCCCGACGGCGTCACCATCGCCACGCCGGACCACCTGCACCGGCAGATCGCCCTGGAGGCCATCGAGCGCGGCGTGCACGTGTTCGTCGAGAAACCGCTGGACGTGACCGCCGAAGGCTGCCGGGAGATCATCGAGGCCGCCGACGAGGCCGGCCTGCTGCTGGAGGTGGACTTCCACAAGCGTTGGGACCCCTACCACCTGGAGATGAAGCGCCTGGCCGAGGAGGGACACTTCGGCGAGGTCGAGTACGGCTACGCCTGGATGGAGGACCGCATCGAGGTGCCGCGCGACTGGTGGCCGGACTGGGCCGGCGAGTCCTCCCCGGCATGGTTCCTCGCCATCCACATGGTGGACCTGTTCCGCTGGATCGCCGACACCCGAGGCGTCGCCGTCTACGCCACGGGCGTTAAGAAGAAACTGGCCTCGATGGGCGTGGACGCCTGGGACTCGATAAGCCTCTCGGTGCGCATGGAAAACGAGGTCTCATTCCAGTGCCAGGTCTCGTGGATTCTGCCGGACGCCTTCGAGGCCATCGTCAACCAGGGCATCCGCATCGTCGGCACCGAGGGCATCATGGAGGTGGACTCCCAGGACCGCGGCGCCGCCAGTTGCTTCGCCGATGTGGACCGCATGCAGACCCACAACCTCGGGTTCTTTCGGGAGACCAAGAGCAAAGCCGGGCAGACAGTTTACGGCGGCTACGGCATAGACGCGATTGCCGACTTTGCGGACAACCTGCAGTTCCTGCTCGACGGCGGCAGCCTGGACGACCTGACCGGCAAGTACCCCGACGGCACCGACGGGCTGGAGGCGACGAAGATCGTGCAGGCCGCCCACGAGTCGCTCGCAACCGGCAGGCTCATCGAAATCGCGTGAGGGAGAGCCCCATGGCAGAACGCACATACAGCCTTGAGCCGAAGGACGTGCCGCCGGTAAAGACGAAGTGGCGGCGCATAGCGACGAAGATCCCCGTGCCCGAATCGCTGCCCATCCTGGAGGAACTCCGCCGGTGCGAGCCGCGCTCGATGGGCGGCCAGCCGCCCGTCGTGTGGGACCGCGCCAGCGGCTGCCAGGTCCACGACCGCTGGGGCAACACGTGGCTGGATTGGTCCTGCGGCGTGCTGGTGACCGGCGCCGGGCACGGCCATCCGCGCATCCTGGAGGCCATCCGCCGGCAGGTGGACCACGGACTCATCCATAACTACTGCTTCGCTGCCGAGCCACGCATGAGGCTGGTGCGCAAGCTGGTGGAGGTCGCCCCCGAGGGCATTGACAAGGCCTTCCTGCTGACCACGGGCTCTGAGACCACCGAGTGCGCCATCAAGCTGGCCCGCGCCCGCGGCATCGAGGTGGGGGGGCGGGACAAGAACGTCATCGTCAGCTTCGACCGGTCATTCCACGGCCGCACGCTCGGCGCCCAGCAGGCCGGCGGCATCCCGCACCTGAAGGAGTGGATCGTCAACCCGGACCCCGGCTTCGTGCAGGTGCCGTTCCCGGACGGGTTCCGCTGCGAGGACACGCGCTTCGAGGTCTTCGAGCAGTCACTGGCCGAGCAGGGCATTGAGCCGGGCAACGTGGCCGGCGTGATGATGGAAACATACCTGGGCGCCGGCGCCAGCTTCGTGCCCGACGATTACGCCCGCGGCCTGCGCGACTGGACCCGCCGCCACGACGCGCTGCTCATCTTCGACGAGGTGCAGGCCGGTTTCGGTCGGACGGGCACGTTCTGGGGCTTCGAGCACTACGGCGTGGTGCCGGACCTGATCTGCTGCGGCAAGGGCATATCCAGCGGCATGCCGCTGAGCGCCGTTTTGGGCCGGGCGGATGTGATGAACGTCTTCCCCCCCGGCAGCATGACCAGCACTCACACGGGCAACCCGGTCTGCGCCGAGGCGGCGCTGGCCAGCATCGAGGCCATACGGCAGGAAGGTATGGTCGAGAACGCGCGCCGCGTGGGCGAGGTCCTCCACGCCGAACTGGCCGACCTTCCCGAGCGGTTCCCCGATGTCATCGGCGCCGTGCACGGGCGCGGCATGGTGGCCGGCGTCCATGTCGTCAGGCCGGGCAGCAAGGAACCGGACGGCGAGTTGGCCGGCCGCATCAACACCGCCTGCTACGAGCGCGGGCTGCTCATGTTCGCT
>PUMJ01000192.1 GCA_003551305.1 Candidatus Brocadiaceae bacterium
CGAGCAGCGCGCCGCCGCGCTGTCCGACAATCTGAGCAAGCTCGATGCGCGCATGAGCCAGACGCGCGAGCAGATAACGGCTTTCCGCGAGCGCGTCGACGAGGTCGAGAGCCGCATCCCCAACCTGTTCGACAAACTGGACGAGTTCCGCAACACCCTGGCTACCACCTTCCAGGCAGAACTGGGCGGTGTGCTGAACTCCTTCGACAGTTCCATTGCGGCCGTGCTGCAGCAGATGAAATCTGATCTGCAGATGGGCGTCAACCGCATCGAGAGCATCGAGAGCATGGTGCGCAGCCGCGAGGCCGCCGAACAGAGCCTGCTGGGCGCCCCCGGCGCCGACGCACTGGAAGGCCCGACCGAGGAAGAGGAGTTCCAGGAGTGGGAAGAAGAGGCCAAGGAACTGGCCGGCCAGCCCGAAGACGAGTCCTTCGACGAGGAGCTGGTGGAACTCGGCTCCGAGCAAGAAGAGTCCGGCCCCGAGGAGCCCGAGGAGGGAGGCTACCCGGCCGAAGCCGGTGAAGAGGCCGAAGAGGAAGAGCCCGAGGAACCGGAAGAAGAGGAGGAGAATCCCTACTTCTGACCGGACCGGACGCCGGCGGAGGGGGGACGGCGCACCGCTCTGACACTTCTGCGGAGTTTGCCGATGGCGCCGGATGCGGCGGACGGGTTCGTCGACCACCTCAAGGGGCGTGCGAAGACCATCTGCCCCACCATCGCCTACGTCGGTGCCGATGACCCCCGCGTCAGCGAGGCTGTCGAGAGGGTTGCCCGGGAGGGCATCGCGAGACCCGTTCTGGTCGGCCTGCCGGCGCAATTGCCCGAATCCTGCCCGCCGGGCGTGCGCACCGAGCGCGTCGAAGACTCCGAGCGCCTGTCCCGTTTCGTCCGGCAGTATTGCGATCGGCGCGGCGTTGCCCCGCCGGTGGTACGGCGCCTGATGAAAAGACCCCTGCTGTACGCCGGGATGATGGTGGCCGGCGGGGAGGCCGACGCGATGGTGGCCGGCTCGAACCGCCCTTCCGCCAGCGTCTTCCAGGCGGCCGGTCTCACAGTTGGCTACCAGGAGGGCATCGAGGCACCGTCCACCTTCTTCATCATGGTCGTGCCGCGCCTGGGGCAGCGGCGGCACGTGCCCCTCATCTTCGCTGACTGTGCTCTGAACGTGCAGCCGGACGTCGAGTTGCTGGCCCAGATCGCCGTGGTCAGCGCCCGCAGCGCCCGCCGCCTGCTGGGTGTTGTTCCGCGCGTGGCGCTGCTGTCTTTTTCCACCCACGGCAGCGCGGCTCACGCGCGGGCCGAGCTCGTCCGCCGGGCCGCCCGCCTGGCCCGCGATGCGCTGGAGGATGGCTTCGTTGACGGGGAACTCCAGTTAGACGCGGCCCTTGCCCCGGAGGTCGCCCGGCGCAAGGTTAGCCAGGAGAGTGAAGTGGCCGGCCGGGCCAACGTGCTCGTCTTCCCGGACCTGAACGCCGGCAACATAGCCTACAAGGCCGTGCAGTACCTGGGAGGGGCGCTCGCGCTGGGCCCGATGTCCCAGGGCTTCGCCAGGCCCGTCAGCGACCTCTCACGGGGCTGTTCGGTGGATGACATCGTCTGCGTCAGTGCCGTGACGGCCCTTCAGGTCTGATCTTTCCACCGCGCCATTTCCACCACGCCGACGCACTGCAGGCAGGGAGGCAAGACGTGAAAGTACTGGTGCTGAACGCCGGGAGTTCATCGCTCAAGTGCAGCCTGTTCGAGATGCCCGAAGGTCGGAAACTGGCATACTGCGAGGTCGAGCGCGTGGGCAGTGAGGACTCGGAGGTTACCTTCCGGGCCGGCGGTTCCGAGCAGCGACGCCCCTGCGGGGTGCCGGACCACGGCCATGCCCTGGACATTGCCCTCGCGTCGCTGACGGGGGGTGAGCGCCCCGTCTTAGACGGGCTGGATCGGATAGCCGCCGTCGGGCACCGCGTGGTGCACGGCGGCCCAATGACCGAAAGCACCTTGATAGACGAGGAAACGCTGGAGACCATCCGGCGCAACGCCGTGCTGGCGCCGTTGCACAATCCGCCCAACCTAGAGGGGATCGAGGCGGCCACCCGCCTGCTTCCGGACAGGCCCCAGGTGGCCGCTTTCGACACCGCCTTCCACGCGCGCATGCCCCGCGAGGCGCACCTTTACGCGCTCCCGTATTCCCTCTACGCTGAGCGCGGGGTGCGTGTCTACGGCTTCCACGGCACCTCCCACCGCTACGTGGCGCGCCGGGCGGCCGCGATGGTGGGCCGGGAGCCGGGAGAGCTTAACCTCATCACGATGCATCTGGGCAACGGCTGCTCGGCCGCCGCCGTCAGGGGCGGCCGCTCCGTGGACACCAGCATGGGCATGACGCCGCTTGCGGGCCTGGTCATGGGCACGCGCTGCGGCGACATAGACCCCGGCCTGTTCTACCTGCTGACCGAGTGGCTGGACCAGAGCCCTGCCGAACTCTACGACCTGCTCAACCGGGACAGCGGCCTGGCGGGCCTGAGCGGGGTGAGCAACGACGTGCGGGAGTTGCTGGCCGCCGCATCTGAGGGCAACGAGCGCGCGCAGATGGCGCTCGAGGTCTTCTGCTACCGCGCCAGGAAGTATGTCGGTGCCTACTTCGCCGTGCTCGGCCGCGTGGACGGCCTTATTTTCACGGCCGGCATCGGCGAGAACAGCCCCGAGGTCCGTGGAGAGATCTGCCGGGGGCTGGAGGGGCTGGGAATCGCCCTGGACCCGGACGCTAACCGCGCCGCGCGGGGCGCGGACGCATTGATCAGCGCCCCGGATTCGCCCACCGCGGTGCTTGTGGTCTGCACCAACGAGGAACTCCAGATAGCGACGGACGTCTGGGAGACACTGGAGGGGGCCGGTTGAGGGCGGCGTCCGTGTCATGGCGCTCTGGGGGCGGGAGCTTTGACCACGATAGGTAGGCCCAGACAGGCGTATCAGTCTTCGGACTGCGGATCGGGGCAGGCGCCCGCGATGGCCTCGAAGTCGGCGACGCTCAGCTCCTCGACCCGGCGGCGGCCGTCCAGCTCACAGCATTGCAGCACGCGTTCGGCCTGTTGGGCGCCGACGGCCAGCTTCAGGGCTTTTCGCACCGTCTTGCGCCTGAAGGTGAAAAGGTCGCGCACGCTCTGCGCGAAGGCCTCGTAGCCGCAGTCGCGCCGGCGTGCGGGCCGCCGGATGAGCCGCACAAAGGCCGAGGTCACCTCCGGCACCGGCCAGAAGTCGCGGCGGCCCAGGGTGAACAGGAGTTCCGCCGCCGCCCAGTAGTCCACGAAGACGGTCAGCGGGCCGTAGTCGCCGCTGCCGGGCGCGGCCGTCATTCGGTCGGCCACCTCCCGCTGGAGCGTCAGGTACATTTCGCCCGGCGCCGGATCCCACTCCAGCAGGTTGATCACGGCGGGGGAACTGATGCTGTAGGGCAGGTTGCTGACGACTTTGAGGGGGCATTCACGACCGCTCAGCGCCGTCCGGACGGCCTCGGTGACGGCGGGCCGGATGCTGTGTTTCGACTCGAGGAAGTCGCACGGCAGGAGCGTGACATTGTCGAAATCCGCGAGGTTCTCCTCCGCGATGCGGTGCAGCCCCGCATCGACTTCCACGCTTACGACCTGAGCGGCCTCTTCGGCCAGCAGGGCAGTCATCCGCCCCAGGCCGGTGCCGACCTCCAGGACCACCTCCTGCTGCCGCAGGCCGGCGCTGTTGACTATGCGTTCCATGGCCGCCAGGGAGACCAGGAAGTTCTGTCCGCGGCGGCTGGCTGCCCACAAGCCGTGCCGCTTGAGCACCCGGCGGGGGTGGACGCTCAGCCAGTCGGGGTGGTCGGGTCGAGGCATCGGCTCTCCGGGCGCTCGGGACACACCAGACTATAGGGCGGCGCGGGCGGTTTCGTCAAACCGCCCCGGCAGTGTTTGCAGCCCCGGCGAGGCTGACTTAGAATGCAGGAAGACTCTGCGGAGGCGGGCCATGTCGTTGCGCGTTCTGGCGTTGGAACCCTACTACGGCGGCTCTCATCGGGCGTTTCTTGACGGTTACCGCCGGCACAGCCGGCACCGGGTCTGGCTTCTGACGATGCCGGCCCGCAAGTGGAAGTGGCGCATGCGCGGCGCCGCCGTCAGCATGGCTCCGCAGGTGCGGCGGCTGGCCGGGGAGTTTGACGTTCTGCTGGCCAGTGACTTCCTGGACCTGGCGTGCCTGGCCGGCCTGACGGCGGACGTGCTCGACGGCATAGCGCGGGTCGTTTACTTCCACGAGAACCAGATCACCTATCCGCTGCCGCCGGAGGCCGATCGGGACTACCAGTTCGGCTTCACCAACATCACAACCTGCCTGGCGGCAGACCGGGTCCTTTTCAACTCCGACCACCACCGGCGCGAGTTCCTGGACGGGGCGGCCGGCCTGCTGGCGAAGATGCCGGACCACGTGCCGGCTTATGCGCCCGACGCCCTCAGACGGCGCTCCGAAGTGGTGCCGGTCGGCGAGGGTAAGGTCAACATCACCGAAGTGGAGCTGGACCAGGTCGCCCCCGTCGTGGGCAAACAGTTGATGGACATCGCGCTGCCGGAGGGCTCCCTGGTGGGTTACCTGCTCCGGGATGAAGAGCCGGTGGTCTGCCGGGGCAGCACGGAGCTTCGGGCCGGGGACCGGCTCATCCTCATCACTGTGCCCGAGGACCATGGCCCGGCCCTGCGTACGCTGACCGGTGAGACTCTGTGACGGGAGCAGCCCATGCGCCGTGACGCCTCCCTCGGGCCCCAGTACCGTGCCATCCTCAGCTACACGGGACTGGTTTTCGTCCTCGGCGGGCTGGCCATGTGGCTCCCACTGCTGGCTCCCTTGCTGGCCCCCGGCGGGTGGGGCCACGCAGCCGCTTTTCTGCTGCCGGGGGCCGCGCTGAGTGGCCTGGGCCTCGGGCTGTGGCGCCTGCTGCGTCGCCCGGAGGGGGCCTCGCTCGGTGTGCGCGAGGGCGGGGTCATCGTACTGCTCAGCTGGCTGGGCATATGCCTTTTCTCCGCCATCCCGTTTTGGGTGGCGGGCGGTCTCGGGTTCACTCAGGGGGTGTTCGAGTCCGTCAGCGGGTGGACCACCACGGGCCTGACCGTGATAGACGAGGAAGCGGTCCCGCCGATGATCCTCCTCTGGCGCAGTGTGATGCAACTGGGCGGCGGAGCCGGGCTGGCCATCATCATGGTAGCCGCCCTGGCCGGCCCCAGGGGGCCGGGTCTCTACCAGGCCGAGGGGCGTTCCCAACTGGTGCCTCACGTGCGTCGCTCGGCCCGCCTGGTCGTCACGTTATATGCGGGCTACGCCCTGCTGGGATGTGTCGGGCTCTATCTTGCGGGTATGGGAGTGTTCGACGCCGTCAACCACGCCTTCGCGGCGGTCAGCACGGGTGGCTTCTCCACCCGAAGCGCCAGCCTGGGGCACTGGGACTCGGCACCCGTCGAGGCGGTAACCATCGTCCTGATGCTGCTGGGCAGCCTGAACTTCGTGACCGCCTACATGCTGGTGCGCGGGCGGTGGCGGGTGGTGGCGCGCAACGGGGAGTTGACTCTCCTCGCTGCCCTCCTGGGGCTGGGCGTACTGGTCATGCTCTTCGCCGTGGCCGGCGTGTATGCGCCAGGGGCCAAGCGAGTGCGCGTGGCTGTGTTCGAGACGGTCAGTGCCCTGACCACCACCGGGTTCACCAGCACCACCTACGCCGGCTGGGCGCCGGTCGGGTTCTGGCTGATGGTGGTGCTCATGATCGTCGGCGGGGGCACCTGCTCCACGGCGGGCGGGCTCAAGCAGTTCCGCGTCCACCTCATGCTGAAGGCCCTGTGGTGGAAAATGCACGGCAGCGTTCAGCCAGCCGGCGTCGTCGAGCAGCCCTACATATGGGACGGGGAAAGGAAGGACTACGTCGGGCCCGAGCGTCTGGCCGAGGTGGGGGCTTTCTGCTTTCTCTACCTTTTTGTGCTCGTGTTGGGCACGGGCGTTCTCGCCGCTTCCGGATACAGCCTGCAGGATTCGCTGTTCGAGTTCGCCTCTGCGCTGGGCACCGTTGGCCTTTCCCGAGGCGTCATCGCGGCGGAAGCACCGACTGCGGTATTGTGGGCGAGCATCGCGGGCATGTTGCTCGGCAGGTTGGAATTCCTCATCATCTTCCTAAGCCTGGCGAAGGTCGCTGCTGATCTCCGGCATGCCCTTGCGACCTGGCCAGGGCGCAGGTGAGGCGCATATGGACCGCCGGACAGCGCCGCGCGGGGCGACCGGGTGTAGCTCAACCGGTGCGTACTGTTTGCGTCCGGGGTGGTTGGCAGGCTGTGGCCGGATGCGCGGGCTTGCTTGGGAGCCTGAGAACCTCCATGATGGAAGAGGCATGATATCTCACCCCCGAGCGAGTGCTAGCGCCGTCGAGCGGGCGGCCGGAGGCGGGGCCGATGCCTGAGTTCCTCAACCCGGGCTTCCTCTGGGCGCTGCCGGCCGTGTTCATCCCCGTCGTGATCCACCTGCTGCACCGCCGCCGCCGCTACCGGCGCGTCCCGTGGGCGGCCATGCAGCACCTGCTGGCGGCGCAGCAGAGCAACAGGCGTCGCATACGGCTGCGCAACCTGCTGCTTCTGCTGATGCGATGCGCGGCGGTTGCCGCGATCGTGCTGCTGCTGAGCCGACCGTTGCTCGGGCATGCCGCCGTGCCGCCCGGCGCCGCGGCGGGGGAGGTCTTCGTGCTGCTGGACGATTCGGCCAGCATGGCGTGTCGCAGCGGAGGGCGGAGCGCCTTCGAGAGGGGCAGGCGGTTCGTGCAGCGCCTGGCCGGGCGCGTGGAGGCCGCGCGGGGCGAGATGACGCTGCTGACGCCCTCGCGGCCTGAGCCGCTGCTGGAGCCCGGCTCCGCCCGGGACGTTGCCGAGGTGCTGGAAGGGCTGGCCGTGGTCGGGGCGCCCCTGGAGCCGGAGGAGGACTTGCCGCGCCTGGCGGCGGCCGCCGCCGGCCGGGGCGCCGGGGACCCGGCCTTCTGGATCGTCACCGACCTGCGCCGGGCCGACTGGGGAGCCGAGACCCTCTCCGCCGCCGCGCGGCGTGCTCTGCAGGAGCTGCAGGACTACGGGCCGGTGCATGTCGTCGACGTGGGCGCCGAGCCGGAAGGGACCGCCGGCGTGACGGACATCAGCATGACGGGCCGGTTCGCCTACGTGGACGAGACGGCCGCCTTCCGCGTCGAGGTCAGCAACGACCTGCCTGAGCCCCTGGAGGAGGCGCGGCTGATCGTGGAGTTGAACGGGCGGGCTCTTCCGGCCGTTCGGGTGCCTGAGGTGCCGCCGGGCGAGAAGCGCGTGGTGCCGCTGAACGTGCACGTCACCCGGGAGGGCGACCACGAGCTGACGGTCTGGCTGGACGTCGAGGACGCCTTCGCCCCGGACGACATCCGTTGGCACGTGTTCCGGGGGATGGAGGAGGTGCCGGTGCTCATCGTGGAGGGCCGCGACGGCGCGGCGGATTTCCTGAGCGCCGCGCTGCGCCCCATGGAGGGCGCCGGCCTGCGCCCGGAGGTCCGGTCGGCCGCCCGCGGGCTGCCGGAGGAGCTGAACCGGTACGCGGCCGTTTTCCTGTGCGACCTGCGCAGCCCGCCGGCCCGCGCGGAGGAACTGGGCCGCTGGATGGCCGAAGGGGGGAGGCTGGTCGTGTTCGCCGGGCCGAACACCGAGGAGAGGGCGTGGGCGGAGGCCGATGCGCTGCCGGACGGCCTGCTGCCCGCCGCCATCGGCCAGGCCGTGACGCCGCCCGCAGACGATCCCGTTCGCCTCACGGAGCTGGACTTCTCTGACCCGCTTCTGGCGCCGTTCGAGGGCTGGGAGGCGCTGTTCGGGGATGCGCGGTTTGCCGGTTTCCGGCGCCTGCGCCCGCGCGGGGGGGCGCGCGGCCTGGCCCGCTTCTCCGACCCCGACGCCTCCCCGGCGCTGGTCGCTCACGGCGTGGGGGAAGGGCTGGCGGTGGTGGTTGCCTCGAGCGCCGATGACGAGTGGCACGACTGGCCCCGCTCGGAGGCCGGCCGCATATCCTACGTCGCCCTGTTTTCGTGGCTGGTCGAGCAAGGGGAGCCGCCCGGCCCGCCCCGCAACCTGGAGGCCGGGCGCCCCCTGCGCTGGCGGCTGGAGGCGGGGCGGTTCAGGTCGCAGGGCACCGTCCAGCCACCCGCCCCGGAAGGAGAGCCCCAGAGCGCCCCCGTGCCGCTGCCCGGCGAACACGCGGAAGACCGGCCGCTGACCGAATTCACCTCGGCGCCGCTGCGCCATACCGGCTTCGGACGGGTGAACCTGGTCACAGCGGGGGGAGAGCAACGGGTCAAACGCTTCGCCGTCAACCTGCCGGAGCGGGAGCGGCGCCTCGCGCGCCTGCCGCGGGAGACGGTGGCCGCCGCCGACGTGCGCGGGCGCCTGTCGGTTACCGGCTACGAGCCCGCCGACGACGACCCCGCACGGGCCGAGGCGGAGCCCTGGCGCACGCTGGCCGGCCTGCTGCTGGGGCTGCTTGTGGCCGAGAGCCTGCTGGCCTGGCGTTTCGGCAACCCGCCGGGCAGCGATCACCGGGGCCGGGAGGGGGGCCCGTGATGTTCCGATGGACGTTCCCGCTGACGGCCGCTCTGACCGGCACGGCGGGGCGAGTGCGCCCCCGGTTCGAGTGGGTCTCGGCGCCGGGCGGCGCCGCCGCGCTGGCCGCGCTGATGGGGGCGGCGGCGCTCGCGGCGCTCATCTGGCTGCTCTACCGCAGCGAGGGCGGCGTGGGCCGGATGCGCTGGCTGCTGTTTGCGTTCCGCGTGCTGGTCCTGGCCGCGGTGGGCCTGCTGCTGCTGGGGCCGGCGGTGGCGCACGACCGCGAGAGGACCGAGCCCGGCCGGACCGTGGTGCTGGTGGACGGTTCGGCCAGCATGGCGTTTCGGGACCGCCACATGGACGACGACGAGGCGGCGCGGTGGGCGGCGGCGCTCGGCCTGTCCGGACCGGACGAGGCGCGGGCGATGAGCCGACAGGAACTCGTGGAGGCCGTGTTGCGAGGTGGGTTGCTCGAGGGGTTGAGCGCCCGCAACGAGGTCGAGGTGGTCGAGTTCGCTGGCCAGACCCGTACCCTGCTGGAAGTGGGGCGCCGCCAGCGGCCGGCCGAGGTGCCGGAGGTCTCGGCCACGGGCGAGACGACGGCCCTGGCGGCGGCGGTTGGTCGCGCGCTGGAGGCGCGGCGGCCGGCGGCGGTGGTCTGCCTGACGGACGGCCGCGAGACGGCGGGGGGCGACCTGGAGGCGGCCGCCCGCGAGGCGGCCGGGCGCGGCGTGCCCCTGCACTTCGTGGGGCTGGGCAGCCCGCGGGCGCCCCGCAACGTGGAAGTCCTGCGGCTGGTCTCGAACGACACCGGCATGCTGGGGCAGCCGCTGGCCATGCGGGCGCTGGTGCGGGCGCACGGCTACGCCGGCCGGCGGGTGGAGGTCGTCCTGACGGTCGAGGCTGAGGGCGAGGAACCCGTCGAGGTCGAGCGCGCCACGCTGGAACTGGCCGAGGGCAGGACCCGGGAGGTGGACCTGACGCACGTGGCGGAAACCCCCGGCCACGTGCTCTACCGGGCCGCAATCGAGCCCTTGCCGGGGGAGATGCAGGAAGACGACAACGTCGCCGCCCGCCGCGTCCGGATCACCGAGCGGAAGACGACGGTTCTTCTGGTGGCGGAAGCCCCCTCGCGGCAGTATCGCTTCCTGGAGCCCCTGCTGCGGCGACATCCGGACTTCGAGGCCGACGCGATCCTGGGTGACGACGACTCGCCGTCCGACCGCACCCGGCTGCTGGAATACGACGTGGTGCTGCTGTGCGACCCGCCCCCGGGGTTGTTCACGGAGGAGTGGCTCGATACGCTGGCCGAACTGGTGGCCGAGGAAGGGCTCGGACTGGTGTTTGTGGCCGGGCCGGCGTACGCTGCCGAGGCGCTGCTGCAGCCGGGCGGCGAGCGTCTGCACGATCTGATGCCCGTGGTGTTTGACCGCTCTGAGGTGCAGGCGGCCCTCGACGGGCCCGGGGTCCAGAGCCGGCGGCGCGCGCTGGCGGCCGAGTCGCTCCACCACCGCATCATGCAGCTCGGTCCAGAGGAGCGGCCCGAAGAGTTCTGGGACCGCGCCACCGGGCCTTACTGGGCCTTTCCGGTCCTGCGTTCGAAGCGGGGGGCCACGGTGTTTCTGCGCTGCTCCCCCGCCCCGCGGGCTGCCGTCGAGGCGCCCACCATGCCGCTGGTGGCGGCGCACCAGTTCGGGCTCGGGCGCGTTCTGTATTGCGGCTCGCCGGAGACGTGGCGCTGGCGCGCGGAGAGCGTCGGCGCGTGGGAGTCGTTCTGGCTGGCGGCGTTTCGCCACGGCGCCGCCGGCCGCTACGCCGGCCCGGAGCGCCGCGCCGCCATCCACCTGGAGAGTCCCGGCTACCGCCCGGGTGAGCCCATCGCCGTGCGGGCGCGCCTGCTGGACGAAGAACTGCGGCCCGTCACGGAGGATGCCGTCCCCATGACCCTCTACCGTGAGGGGAGCCCTGTGCGCGAAATTGAGCTTCGCGCAGCCCGGGAGCCGGGCCTCTATGAGGGGGTGTTTTACGTCGAGAGCTTCGGCAGCTACAGCCTCGAGTACGAGGCGCCGGACGGGCTGCGGGCGAGCGAGACGTTCGAGGCGGTGCAGCCGGAGGTGGAGTTCGCTGACGTCCGGGCCGACGTGGACGCCATGCGCAGGGCGGCGGAGTTGTCCGGCGGGCGCTACTTCGGCCCGGGGGAGCTGGAGGAACTGCCCGGGGCCGTGCCGGATCTGTCCCGCACCGTGGTGGAGCCCGGCCCGCTGGAGCCGGCCTGGGACCGCTGGTGGCTGCTGGCGGCCCTGGTGGGCCTCCTGACGGCCGAATGGGCCCTGCGAAAGCGCCTGGACATGATGTGAGACCGGGCGGCGGGACCAACGAGCAACCACTGCCCCCGCCGCCGTTGCTTCACCCCGTCTGCCGCGGGTCGTCCGCGTAGTTCACGCGCACCAGCGTCAGGCCCTTCGCCGGGGCGGTGGGGCCGGCGGCGGCCCGGTCCCGCGCCGCCAGGATGCCCGCAAAATCTTCCTCAGCCATGTTGCCGCGCCCGACCTCGAGAAGCGTCCCCACGATGATGCGCACCATGTTGTAGAGGAAGCCGTCGCCCTCGACCACGTAGTGGACCTCATCGCCGCGTCGCGGCATCTCACTGCGCAGCAGGCGGCGGGTGCGCGTCGCCACCCGGGTGTGCTCGCTGGCGAAGCTCGTGAAGTCGTGCTCCCCGACCAGTTTGGCCGCGCACCTCTGCATGGCGGCCACGTCGAGCGCCTCCCACCGTCGCAGCACGTAACGCTCGCGCAGGGGGCGGCGGGCGGCGCTGAGCAGGATGCGGTAACGGTAGAGCTTGGAGGCGGCGTCGAACCGGGCGTCGAAGCCGGGCCGCGCCTCCCGGCAGTCCAGCACGGCCACGTCCGGCGGCAGCCAGTGGTTCAGTGCGCCCGGCAGGCGGTGCGCCGGCAGTTCCGTGGCGGTGTCGAAGTGGGCCACCTGGCCCTCGGCGTGGACGCCGGAGTCGGTGCGGCCGGCGCCGAAGACGCGGACGTGCTCGCCGGTGGTCCGCCTGATCGCCTCCTCCAGGGCGCCCTGCACAGTGCGCCCCTCGGCCTGGACCTGCCAGCCGTAGAAGTCCGTGCCGTCGTACTCGAGCATCAGCATCATCCGGTGCATGGCGTCTCACGGCGTCGATGGGAAAAGGGATTTCGGGAGCCGATGGACTCTACGGCAAAGGCCGGCGTTCCGTCAAGCCCGGCCGGCGCGTTCTGCTTGCGCGGCCGGGGGGGCGGTTCGTATAATGTGGCCATCTCAAGAGTTGTGAGCGATGTGCCCCCGACTGCCCCTGTCTCCCTCGGCGGAACGCCTTATGCGCTGGTCGGACACCCTGGCCCCCGTGCTCCGGCAAAGCCCGGCGGAGGCTGCCGCGCGGAGCCACGCCCTGATGCTGCGCGCCGGGCTGGTGCGCCGGTTCGCGGGCGGCTCCTGTGCCTGCCTGCCGAGGGGCGCCCACCTCCCGCGCGAGACCCCGGCCTTGCTGGGCCGGGAGTCGCGGCCCGCCGGAGAACTCAACGGGGCCGTGAAGGTCTGGCTGCGTCAACTATCTTCGGGAGGCTGCGATGGCTGAGCCGACCCGACCCCGGCCGGTCAACCTGGTCTGCCCCGTGCTGGCCGCGCGGAAAGCGTGGCTGGATGCCGCGCGCGACGCCCTGCAGGCCGAGTTCGGCCCGGCCGACATGGAAAGCCGGACCTGGCCGTGGGAGTTCAGCCGTTACTACGAGGAGGAGATGGGCGGGCCGCTGTTGCGACGTATCTATGGCTTTGGCGACCTGGTAGAGCCTGACGGCCTGGCGCGGGTGAAGCTGACGACCAACCGGCTGGAGCGGGAACTGGCGGGGCGGCTGCCGGATAGCCCGCCCCGGCCGGTGAATCTGGACCCCGGCTACGTTAACATGTCCAAGATGGTGTTGGCCACGACCAAGGACTACTCGCACCGCGTATACCTGGGCCGGGGCATCTACGCCGAAGCGACGCTGCGCTGGCGCGACGGGGCGTTCGAGCCGTGGCAGTGGACTTACAACGATTACCGCACGGACGAGTACCTGGAGTTTTTCGCAGACGTGCGAGAGCGCTACCGGCAAAAACTGGCCGAGTGCGGAGGCAATTGAACGGATGGAGCGGACACTGGTCTTCCTGAAGCCGGACGCCGTCCGGCGCAGGCTGCTGGGCAGGATTATTGCCCGGTTCGAGGACAAGGGTTTCAACATACTCGGGATGAAGATGCTGGCGCTGGACGAGCAGTACGTGCGCGAGCACTACGGCGCCCACGAGGGGAAGGAATTCTACGAGCCCCTCGTGCGCTATGTGACCAGCGGCCCCGTGGTGGCGATGGTGCTGGAGGGCAAGAGCGCGGTGCGCGTTGTGCGGGACATGATGGGACAGACCTTCGGGTCGGACTCGCCCCCCGGCACCATCCGCGGCGACATGGCCCTGAGCAACCGTTTCAACCTGGTGCACGGCAGCGACAGCCCCCGGGCCGCCCGGGAGGAGATCGAACGTTTCTTCGACGCAGAAGAGCTGTGCACGTATCCGGCCGAAGCGACCCGATGGATATACGACCAGAGCGGAGACGAAATCGTCTGACCAGGAGGGGAGGACAGCCCTATGCGAAGCAGGAATAGAAGATTGGGACGTTTGGTGGCGGCGGGCCGGGCCCTGGCGTGCGCGGGGGCCGTGCTGGCGCTGGCGCTGGCGGTGGGCG
>PUMJ01000024.1 GCA_003551305.1 Candidatus Brocadiaceae bacterium
CGTGCCCGTTCCCCGAGAGCGCGTGACGGAACTGGCCGAGGAGGCGGCTGAGACAGCCGAGGACCAGATCGTTGCCTTGCGGGACAGAATGCAGGAATTGGAGCAGGGGGCTGCCGAAGCGGGAGAGGATGCCAGGCAGAGGTGGGAAGACGAACTGAAGCCGCAGTTGGAGAGCGCGCTGCAGACCGCAGAGGAACGAGCGCAAGAGCTGCGGGACGCCACCGAAGAGACCTGGGAGGACGCCCGAGACCGCATGGAGCAGGCGATAAATAACCTCGAACAAGCCTATGGCAGCGCCCGAGAGGAACTCCAGGGGGAGTGAGATCAGCGGGCGTGAAACGGAGGGCAGAGGATGACTGGACTGGATCGGAAAGCGACGGAGGATCGTGTCGCTCGGATGAAGAAGAAGCTGGTTGACCTCAAGGCAGAGGTCAAGAAGAAGGGCATTGAGACCGAGGCCGAATGGAATAAGGCGATGGCGGAGTTGTCGGCCGAGCTCGAGGAACTCGAGCGGCGTCTCGGGGAAGCCAGGGGCTCGTCGGGCGAGGCCTGGGAGGAGATGAAGGGGGGCGTTCGCGAGGCACTGGATGACCTCCAGGACGGTATCCGACGGGCCTATGAGCGGCTCTGAGCGTCGGTGCGCCCGGCTTAGGCAGATCGGCCGTCCGACCGAAGCTCTTGGGCGGGGCGCAGCCATCTGCGGCAGCACTGCTGTTCGCCGATGCCCAAGCTGTCCTCTGTGTGGCTGGCGCGGGGCGAGCTTGCGACAGAGTCTCTTTGGAACTCCAACACCGCTAGCGGCGGCGCGCTCTGCAACTGACCATGCGGCGCCCCAGAGGCAGCCAGGTTCAGTTCTTTTCCAGGCTGTAGAATGAGGGAGGACGCGATGTTCCTGCACACAGTAAGATCAGAGGGGCTGGCCCATCTGTCCTATATAGTTGGAGATGGGGGGCATGCCGCCGTCATTGATCCGCGACGGGACTGCGACGTGTACCTCAGGATTGCCCGTGACGAAGGCTGTCACGTCACTCACATCTTCGAGACACACCGCAACGAGGATTACGTGATAGGTTCAACGGCCCTGGCGGCACGCACCGGCGCGGACATCTACCACGGAAAGGAACTCGGTTTTCGGTACGGCAACGCCGTTAGCGACGGTGACACGTTTGAGCTGGGAGGTGCACGCCTGACGGTGCTTCATACGCCGGGGCACACCATGGAGAGCATCTCGCTCGCCCTGGCGGACACCGGGTTCAGTGACAGACCCGTCGGGGTTTTCACCGGCGACGCCCTCTTTGTGGGCGACGTGGGCCGGACGGACTTCTTCCCTGACAATGCCGAGGAGGTTGCGGGCCTGCTCTACGACAGCCTGCACGAGAAACTGCTGCCGCTTGGGGACGGCGTGATCCTCTATCCCGCCCACGGTGCGGGGTCGGTCTGCGGTGACGCTATGGCATCCCGGGAGTTCAGCACGCTGGGCTACGAACGAGAGGCCAATCCCCGTCTCCAGTTGGAGCGGGCGGAGTTCGTGAGCTTCAAGGTTAACGAGCATCATTACCAGCCACCTTACTTTCGCAAGATGGAAGAACTCAACCTGGAGGGCGCCCCCGTGGTTGCCGCTCTTCCGGTGCCGGAACCCCTGCCGGCCGAAGAGTTTGCCGCGGCCATGGACGAAGGGGCTCTGGTCATTGACCTGCGCAGCCCCGAGGCGGCCGCCGGTGCGCGGGTGCCCGGCTCGCTTGTGATCCCGTTGAATATGCTGCCCAGTTTCGGGGGCTGGTTCCTGCCCTATGACAGGCCGCTGGCCCTGGTGGTGGAGTATCCCGACGAAGCCCAGACCACCGTGCGCTACCTGCACCGGCTCGGCTACAGTGAGGTGGCCGGCTACCTTGAGGACGGCCTCCACGGCTGGGAGGTGAGCGGCCGGGAGTTCGAGGCCATCCCACAGATCACGGCCCAGACATTGAGGGACCGGCTTGCGGCGGGTGAGCAGTTCACGTTGCTGGACGTGCGCAAGAAGGGTGAGTTCGAGGAGGGGCACCTTGAGGGGGCCCGGCACATCTACGTAGGCGAATTGCCGGACCGAGTTGATGAAGTACCGGAGGACGGACCGGTCGTCACCTTCTGTGGCAGCGGCCGCAGGGCCATCATCGCCGCCAGCGTGCTGTGCCGGGCGGGCTTCGAATCCGTGGAGAACTGCCTCGGTTCTGTGCGGGTTTGTGCTGCGCTGGGTTGCGAGATAATCACCTGAGGGGGGGCGCGCTTTCCATCGGGCCGATTCAGCAGGCCTGAAACGCTCTTGCTTCTGCAATGCCTGACGTCACGGAGGACCTTCTTTGCATCGTGGCCGCCTTGTGCCGTGCCCGGGGCAGCCCGGTCTATCGCGAGTCAGGCGGGCACAGGAGGCCAGGTGTAATGGAAGACGATGGCGACCAGGAATATGAAATTCAGCAGGTAGAAGTACACGCCCATTCCCAGCGCCACGGTTGGGGTGGTCAGTTCGGGGTCGACCGCCGGCAGACGGACAAGGAATGCGCCCAACACAATCCAGAACACCAGGCCCGTCACCATGAAACCAAGCCAGGCCGTACCCCATAGCCTCGGTCCGATGGGGCGCAGCCACAGTCCCCCGGCCCAGACGGCCAGGAAGAGGAACAGGAAAAGCGACAGATAGCCAAGGACGGTTCCGGGCCCTCGGGCACCCAGCCACCAAGCCAGAGAACCCGTGCATACCGCGGCCACGAGCAGCGCTACAACGATGTCGGCAAGCATCTCGGCATTCTCCCGATCAGCACGCAGGCAGCATCTTACACACAACCGCACCCCTCACACGCCAGCCTGGCGCTCGAGCGAATGGGCCTTCACTGACCACCCGGTCACTCCAGCGGGAAAGCCAGAGAGCAATATGTGACGATGCCGATGGGGAACACGACGTAGAGGCCCCCCATACTCGGAGCCACCGCCTTTGTGACCAGTGCGGGTTCCGAGTCCGGCAGGCGGCCAGGGAACATCCCCAGCACGAGTCCCGTCAGCACATCGTCCCCTACGCCACACCTCATAGCTCCGGGTGGATGGGACGCCGCACCGGCGCGTGAAAAGGAAAAGAAGCAAAGAGACGTAGCCCGGCAGCCTATCCGGTCCCTTTGTGCCCCACCTCCATGCACGCGTTACCGTGCGCCCCGCGACCACTACCAGCGCGATGAGGACATCCTTAGCCGGGATCACCCATTTGCCGTAGTGAAGTCACACGTTCGCCTTCATCGTGAGAGTGTATCCCCGCCCGCGCTGAGGTGTCAAGGACTGGTTCGTAGCAGAAACCGGCCACCCTGGTTTCTGGCCGCCGTCTGCCGGGGGGCTATGGCCCCCGAGACGATTCTGGGTCCGATCAGCCTCATGGCCGAGGGCGGCTGTGCCACATCACGGTGCGCCTGCGGCGAACGGCTGCGCCACATCAGAGGCTGGTTGCTCGTTGCTGTTGCAGTACCGCCGCCCCCGGATGATGGACTCCCGCGTAGAGATCCCTGCGTCAGGGCTCCGCCCCTCCTCAGAATGACAGCATTCTTTCTGGCCGAATATGGCTTTTGCAGGTCTCCATCAGCGGCCTCAGGCCAAAGTCACCACTTTTCTCATAGAATCCATGAACGGTTACGGGCGGCGTATGGTTGCGGCTCCGCGGCGCTGCCCGATTGGCCAGCCTGCGGCCTGCGGGGCTACCTGGTGGGGCGGTTAGCTTGCTGTAGTTTGGTGAAGAGGTCGCGGAAGATGGGGTCGCGGTGGACCTGGGCGCCTACCCGCATGAAGTGGCGGGACTGGTCGGCACTGTAGGTGGCCTGGGCGGTCACCCGGGGGGCGTGCACGAGGCGGGTGGGGGCCCAGCCGGACTCTGCCAGGTAGGCCACCGCGACTATGTCCCATATCACTTTGGACCTGGCCACGCCCTCGCCTACATAGTCGCGGGTGGTCTCGTAGAGGTAGTCGCCGAGCGGGCCCCGGTCCTTCACGTAGCGCTCCAGCTCGGGGAGCGTCGTGCGCAGTTGCTCGGTAACGTGGGTGCAGGGGAACTGCACGAGCGGGACGCCGCTGTCGAAGATGACCCGGGAGGCTGTGAGGTCACCCGCCAGGTTGAACTCCTTCGCCGTGTGCCAGTAGTGGGGCTGGCCGGCCAGCCAGACGAGGACGATGCGTTCGACCAGGCGCGGCTCCATCAGCAGCGCCGAGGCCACGTTGGTGATGGCGCCTATCGCCAGGACGTAGAGGGGGCCGTCCCGGTTGGCCATGGCGCGCTCGACGAGGTCGGAGGCCGCCTCGCTGGGGACGGGCGTCTCCGCCGAAGTCAGCCACTCCTGCGAGCCCCTGAAGGCGAAGCCTTCCATGTCCCGCCCGAGTTTGTCCAGCACGCGCCCTATCTCTTCATAGCTCTTGGTCATCCCGTCGGCGGGGCCGTCCGAGCGGTTGTTGTGGAACGGCGCGGCATAGACGGCCTCCAGCTCGACGGCTTCCGGCGAGAGGAGCGCGTAGACGAGCGCGAACTGGTCGTCTATCTCGTTGTAGGTGTCGGTGTCCAGCACGGCACAAGCAGGTCCGGCGGGAGGCGTCAGCCGGGCGACCATCCGGGCGTCGGTCAGTCGGGGGAAGTCCATGGTGTTCACCTTGCGACTAAGTTGCGGGGGCTGTCCGCCGCGGCAGTGTCGCGCGAGGACGCTTTCAGCCTACATTTCCCATTTGCGGCAGCGAAGTTCCGACTTCGACTCCATCTTGAGAGGATACCTCGGCCGCGCGTTCTGTCAAGGGCAAATGGTTACTTTGCCAGGACATGGTACCCACCCACCGGGAGGTTCTGATCGTGCGGCGTAAGTGGGGTCGCCTCCGGTTGGCCTCAACATGTCACGTGATGCTGCTGATACACGAAACGGCCGGCCCATGTGGGCGTCGATGACCGGTTTGGGCGCATCGCGGTGCCCTTCGCGGAACGAATCCACATTCCTCCCTTATAACATGCTGACGGGCTTTCGGACCGGGAGCTGAGCCCGGCCCCCCCCGCGCTTCCGGCCGAGAGGAGGACATGGAGACGACCGGCTTAATCCGCAGCGGCACGGCCGCGGGGGGGCGCGCCCTGGCCTTCGTCAGTTCGCTCACGGAACTACCCGCCACGCTGTTGCTCAGGCCGGCCGGCTTCGAGACGCCCGGGCCGGGGTGCGTTCTCTGCGATGGCGAGGACTGGTGGGCGTGCCGCCGGAAAGGCGTCACACCGGGATGGTGTTCCAGGATTACGCGCTGTTTGCTGGCCCACCTGAACGCCGAACAAATGCCAATTCGGGCGGAGGCCGGGGGCAGTACAACCGCACTTCGCAGTAGTCGTGACACTTATCGCTGTCGGGCGTGCGGGCCACATTGGCGGGCCCTGCGTGGATGGCGGCAACGGCGCGTGTGCTCCACCGTCCGGCGGGCTATGTCTGGCGTGCGGCGCGGAGCTTGTGGCGGGCCATGGCCACAGGGGCGTGGAGGACGTAGCTCCACATGATGGCGGCGAAGAGGAACTGATACTCCCAGAAGATGGTGCCCGCGATGAAGACCAGGGCCATCAGGGCGGCCATGAGAGGACTGAGGCGGGTGACGAGGGCGCCGCCGTGTTTGTAGGTGATGTGGCTGACCATCAGCGCGCCCAGCACGGCCATGACGCTGGGCAGGAAAGCGCCTCCGAGCGGGATGCTGCCCTCGGCGAACCGCAGGTAGACGAGCGCGGCCGTGGCGGCGGCGCCGCCGGCTCCGGTGGACGGCAGGCCGACGAAGTCGCCGTGAGACTCGGCGTCGGCGTCGTGGCTGGCGTTGAACCGCGCCAGGCGCCAGGCAGCAGAGAGGGGGTAGATGGCGATGACGGCCCAGCCGACGAGCCGGCCCTCGCCCGGCAGCAGGGACCCGGCCAGCAGGGCGGGGGCGAGGCCGAAGGAGATAACGTCCGCCAGGGAGTCAAGCTGGGCGCCGACGGCACTGGCCGCATCCAGTGTCCGGGCCAGGGCGCCGTCCAGGCTGTCCAGCAGCAGGGCGAACAGGATCAGGAGGGCCGCCAGGTCGGGGCGGCCGGTGACGATGCATCCGCAGGCGGCGAAGCCGGCGGCCGCGTTGCCCATGGTTGCAGCGGTGGGCAGCAGGGCGCGTGCACTCAGCGCGTGGTCATCCATGCGTTCCGATCACCATCCCTCTCACCGGCCGGGTCACCGCCCGGATACCATCCAGTATCCAGTATGGTCTTTATTATAACGTCGTTTCGCCCGAATAACAGATGTCGGCACGGGAAATTCCGGACGGAAGCCCGGGCTTTCTTGCGGTGCTCCGGTTCCGCCGGGACGGCTCAGGCCTCTTCCACTATCTCGGCCGTGAAGAGGAAGACTTCCGTGCCGGGGTCGCGCCAGGCGTCCGGGGGCAGGCCGGCTTTGCCGGCGCAGCAGTTGGTGAGGAACTCCTCCTCGCTCCAACCGGTCTCCGCGGCCACCTGGGGCAAGAAGCAGCCACTGGCGAAGCCGCCCTTGACGTAGACGCCGTGCTTGCCCAGTTCCAGTTCGTTGAGCGGGTCCTCACTCTTCTCCAGCGGGGAGAGGACGGATATCTCGATGCGGAGCCGGTCAAGCTCGTCGGGGCGGACGCGGTCGCCGCGGAAGCGCGGGTCTTCCGAGGCGGCCGAGGCCGCCATCTCCCGGACGACTTTCCAAAGGGGCTTGTCCGCCACGAAGCGGCCCAGGCAGCCCCTCAGGCGGCCGTCGGTACGCAGGGTGACGAAGGCCCCCTGGTGGTGCTGGAGTTCGGGGTCATCGACGCGGACCTTCGGGGGGCGCTCGCCTCTGACGACCGCCTCCACGGTCCGGCGAGCTATCTGCAGCAGCGTGCGGCGCGCGTCTTGCGAAAGCATGAGGACCCTCCGGCGTCAGGAGGCTCGATTCGACCGGCGGCTGAGGGGGCTCCTCCTCCGGCTCACCCCTGCCGCCGAAGATTCTAACACACGCGAACCCGAGCACCAAAAGGACCACGAACAGGATGCCCAGCATGTTGAGGTACCGGTCAATGAACCTCTGGATGGCGGGTCCGAAGAATTTGAACAGGGCGCCGATGGTGAAGAAGCGAAGCCCCCGGCCGAAAGCGGCCGCCACCACCAGCACCGAGAAAGGCACGTCCGCGTGGCAGACGCCGGCCGTCAGCGCAAAGACCCGGAACGGCACCGGCGTGATGGAGGCCACGAAGATGAACAGGAAGCCGTGCTGTCCGAACCCCGCGCTGAGCCGTTCGAAGTGCTCCATATAGCCGTAGAACTCGATCATCGGCCGGCCCAGCGTCTCGAAGAAGAACACCCCGACGCCGTAGGCCAGCATGGCTCCCAGGACAGAGCCCACCGTGCACACCGCCGCGTAGCGCAGCGCCTTGCGCGGGGTGCTCAGCGCCATGGCCATCAGCAGCACGTCCGGGGGCAGGGGGAAGAACGAGGCACCCCCCAGGGCGAACAGAAACAGCGCCCAAACGGCCTGAGGCGTTGCCGCCCAGTGGATGGTCCAGTCGTAGAGGCGCCTTATGAGTCCCCGACGGGCCGGCAGCGGGCCTTCTGCCGGCTCCACCTCCACGACGCCTTCGATGTTCTCATTCAACTCCGTCAAGGCGCAGTCCCTTCCGGGTGAGCAGAGCGGCGGTTACGCCGCGGCCGGCCATTGGAGCGCCGTCACGGCGGATACGGCAGACCCCGCAGGAGGGGCTTCCCTCCTTGAGCACAGCCGCCCGGGCGCCCAGCAGGTCCGCCAGCGAGCAGACCATGCGGGCGCCGCGCAAAAAGGCACCGGTTACGTCTGTGCCCTCAGGCGTGCGGACGCGGGCGTTCCCGTCAAGCACGTCCCCTCCGCCGCCGCGTTCGATCTCGGCCCGGGGGCGGGGTGTGGGGAGGCCGCCCAACTGCTCGGGGCAGACGGGCACAAAGACACCCCTGCGGGCCTGGCGCGGCAGCTCCGGCGTCAAGCAATGGCCCCCGTCGTAGCGCGTACCGAGCCCCAGCAGGCAAGCGCTCACCAGCACGGGCGATCCGTCCGAAACGGCGTCGGGTTGTTCCATGAGCATATTGTGACCGCGCGACAGGCGTTGCGTCAAGGGACCGGGCGTGTTCAAGGATCCCGGCAGGTGGTGTGCCGGGCGTGAGCGCGGGGGGGGGCGCCCGCAAGGGCACCCGCGGCGCCCCGCGGAAGCAGGCCGGATGGTGGCGCTGCACCGTGCCTCGGTGGTTGACCCTCCGGCGCCGGTTTGCTATAAGCGGGTTGCGGGCTGCGTGCGAAGGGGACCTGAAGACACCGGGAGGGGAAGAGTGGAAAGACTGCGAGTGCGCACTTCGTCGCGGACCGAGTTCGTGGACATTACCGCGGAGGTCAGCAAAGCGGTGGCGGCCAGCGGGCTGACCAGCGGCCTGTGCCTGGTGCACGTGCCACACACCACGGCCGGGGTGACTATCAACGAGAACGCCGACCCGTCCGTGCGCAGGGATATCTTGAAAGAGCTCAACAAGGTGATCCCTTTCCAGGACGATTACGCGCACATCGAGGGCAACAGCGCCGCGCACATCAAATCGAGCCTCGTGGGTTGTTCCTGCACTGTTCCCATCGAGAATGGCCGGCCGGCGCTCGGCCGGTGGCAGGGCATCTTTTTCTGCGAGTTTGACGGGGGGCGTTCACGCGAAGTCTGGGTTACCTGCAAGTAGGGAGGGCGGCCGGTGGCGGCGCAGGAGAACGGACAGGGCGAGGGCGGGGCGCTTGTGCCGACGAGGGTGCCGTGGAGCATCCCGGACGCCCTGGCTCTCCTGGTGACTTTCATAGCCGCGCAGCTGGCCTTGCTGTACCTCTGGGGGTTGGTGCGAGCGCCGGAGCCGGAGTCGCCTCCGCTTATCGCCATCGGTATCGGGAGCCATCTGCTGCTGCTGGCACTCTCGCTGGCACTCGTGCTCCTGCGTACCGGCCGGGGCCAGGCCGTGCCGGGGCTTCTGGGGTTCCGGCCTCCGCGGGGACAGTGGATACGGCCGGCGGTTAAGGCCGTTGTGGCGGGCGCAGTGGCTGTCGTCGGCATTCGGATGGCGGTAACGGCGGCGCTCGAGCTGTTCGGGATTGACTGGCGGCAATTGCCGGCCCAGGAGATCAGTGAGGTTGTCCGTCGGGCCGAGGGCGCCGGCATGGTGACGGCCGCGGCGCTGCTGGCCGTCGTGATTGCGCCCGTTGCGGAGGAGACGTTCTTCCGTTCGGTGTTCTACCTGCCGCTGCGGGAGCGGCTGGGGCCGGTGGGGGCGGCGCTGCTGGTGGCGGCGCTCTTTTCGGCGGCTCACGGCTACCTGCTCGGGGCGGGCCAGTTGTTCCTGCTTTCGCTGGTCTTCAGCGCTCTTTTCGAGTGCTCCGGGAGCCTGTGGGCGCCCATAGCAGCGCACGCGGCCTTCAATGGCGTCGGTTTTCTGCTGCTGCGCCTGGTGCCGTTCGGGTGAGGGGGGCCCCGACCCCGCGGTGCGCGGCACGGCACGGGAGGTATGGTGGCGCCGCAGGCGCGGGGCGGGCTTGCCTGCGCCCGATGATCCTGACGAGAGCCACCCTGCAAACCGACGGCGTGACATGCAAAGCTTGCCCCGAGCGGTTACACTATTGCTCCTTCCGTTTTCCGATTACACCAAATATGCGGACGTGATATGACGGAACTGATCGACAGGATAGAACAGCAGATGGAGCGCATCCGTCGCGGGGCGGCTGAGATCGTGCCCGAGCAGGCCCTGGTCGAGCGGATCGGCCGGGCGCTTGAAGAGGGCAGGCCCCTGCGGGTGAAACTGGGGCTGGACCCGACCGCTCCAGACATCCACGTGGGCAACGCTGTGCCCCTGCACAAGCTGCGCGCTTTCCAGGAGTTGGGCCACCACGCGGTGCTGATCTTCGGGGACTACACCGCCACGGTGGGCGACCCCAGTGGTCAGAACGAGATGCGACCGCAGCTCTCGCATGATGAAGTCATGCAGAACGCGCAGACCTACCTGGACCAGGTGGGTGAGATCGTGGACCTGCAAGAGGCCGAGGTCTGCTACAACGGCGACTGGTTCAGCAAGATGAGTTTCGCAGACGTCATCCAGCTTGCCGGAAAGCTCACCCTGGCCCGCTGTATCGAGCGGGACGATTTCGCCAGCCGCATGGAGGAGGGTCGGCCCATCGGCCTGCACGAGCTCTTATACCCCCTGATGCAGGCATATGACTCCGTGATGGTGCACAGCGACGTGGAACTGGGTGGCACGGACCAGATATTCAACATCCTGCTGGGGCGGGAACTCCAGAAACAGGTCGGCCAGGAGCCCCAGGTCGCCGTGACCAACCCCTTGCTCGAGGGGCTTGACGGCACGCAGAAGATGTCCAAGAGCAAAGGCAACTACATCGGCATCTGCGAGGAGCCGGCCGAGATGTTCGGCAAGGCTATGAGCATACCGGACCAGCTGATGCGGAAGTACTTCGTCCTGGCCACCGACCTGCCCCTGGAGCGGATAGAGGAACTGCTGTCGGAGCGGACTCACCCGCGCGAGGCCAAGGCCGACCTGGCCGGCGCCGTCGTGAGCCGCTACCACGGCGCGGAGGCCGCCCGGCGGGCGCGGCAGGAGTTCAACAGGGTGTTCCGCCAGGGCGAGCTGCCGGCGGATATGCCGCAGGTGAAGGTGCCCGCCCGGGAAGTCGAGGACGGCACCATCTGGATAGTGCGCCTGCTGCGCCTGGCCGGCTGGGCCACCTCCAACGGCGATGCCCGCCGGCTGGTCCAGCAGGGCGGTGTGCGACTGGGGCCGCCCGACGCGCTGGCGGAAGTGGCCGACCCGACGGCCGACGTGCGTGTCAGCGACGGCATGGTGCTCAACGTGGGCAAGAGGCGCTACGCAACCTTGTTGCTGACGGGGCGGCAGGGGGCGCCGCGGGGCCGCTCAGGTTGATAAGGCCCGCCGTCTGGAGTATTATTGATATAGGAGTTTCCCCCCGAGCGCAGGAGGAAGTAAGTGTGGCTCTGATGAGATGGTTCCGTCGTCACCAGCGGCATCTGCTGGCGGCGGTTGCCGTGTTACTGATGATCGCGTGGGGCATCCTGCCGGCGTTTATGCGGATGGGCCCCGAGGCGGACGGGTTGCACGGGAGGATCCGGGGCGAGCTGGTCACGCACGGCGAGTTCGAGGACGCGCAGATGGCGTTGAATCTGCTGGTGGACTTCCAGATGATGGACCCCCAGCTGCCCGCCGCGCTGCGCGCCAGGGGTGCTCCGCTGTCAACTCAGAGCATCTTTGCGGTGCTGGCCGACGAGTTCCGGCAGTTCGTCTTTGACGACGAACCGCTTGTGACGGCGCAGGCCGCCTGGCGGTACCTGGTGTTGCTGAGGGAGGCGGAGGCCGCCGGCATCGAGGTCTCGCCGGCCGAACAGCGGGACGTGTTGACGGGCCTGCTGCCGCCGGGACCTGACGGGCAGTTCGACCAGGAAGCATATCAGCAGCTACTGCTCGCCTTCAGATTCACCGATGCGCAGTTCACCCGCTGGACCCGGCAGATAGCACGGGTCGCCAAACTTATCTCCCTGAAAAACTCCTCCGTGATTGCCACCCGGCCTGGCGCCTGGATGACCTATCGCTTTGCCCAGGAGCAGGCCAGGATCGAGTTCGTGGAGGTGGAGCCGGCCTGGTTCGAACTCGTGGACGATGCCACGGAGGAAGAGCTGCGAGAGTTCTTCGAGCAGCATCGCGACACGGTGGCCGATCCCGAGGCGGGTGTGATCGGTTACATGGCCCCCCGCAGGGTGCGGCTCGAGTATGCCGAACCTCCCTTCGATGCCATCCTGGAAGAGGTCGTGGTCACCGAGGAAGAGATCCTGCAGTATTACGAAGAGAACAAGGACGAACTCTACGTGATCGAAGATGATGAAGAGCCCGCCGAGGAAGAAGCTGAAGACCCCGACGCGGAGGCTGACGAAGAGGTTGAGCCGACGCCGCGCTACAGGCCGCTGGAAGAGGTCAGGGATAGCATCCATGAGACCCTGACCCGACGCAAGGCTATGGAGGAATCAGAGCGCCGCGTCGAGGCCGCCCTGCAGGACCTGCGCAGGGCGGCGGACCGTTACGCCATCGGTCCTCAACCGTTGGACCAGATGGCCAGGCGACACGGGCTGGACTACCGCGTTGCCGCGACGGAAGACGAAGAGAAGCTGCTGAGCCGCCAGCAGGTGGAGGAACTGGTTCCGGCCGGCCAGCAGGTGGCGTCGTTTGCGTTCGACCGGGAGCAGAACCTGCACTTCCCGCAGCGCATCGACCGCACCGAGCAGCCTCCGCTCATCTGCCAGGTGCTCGAGAAACGCGAGCCGGAAGAGCAGCAGTTCGAGGATGTCCGGGAGCAGGTGCGGGCCGACTACGCGCGCAGCAAGGCGCTGGAGCGGGCGGAGGCTTTCGCCGGCAACTTCCTTGAGTATGCCGAGCAGGAAGGGCTGGAGGCCGCCGTCGCCGAGTTCTCCGGTCGGCTGGCCCGCCTTCTGGAGGGCGGTGAGGCTTCCGAGGGGGAGCTGGCCGAATGGCTCGGCGTCCGGGAAAGCGAGACGTTCAGCCGAACGCAACAGAGGGTGCCGGGCCTGGACAGGAGCGTGCCGAACGTCGTGCAGCGGGCGTTCGACCTGGACGAGGGAGGGATGGCCGTGGTCAGAGAGGAACCGCCCGTTGCGCGAGTCTACGTCATCCGCACCATCGAGCGGCAGCCTGCGCCTCCGGAGCGCTTCGCGCAGATGGAACAGATGTTCCGTTTCGGGGAGCTGTACCGTCAGCGACGCCTCCTGCTGGATGAGTGGATGGACGGTCTGCTTGCGCAGGCCGAGCCTGGCGATGAGATCACGAACTGAGGTGCCATGCAGGTCATTCGGTGGCCGCCAGAGAAACCCGAACTGCACGGGAGGTCCGTCGCTACCCTGGGGGTCTTCGATGGCGTGCACCGGGGGCACGCTCGTGTGATCGGGCGAGCCGTGAGCGCAGCCGCAGGACGCGGCTGCCGGGCGGTCGTCGTCACCTTTGACCGTCACCCCGACTCCCTGCTCAGCGGCTCCGCTCAGCCGGCCATTACTTCCCTTGACCACCGGTTGCGCCTGTTCAGGGCGCACGGGGCCGATGTCTGCGTCGTGGTCGGCTTCACGGACGAGGTGGCCTCCATGCCCGCGGAGCGTTTCGTGCGCGAGATCCTGTGGAAGGGGCTGCAGGCGGAGCTTCTCGTGCTGGGGTTTGACTCTCGTTTCGGGGCCGGGCGTGAAGGTGACGTGGGGCTGTGCCGTCGGCTCGGGGCTGAGCTGGGTTTCGACGTGGAAGAGGTCCCCCCCGTGCTGGTGGAGGGTCAACCGATAAGCAGCACGGCCATCCGCGAAGCCGTACAGAACGGTGAGCTGGAGCGGGCCGGCAGGCTGTTGGGGCGGCCTTTCTCCCTGTACGGGACGGTCGTGCACGGGGACGGGCGGGGGGCGCGGCTCGGCTATCCCACCGCGAACCTGGACCTCCATAACGAGACCGTGCCGCCCTCGGGCGTCTACGCCACGTGGGTTTTGACGGACGGTGTGCCCCTGCCGTCAGTCACCTCGGTGGGGCCCCGCCCGAGCTTTCATCCGGAGCAGGACGCTGAGGTCGTGGTCGAAACGCATATCATGGGATTTGCGGGGCAGCTCTACGGGCAGGACCTCGAGGTGCAGTTCGTCCAACTGCTGCGGGAGCAGCGCGTCTACGGCCACGCCGAGGCCCTGAAGCGCCAGATGGCGCGGGACGTTCGCCGGGCGCAGGTGGTGCTGGAGGCGGCCGAATCGCAGGGGGCGGGGGGGCGGGGTCAGTCGGGGGGCGAGGAGAGACGCGCGCGGGCGGGCCTTTTGGACGGGTCACCCGCGGGTTGCGCGGCCCGGCGGCGGTTCCGGGGCGTCAGCGGACGGCCGTGTCAGCCAGAAACCCCAGCAGCCCTGCCAGAGCTACAACGGCGAGGATGAGCACCAGCAGCCAGAAGTGGCGCCGGAGGTCCGTGGGGGCGGCCTCAGGCCATTCCGGTTCGCCCTCCGGTGCGGTCTGTTGCCCCGCCTCTTCCTGCGATTCGTTGCTGATCTTGCTCATTATTGAGTCCGGTAAAGCTGATGATGTCATTCTGAGTTCGCCGAACAGGGCTCCACCTCTCCTCAGAAGGACAGCGTTCTTTCTGGCTGAACACTGCTCCTGGAGGTCTCCCTGGGGCTCCCCGGGGCCTGCAGTTCGCGCTTGCCGTAATGCATTCTACCAGGCTGGCGCTGCCTCCAAAAGCGCCCGCGCCGGTTACTGAAGGGAGATTCCGTGCCGCTTGCGGGGAATCGCATTTATCTGGTTGACTGAGCCCGGCGGGCCGGATACACTGCGGTGTTTCGTTGTCATCTCCGGTCGGCGGACCGACCGGAGCCATTCTATCGTGGGAAAGGTCGGCCTAATGGTAACTCACACGATCTACGAGAATAGCTCTCAGCGGCTGGCGATATTTGTTGACGTGCAGAACATGTTCTATTCGGCCAAGGCGCTCTACCAGTCCAAGATAGATTACAGCAAGCTGCTGGAGGAGATCGTGCGCGGACGTGAACTCGTGCGCGCCATCGCCTACGTGGTCCAGAAACCCGACGTGGACCAGAGCAGCTTCCTGGAGGCGCTCCGACGCAGCGGCTACGAGGTGAAACAGAAGGAACTGACCATCCGCGAGGACGGTTCGACGAAGGGCGACTGGAAGATGGAGATCGCCCTGGACGCCATCACCATAGAGCCGAAGCTCGACTGCGTGGCGCTGGTGAGCGGGGACGGAGACTTCGTGCCCCTGGTGCAGGCGCTCAACGCGAGGGGCTGCCGCACGGAGGTGGTCTCGTTCGAGCAGTGCACCTCCAACGACCTGATGCGCGACAGCGACCAGTTCATCTCCATCGAGCCGGAGGTGCTGTTCAAGGAGGAGAAGTTCGTCCGCCAGGCGGCTGAGCGTCGCCACGAGCGCCACAGCGTCATGTCCCACGCTCCGGGCCACTATTCCTCCGGCGGGGATTGAGCTGGGGGCCGGCCAGGTGGGCCCGGGGTCCGTCAAAGGCCCGTTTCGTCTGTTGCGTCCTGCCCTGTTCGCTCGCGCAGGAAGCCCATCAGCGCCCCGGGTTCGTCCGTGCCGATGAGGTAGGTGCGGAAGCGGAGCAGGCCGCGGGGTCTCCTCAGGTCCAGCCGGACGGCGTCGAAGCCCCAGATGTTGATCACCAGGCGCCCCCCGGGCCATCCGTGCATGCCCCAGCCGTCCAGGAGGCTTATGCGGCAGCACTCCACTGATTCGATGGACTCGTAGGGCACCTTCGTGCCCAGCAGCGGCAGGGGGCAGAAACGGACGCTCAGGCCGTCGCCTTCGTCCCGAACCCGCAGGCGGGCCGTCATGGCTGCCAGAGCCAGCAACGCCGCCGCGGCCAGCAGCAAGGGCAGGTGCGCGCGCGGTTCCCATCCCTCCCTGGCGGCGCTACGCGCCACCCGCAGCAGCAGAACCGCTCCCAGGCCCGCTGTGAGCACGTGCCAGGGGCCGCGCTGTGTGTGGTCATAAGCGGCCATGTGTAGTCCCCTCCTGAGTTAGCACGAACGCCCGCCGAGCGTCCCCAGCCATGATATCTCGCCCCAGACCAGCCCGCCAGTGGCTTTTCTGATGCAGGGGGCCACCCCGCCTCTGCGGCGCCGCGGCGGCTCGCTCCAGGGCGGCATCCCTTTTGCGCCGAGATGGGCAGCGTTGCGAGTGTCCCAAAATGACGAAGGCGGGGTCCGGCCGCCATGAGTCGGCGCCGCCGGCCGACCAGTAACCGGAGGAATGCACCCATGGCCGAGTACGTCAAGCTTCATGTGTTGGAGGGGCTGGGCTATTGCGCGGCCCTGATGATCTTCGTCGGGGCCGTCGTAGGGCGGTTGACCGCGGCCCCCATCCTTGATTATTTCAATGCGCTGGGCCTGGTGTTCGCCATCATCGTCATCGTGCGGCTCATGGTGATGAACATAACGCTGGGGCAGGGACTGAACATCTTCGACGAGACCGAGGAGCTGGATCTGGAAGCGCAGCAGGGAGCCGACTGACTCGCCTCAGGTCCACAGAACGGCCAGCAGCAGGACCAGCAGGACGAGCAGCCCGATGGCGATGAGTATCAGGTTTGTGGTGGCCTGCGAGCGTCTCTCGGCGGCCATGCGGGCCTGAAGCTGTCGGGCTTTTTCAATCTCCCGGCCGGTGTCGCGCACGTCTTGAGGCACCTGCTCGAACAGCTCAATGGCCTCGCGGAACCGCTGGAGCCTGGCCAGCCGGACGGCCTCGGCGTATGTCTTCTCGGCCACCTCCGTCCGTTCCATCCGGATGGTTTCGTACAGGCTCCGGGCGCGCTGTCTTTCCTGCTCCAGCACGCGCCCCTCGATGTGCTGGACCTCCTTGAGCATCTGGAGCGCTTCGCTGTAGCTGCCGTCCAGGCGCAGCCGGTCCGCCTGGTCCAGCATCATGCCCACCTTGCGGCTCATCAGGGTGCGGCCTTTCTCCAGGTCGACCCCGCAATAGAGGCAGCGGCGGACCTCGCGGCGGTTCTTGCGCTTGCACTCCGGGCAGATGTCAAAATGTTCGCCCAGGTCCGCGCCGCACCCGATGCAGGCCTCACTGCGGACGGGACTGAGCCGGTCGCACTTCGGGCAGGTCGGTGCGCCGAGCAGTTCGCGTTCGAACGCTTCCAGCTCGTTCAGCAGTTCGCGGGCGTGAGCGTAGCGCCGATCGGGCTCCTGTTGCAGGCAGCGCAGCACGATGGAGTCCAGGCGCGGGTCGGCGGCCTGGTGCGCCCGCGACGGCGGAGCGGGGTCGGGCACGTCGGGGCGCTGGCCGGTCAGCAGTTCGTAGAAGACCACGCCGGCGGAGTAGATGTCCGCCCGCCCGTCAACCGTGGTCGGGTTGTCACTCTGTTCGGGGCTCATGTAGGCGGGGGTGCCGATGGTCATCGTGCTCTCGGCCGGATTGCCGCCCCGCCGGTTCTTGCCCCCGGCCACGAGGCTGGCCAGGCCGAAGTCGGTCACCTTCACCTCGTTTCGCCGGCTCAGCATGATGTTGGCGGGCTTGATGTCGCGGTGCACCACGCCGCGTTCCCCGGCGTAGCTCAGGGCGGCGGCCGTGCCCAGAGCGACGTTGAGGAACTGCTGAACGTCCGAGGGGTCCCAGCTCACAAGGTGCAGGGGCATCCCGTCCACGTACTCCATCGCGAAGTAGTAGAACTTGCCCACGTTGCCCCGCTCGTAGATGGTGACGACGTTCGGGTGGTTCAGCGTGGAGAGGGCGGTACTCTCCTCGTAGAAGCGGCGCACGAACAGGGGGCGCTCGGCGAAAGCGCGCGGCAGCACTTTCAGGGCGACTATGCGGTCCAGCGACAGCTGAGTGGCCTTGTAGACTTCCCCCATGCCGCCGAACCCGATGCGCTCCTCGATGACAAAGCCTCCGAGCCGCTTGCCGGGCACGAGGCCATCGGCGGCAAGCGGGGCCTGTTCGTCCAGGACGGTCTTGTCGGGGTCCTCGAAGCGCGAGCCGCATTCCGGACATTGCAGCAGTTCGTCTTCGTCCGGCGGCTCGGCCTCGAAGGCGGCCTGACAGTTTGGACAAGTGAACTTCATGAGCCGTTAGCCTGCCTCTCCCACTGACGCGCACAGCATAGCTGTCCACGCAAGGCCGTGTCAAAAAGGCTTGTGGCTTTCGTCCGCGCCATGCTCCATCCGCTCCTGCCACAGCAGGGCGTTCCAGAGCACCCAGGCCGTCATGCTCTCGGCCACCGGCACAACGCGGGGCGCGATGCAGGGGTCATGCCGTCCTTTGATGCGCACCGTGGTGGGGCGGCCGTCGGCGTTGAGGGTCTGCTGTGAGACGGAGACCGACGGGGTGGGCTTGACGGCGAAGCGGAAAACCACATCCTGCCCGGTCGAAATGCCGCCCAGGATGCCGCCGGCGTTGTTGGAGATGAACCCGTCCTCGTCGATCTGGTCATTGTTCTGGGAGCCGCGTAACTCGCTGGAGGCGAACCCCCGGCCGAACTCGATGCCCTTGACCGCCCCGATGGAGACGATGGCGTGCGCCAGCATCGCGTCGAGCTTGTAGAAGACCGGCTCCCCCAGACCCGCGGGCAGCCCCGTGACGATGAGCTCGACGATGCCGCCCACCGAGTCGCCGGCCCGGCGGGCGTCCGCTATGGCGGCCTCCATGCGTTGGGCGGCCTCGGCGTCCGCCGCGCGCACGGGGTTCTTCTCTATTGCGTCCGGCTCGAACGCCTGCGCTCGCACGCCTCCTGCCTCCAGCACGTGTCCCAGGATGCGGATGCCCCGGCGTTCCAGCTCCGAGAGGGCTATGGCGCCGGCGGCCACGCGCGCGGCCGTCTCCCGGCCGCTGGAGCGTCCGCCGCCGCGGTGGTCGCGGATGCCATACTTACGGAAGTAGGTGAAGTCCGCGTGCCCGGGGCGGAACACGTCCCGGAGGGCCTCGTAGGCGGAGGGGTCTTTCTCCTCGTTGTAGATCAGCAGGCAGATGGGCGTGCCCGTCGTCCGGCCTTCGAACACGCCGCTCATCACGTGGACGCGGTCCTTCTCCGACCGGCTGGTGGTGACGCTGCTCTGGCCCGGGCGGCGGCGGTCCAGTTCGCGCTGGATGCGCCCGACGTCCAGCCGGATGCCGGCGGGCACGCCGTCAATGACCACCCCGACCGCCGGGCCGTGGCTCTCGCCGAAGGTGTGCATGCGCGCCAGCGACCCGAAGGTGTTGGGGCTGCTCATCAAAGCGCCTGCGTGATGCTGCAGGGCATCCAGCGTCCGCCGGGCGCAGTCGCTCACGTCGCCCTCGCCCGCCTCCACGACCACATCGGCGTGGGCCCGGTACAGGTCCAGAAAAGGGGCATTGCGGTTGCGGATCGAGGTCTCGAGATCGTCCTCGTCGAGGAAGGACGGCACGTCGCCCCGGAGGCGCTCGGCCAGCACGTCGGGCGGGGCGTCCAGGTAGATGAAGACGCCGTGTTGCCTGAGCGCCCGGCGGTTGTCGGGGTCGCGGAATGCGGACCCTCCCAAGGCGATGACGGTCCCCCGTCGCCGGGAGCACTCCGCCACGGCCGCCCCCTCAAGCTCGCGGAAGTACGCCTCCCCCCTCTGCTGATAGATCTGGCGGAAGTTGAGCGACTCCCCCGTGCGCTCGGCGTGGAGCCGCTCGACAACCTCGTCCGTGTCCACGAAGGGGCAGTCCAGGATGCGGGCCAGTGCCCGGCCGACGGCCGTCTTGCCGGCCCCTTTGAATCCATAGAGCACCGCGTTGTGCACCGTCAGGAACCTCCGTGGTGCGCTGTGGGAGTTGATGTCCTGCGCGTCCGCCCGGCGGGCCGCTTGCCGGGCGTCCCTGCGCCCGGGGGGGACTACGCGGAGTGTATCACAACACCCCCCACGCCTGCACGCGCGGGCGCCCTGGATCAGAGTTCCACGGGCCGGCCGCTGTCGGCCGCGCGCCAGGCGGCCTCGGTCAGCTCGATAGTGCGCAGCCCACAGGTGCTGGGGGCCAGCACATCCGCTCGTCCCAGGATGGCGTCCACGAAGTTGCTGTCCGGCGAGCCTCCTCCGTAAGCGGCTCTCAGCAGCTTCACTGTCTCACCCCCGTCACCGGTGCAGTACGTCAGCTCGCCCTGGCGCAGGAAGAAGGTCCAGTTCTCGCAGACGAAGGTGATGTCCTCCCACCAGATGGGGCAGTTGCCGACCACGGCGATGCTGGCCTGCGCGCCGCCTTCGAAATCCACGGTCAGGGCGCTGTTGATGTCCACGGGGGTGTCGAAGTTCTGGATCGAGGCGCTGACCCTCTGCGCTTTGAGCCCGCTGCTCCAGAGGATGACGTCCACCAGGTGGCTGCCGCTGTCGTTGAGCTGGCCCCCGCAGCTGACCTCCGGCACCTGCCTCCAGCGCCCGCGCGTGCCGCGCAGCCAGTTCTGGCCCTGGAAGGCACTGATGAACTGGACCGGCCCGGCCGCGCCTTCCAGGATGTGGCGGCGGATGAACTGGAACTCCGCCTGCGCGTGCCGCTGGTAGGCAACCGCCAGCGTCTTGCCGCTCTCCAGCTCCTTCTCAATAACCCGGTGGGCGTCCTCGATGGAGCAGACCATCGGTTTTTCCACCAGCACGTGCAGGCCCGCCTCCAGGCAGTCCAGTATCTGGCGGCAGTGCACGTTGTGGGGGGAGCAGATGACGGCGGCATCCGCGTCCGCCGCCCCCAGCATCTCCTCGTGCCGGGCGAAGGTGGGGCAGTCCGCCAGCGCGGGCATGCGCTGCTGGAAGCCGACCAACCGGTCAGGGTCGGGGTCCACCAGGGCGACAACACGGACCTCGGGCAGTTCGATCAGGCGGCGGGCGTGCACTGCGGCGATGCCGCCGGTTCCGACCATGGCGATTCTAACGGTCTTACTCACGCTGCCTCTCCGGTTTGAAGGGGGAAAAGAGGGAAGCCGGGCAGCATACGGCGACGTCGGGGGAATGGCAAATCCCCGGGGCCTTTCAGGTCAGCATGGCCTGGAACAGCCACAGCCCCAGCGAACTGCCCGCGATGGTGGGCAGCCAGCCGGCCAGCAAGGCGGGGATGGTCTGGGTCTCGCCCATGCTGGTGAACACAAAGCCCAGGGCGTAGAAGCCGGCGGCGACCACGATGCTGATGATGACACTGAGGAAGCGGCTGCCGACCGCCTGCTCGAAACCGACAAGACAGGGTATGCCGACCAGCAGCAGGATAAAGGGGCTGAAAAAAGAGGCAATGCGGTGGTGGAACAACACGCGGAAGTGGGGTATATCCGGCTGACGGTGCATCAGGCGACGCAGGTCCCGCAGCGTGTGGCTCATCGCTATCGTGTCGCCCTCTTCTTCGGCGGCGCGCACAAAGTCAAAAGGTCCCAGGCCCGTCGGGATGGTGATCGTCGGCGAATATGACTTCTGCACGAGCATGCCGGCCTCGTCGAAACTCCGGACCTCTACCGCCTCCATCTCAATGGTGTCGGCGCTGCCCCAGGAACCGGAGTCTCCCTGGATGACCTGCCGCAGGCGCAGGGGACTGCCCGCGTGAAAGTCCATCACGCTCACGTCCCTCATCGTCTGCGTGGGGAAGTCAAATTCTCTGATGAATATGCGGCGGTTGTATTGCGGGTCCCGCACCAGCAGTTCGCGGGCTACGTCGCCGTCGAGGACCCGTTCGAGCATCTCCCTGTTGCCCGCGAACCGCGGCCCCAGCGTCTCCTGAAACAGAAAGACAGTGGCGGTGACGACGAAAGTCCAGAAAAACACCGGCGCCACAACCCGGTAGATGCTCGTGCCGGAAGCCTTCAGCACCAGCAACTCGCGCTGGCGGCCCATCCGCACCAGCACCATGCCGGCGGCAACGAGCAGAAACCCGGGCACCGTCTCCACAATGAACACCGGCAACAGGTAGGCATAATAGGCGGCTACCGTCTCGGCGCCGACGGCGATCTCGGCCTGCTGGATGTCCTCCAGGCGTTTAACCAGATCATAAGTCACGTACAGCAGCCCCAGCAGACACACGGCCCCCAGGAAGTGAGACATAAAGGACCAGCCGACGTAGCGGTCGATTTTCTTGAAGACCATGTTATCCGCCGCCGAAACGAGCGCTCCAACCCTTGCTGATTGTACCCCAGGGCCTTGCCTATCTCAACGCGAAGCCGGCTGCTGCGGCGCCGCAACGGCCGGCCCCTCGCAGTGCAAGGAGCAGCCCGATGTGCTACAATGCCGGGTGTGCGCGGGGAGCCGACGCAGCCGCGCTGCCCTCCCTCCGGTAAGAGGGGGGAGCGGCAGTCGAGGAAAGTCCGAGCTTCGCAGGGCACGGCGGTGGGTAACGCCCACCGGGAGCAATCCCCGGGAAAGTGCCACAGAAACTATACCGCCTGCGCCCGCGCCGGGCGCCGGCAAGGGTGAAATGGTGGGGCCCGCAAGGGCTTAATGTAAGGGCCCACCGCCCGGGCGGCGACGCCCGGGGCAGGGTAAACCCCGCCGGAAGCAAGGCCAAATAGGGGAGGAGGAGGCGGCCCGCCTCGCTATGACTCCCGGGTTGGCCGCTTGAGGGCGCCGGCAACGGCGCTCCCAGACGAATGGCTGCAGCTCCGCCGTTGCGGAGCCCACAGAACTCGGCTTACCGGCTCCCCGCACATGCCGTTCGGCCGGCGCCGGACGGCGTGGACGGGCCGATCTCGCACCCATTAGACGGACTCGAGGAAGATGGACCGTATCTGGGCGCCCTGGCGCATTGACTACGTCTGCCGGCCGCAGAAGGACGAGGACGGCTGCTTCCTGTGCGCCGTCGCCGGCCGCCACCACGACGAAGAAGACCTCGTGCTCTGGCGCGGGCGCCGGTGCCTGTGCGTGATGAACCGCTGGCCCTACAACAACGGCCACCTGATGATCGCGCCCGTGAGCCACACGGCCGACCTGGCCGACCTCTCCGACGAGGCCCTGCTCGAGCAGGTGCGCATGCTGCGCCGGGCCCGTAGAGTTCTGGGGGAGGTGCTCTCGCCCGCCGGCTTCAACGTCGGCATCAACATGGGGGCCGCCGCCGGCGCCGGCCTGGCCGACCACCTGCACTGGCACGTCGTGCCGCGCTGGGAGGGGGACACCAACTTCATGTCGGTGCTGGCCGACACCCGCGTCATCCCCCAGGCGCTTACTGAACTCTGGCGGCTGCTCCGGGAAGCCGACCCCGGCTGAAACAGCGGAGGTGTGCGTCGTGCTCAGGGAGGAGCTCGAGCGGAGAGAGTTTGACACTCTGGCCCCCTACGCGATGAAGAGCGGCGAGTCCGCCGGCCGCCGTTACCCCGAACAGGAAGCCGCCTATCGGACCTGCTTCCAGCGCGACCGGGACCGCATCATCCACTGCAAGGCGTTCCGCCGCCTGGAGTACAAGACCCAGGTCTTCCTCAACCACGAGGGGGACCACTACCGCACCCGCCTGACCCACACCATCGAGGTCACCCAGATAAGCCGCACCATCGCCAGAGCCCTGGGCCTGAACGAGGACCTGACCGAGGCCGTCGCGCTGGTGCATGACCTGGGACACACCCCCTTTGGCCACGCGGGGGAAGAGACACTCCACGAGCTGATGGCCGGCCACGGCGGCTTCGAGCACAACACCCACGGCCTGCGCGTCGTCGAAGTGCTGGAGAGGCAATACCCCGAGTTCCCCGGGCTTAACCTGACGCAGGAGGTCCGGGAATCGATCGTCAAGCACAGGACCCGTTGGGACGACCCGCCGGGCACCGGCTTCCCCCCCGGGCCGCCCTTGCTGGAGGGGCAGGTGGTGGAGGTGGCCGACTCTATCGCCTACGATAACCACGACCTCCAGGACGGGCTCGAGGCCGGGATACTGCAGGTCGGCGACCTGGAGGACCTCCCCCTGTGGCGGCAGACCCTCGAGGCTGTCGAACGCGATTATGGCCGACTGCCCGAAGAACAGAAGGCCGGCCAGGCGATCCGCTACCTGATTGACCGCTTCGTGACGGATGTCGTGGGGAGCACTCGGGCGGGGATCGAGCGGCATGGTGTGGCCTCCTGGCGCGAGGTGACACAGTTGGAGGGGAACCTGGTGCGATTCAGCCCGGAGCTGGCCGAGCTGAAGGACCAGCTCGAGCAATTGCTCTACGAACGGCTTTACCGGGACTACCGGGTCATCCGGCTCACCAACAGCGCCCGGCGCTTCGTGGAGCGCCTGTTCGAGGCGCACGTGAGCGACCCGCGCCAGCTCCCTCCCGAATACCAGCAGTGGGCCGAGCAGCAAGGCACCGAGAGGGCCGTCTGCGACTACATCGCGGGCATGACCGACCGTTACGCCCAGGATCAGTACATCCAGTTGTTCCAGCCTTACCAGAAACTCTGATGGCAGGACTGCTCGTCAAGAGAGGGCCGGGCAAGGGCTCGGTCATCCAGCTCCATTCCGGCCGTGCGGCCATCGGGAGGGCGCCCGGCAGCGACGTTTTGCTGCCGGACAGAACGGTCTCGCGCGAGCACGCCGTGCTGGTGCGCCAGGACGGGGCCTGGTACGTGCAGGATGTCGGCAGCCACAACCGCGTGCTGGTCAACGGCGTTCCGGTGGTCAGCTCGCAGGTGAGCCACATGGACGAGATCCGCCTGGGCAGCGTGGTGCTGACTTTCCTGGCGGGCGAGTCAGATGGCGAGGGCGCCGTCCCCGTCGCCGAGTCCAGGACCAGCACCGAGGTCATGCAGGTCATCCCGGTCGGCGTCGCCGGGGGCGCCCGGGCACAGCAGAACCGCCGGCTGAATCATCTGCTCGCGCTGGGCGGGCTGGCCTCGGTCGTTCGAACGGTGCCGGCGCTGCTGGAGGGCGTGGCGCAGAGCCTGGAATCGGTGCTGGAAGTGGACCGCGTGGTGCTGATGCTGTGCGAGCCGGACGGCGCTCTGCGGCCCTACCTGCCCGCTCGCCACGGACTCAGCGGCGAAGCCGAGGACGCCGGCGTGCCGCGCAGCCTCGTGGAGCGCGCCCTGCGGGAAGGGCCGGTCGGGGCGCGCCGCCGGGAGGGCAGCCCCGGCAGCATCGCCTGCGTGCCCGTGCGCGTGGGCTCGGAGAACCTCGGGGCCATTTACTGCGAGAAGCACGGCCGGCAGGACACTTTCGGAGAAGAAGACCTCCGGCATCTCTTCTCCATAGGGGTGGGGCTGGGGCTGGCCGTCAGCAGCATGAGGAGGCAGCAGAAGCTGGCTTTGCGCACCCGCAGCCTCAGCCGCCAGCTTGCCGAGCACTACGACATGGTGGGCGAGAGCGAAGCGATGTCGCGCGTCTTCCGCTTCATCCACCGCGCGGCGCCCACTGAGGCGGGTGTATTCATCTGCGGGGAGAGCGGCACGGGCAAGGAGATGGTGGCCCGCGCCGTCCATCGGCACAGCCGCCGCAGCGAGGGGCCCCTGGAAGTCGTCAACTGCGCCGCCATCCCGCCCGCCCTGATGGAGAGCGCCCTCTTCGGCCACGTCGAGGGGGCTTTCACCGGCGCGGTGGCCGACCGGTCCGGCCGCTTCCGACTCGCCCACCAGGGGACGCTGTTCCTGGACGAGGTGGTCGAGCTCTCCCTCGAGTGCCAGGCCAAGATGCTGCGCGTGCTCGAAGGGGGCAGAGTGCGGCCCGTCGGAGGCACCAGTGACCAGGAGGTGGATGTCAGGCTGATAGCCGCCACCAACCGCGAGCCCCGGGCGGCCGTCCGGGAGGGTCGACTGCGGGAGGACCTGTTCTACCGGCTGGACCGGCTGCGCGTGGTCGTGCCGCCCCTGCGCGAGCGCGTCGGCGATGTCGCGCTGCTGGCCCGTCACTTTCTGGAGAAGATCAGCCTGCAGTGCAAAACCCCCGTGCAGGCGCTCAGCCCCGAGGCGCTCTCCCTGTTCGAGTCATACGACTGGCCGGGCAACGTGCGGGAACTACGCAACGTCGTCGAACGCATGGTCATCATGGCCGAGACCCCCGTGCTGGGGCTGGACCACGTGCCGGACGACATCCGGGCCGCCGTCAGAGACCGCCAGGGGCCGCCCGACCTCCAACAGGTCGAGCGCGAGCACATCGAACGCACCCTCCGCTACACCGACGGCAACAAGAAGCGCGCAGCCGAACTGCTGGGCATAGACCGCAGCACCCTTTACGCGAAGATAACGAAGTACGGCCTCTGAACGAGGCGCCCCACCCCCGCCGTGCATCCGTCGGCGCGCGCTCCGACACCTGCCCTTGAACAGCGCCGGCAGCGCGCTTACCATGCGTCGGCCGTGACCCAGGACACCGGAAGAACAGGGAGCCGCCGATGGGCAACGACAGGACGGAGCGATTGAGCAAAGCAATGCAGCAAGCGGGCGCCGATGCCGAACAGTGGAAGGGGAGACTGCTGGCCGAGGTCGAGTTCGCCAGCGGCCTGGCGCGGCTCCATCCGCAGCAGGCCGCCGACTGGGAGGAACTGCTGGACCGTGCCGTCGGCGGCGTGACCGAAGCCGTTGAGCAAGGCGGCGCGGGCGCTTTGCCCGGCGCGGTCCGCAGCGCAGAAGAGATTCTGGCGCCCGTCGGCGACGTAGCGAAACAGTACACCGTGCACTGTGTCGGCCACGCCCACATCGACATGAACTGGATGTGGTCATGGCCGGAAACCGTGGCGACGACCAACGACACCTTCACCACGGTGCTGAAGCTGATGGAGGAGTTCGACGACTTCTGCTTCACGCAGAGCCAGTGCTCTGTCTACGAAATCATGGAGAGGTACAACCCGGAACTGCTCGAGCGCATCGCCCGGCGCGTCGAGGAGGGCCGCTGGGAGGTCGCGGCGGCGCACTGGGTCGAGGGCGACAAGAACCTCGCCTCCGGCGAGAGCCTGGCTCGCCACCTCCTCTACAGCCGCCGCTACATAAAGGAACTCTTCGGACTCGAGCCCGAGGAGCAGCCGCTGGATTGGGAACCGGACACTTTCGGACACGCCATCACCATACCGTCCATCGTGAGCGGGGGCGGCGTCAGGCGCTACTACATGTGCCGGGGCGGGGCGGCCGAGAAACCGCCGGTCTTCTGGTGGCAGGGGCCGGACGGCGCCCGCATCCTCGTGTACCTGGAAACCACGTGGTACAACGACAGCGTCACGCCCGCCAACGCCCGGGCCCTGCTGGAGTTCTGCGAAAAGACCGGCCTGCGAGACTGGATGAACGTCTACGGCGTCGGTGACCACGGCGGGGGCCCGACGCGCCGGGACATAGCCGCCGCTCACCAGATGGACGCCTGGCCGGTCTTCCCCAGCTTCAAACTCACCACCACGCGCGAGTTCTACGACATGCTGGAGGAGCACGGGGAGCGCTGGCCCGTGCTCCAGCAGGAGCTGAACTTCGAGTTCACCGGCTGCTACACCTCCCAGAGTGAGTTGAAGAGAGCCAACCGGCTCGGGGAGAACCAATGCGTCGAGGCCGAGGCGGCCGCCGTGCTGGCCGCTTGCGCGCTGGGCCGCGACTACCCCGCTGCACAGCTTCGCCGCGCCTGGATTGATACGCTCTTCGGGCACTTCCACGACATCCTGCCCGGCTCGGGCGTGGCCGCCACCCGGCATCACCAGATGGCTCGGTTCCAGGAGTCTGCGGCGGCGACGGGCATGGTCAAGACGCGGTCGTTGCGGGCGCTGGTCGCCGCCGTGGACACCACCTTCGGGGAGGAGCCGGAGGTCGCGTCGCCGGAGGAGGGCGGCGTCGGTGCCGGGTCGGGGTTCGGCAGCGGCTTGAGCGGACTCTCCGGGGCGTCGCACACGGCCGGCTCGCGCCGCCCGTTCGTCATGTTCAACCCGCTGGCGCAGCGGCGGCGCGAGGTGGTGACGGCCACCGTGTGGGACCCGCCGCAGCGCGATGTCGCCTGCGTGGTCCGTGATGCGGCCGGCGAGCTGGTGCCCGCCCAGAAGCTTGACGAGGGCAACTACTGGGGCCACCACCGGGTTGACTTTGCGTTTCCGGTCACTGTCGGACCGCTGGGATACGCCGCCTGCCGGCTGGAGCCCGGGAGCGCCGCGGCGCCGGAGGGCGCCGTGCGGTGCCGCTCCGAGTACGTCTCACCCGACACGCAGCACCCCGGCAGGAACGTGCTGGAGAACGACCTGGTGCGGGCCGTCTTCGACCCCCGGACGGGCGGCGTGGCAAGCCTTGTGGACAAGGCCACGGGCCGGGACCTGGCCGCCCAGGAAAAGCCGCTCGGCGTGCTGGAATACGTGCTGGAACGCCCGCGCGGGATGACCGCCTGGGTGATCTCCGAGCCGGTCCGCACCGAGCGCGCGCCGGCGCTGCACGCCTTCGAGCCCGCCCTGACCGGTCCCCACATCGCATCCGTGGTGGCGAAGACGCGCGTGGGCGATTCCGACATCACAGTGACCTACAGCCTCCGCGCGGGAAGCCCGCTGCTTGAGATAGAGGTCGAGGCCCGCTGGGTGGAGATAGGCGACCGGGAGCGGGGGACGCCGACGCTGCGGATGCTCTTCCCGCTGGCGCTGGAGGGCTGCAGCGCCCGTTACGAGGTTCCCTTCGGCTCGATAGCGCGCGATGTCGACGGCGGCCAGGAGGTGCCGGCGCTGCGCTGGGCGGACGTCTGCGGGCGGAGCACCCGCACGGAGGAACCGGCCGGATGCGCCCTGCTGAACGACTGTAAGTACGGCCATTCGCTAAACGGCTCCACGCTCGCTCTGACCCTCATCCGAAGCAGCTCGGACCCCGACCCCTTCCCCGAGGTCGGGCAGCACAAGATGCGCATGGCGCTGTGCCCGCACGGGGAGGCGCCCACAGAGGCGGAACTCTGCCGGCTGGGGGCTGCGTTCAACCACCCCCTGCGCGTCGTCGCGACCGACGCCCACTCCGGCACACTGCCGCCCGTGGCCGCAGCCGTTCGATCCGTCGAGCCGTCCGGGGTCGTGATTACGTCGGTCAAGCAGTCCGAGGATGACGGCGGCGTCGTGTTCCGCCTGTGCCAGATGACGGGGCAAGAGGGCCGCGTGGCCGTCGCCCTCAATCCGGGTCTTGTCGGCAGCGTGGCGGAGGCCGAGGAGGTTGACCTGCTGGAGCGGCCCGTAAAGGGATCAACGGCGAAGGCGACGGAAGCCGGCTTTTCTGTGGAGATCGGCGCCTATGGCATCGTGAGCACGAAACTCCGGTTCGGCTGAGCCCTCGTGCTCGGCAGGAGAGGTCCCAGCGGGGCTGAGTACCTGTTCAGCGCGTATTGGATCCGGCGGATAACGGGGGCAATGGTGCCCCCGCGTGGCCGGCCCTGCTTGGGCAGAAGCAGGCGGGGTGCCGGCGCCCCGGGCTGCTATGTAGCGTGCGGTTTGCACGGCGTCCCGTTGGGACGGCGCCTTCAGGCGCTGAAGCGTCCCCCACCTGCCTGCGGGCTATCTGTGCTTATCTGCGTTCATCTGCGGTTACGCTGGTCTTGGCGTTCAAAACCCCGGCCCCCCGGCCGGCGGGGCTGCCGGCTACTTCCAGTTGACCGCGCACCAGTTGTCGTGCCCCGGCACGAGGGCGTCGGCCATTTCGACCATGCCTCGCACGGAGCGTCGCTCCTCTTCGGTGTTCTCCCCGAAGGAACTGCGCTCGTTCCGGCAGAAGTCGCGCGTGATGGTCGCGTCCCCGGCTATGACGACGGAGATGCCCTCGCAATCGAACCGCAGGCTGTGATGCTCCGGCGTGTGCCCGGGGGTGGGCACCAGGTCGAACTCGTCCGGCAGGACGTCTGCGGCATCGCGGATCGGGCGGGCGTAGCGGCCCGCTGCGTTGAGGCGCCGGGCCGTGGGCTTCCCCGCGCACCACGTGGCCTCCGGGAAGCACTCCAGCCCTGCCGTGTGGTCGCCGTGGGGGTGCGTTACAAAGACCAGGTCTATCTCGTCCGCTCGGCGGCCGCTGCGGCGGTGCAGGGCGTGCGCCATCTTCTCCCGGTCGCTGAAGGACGGGTCCACCAGCAGGCGGAAACCCTCTCCGGTGACCAGCGTGCATGTGCAGACGGGTGTGCGCACCCGCCTGTTGGGGTCTTCGCCCCAGTAAGGGTTACGTGACGGATGACCGATGACGATAACGTCCCACCGTTCAATCATGGTTCGTGCCTTTCCCGGACAGATTGTGGTGGCACACACACGGCAGCCGGACCGCTCAATCGGCACCCTCCCTGCGCTGCTCATCGGGGGGCCCGATGCCGAACTGGACGCTCACGATGCGCTCCATGGGTATGACGTGCGCGTCAAAACCCCTGCGCCCCTCGTATGTTAGCTCTATGTGGCTGGTGAACATGCGTCCCCACGCTTTCACGTTCGCGCGGCCGGTGTCCCCGGGAATAGCCTCGGGCGATGCGGCGCGGGTGATGCCTCGCGTGCCCCCCCGGCCATCCTCCCACTCGGCGAACCAGACCCAGCCGTCACGGATGAGTGTCGGCCCGGCTCCGACGGTGGCGCCGCCCGCGATGCCGCCGAATAATGCAAGAACGAAGGCAACCAGCATGGCCAGCACCAGGATCATAAGGCGCGACTGCGACATGGCATACGTCTCCTTTACGGTCATACGGGTCTGGCGCGACCGGGACTCCCGCCCAGGGGGCCGGCCGCCGACAGGACCATTATACCCCGTGGCGGGCGCCATGCATCCGGGGGCGGCAGAGATTCGGCCCGGCCGCCGGCTTGCGCTGCCGCGGGGCGGGGGGTAGACTTCGGGGCGTTCGTACGGAACACGAAACAGCGCTAAAGGAGCCTGCCATGGAACCTGAAGGGATGATGAAGGCCGCCTACCTGGTCGAGCCGGAACAGTTCGCACTGCGCGAGACGCCCGTGCCGGAGCCGGGGCCTCGGGACGTGCTGGTTGCCATGGGCGCGTGCGGTGTGTGCGGCTCGGACATCCACTTCATGGAGAACGGACGCATCGGCGATTTCATCGTGGAAGAGCCGCTCGTGCTCGGCCACGAGGCGGCGGGGGAGGTCGTTCGGGTCGGACCGGAAGTGAAGACGCTAAGGCCGGGCGACCGCGTGGCCATCGAGCCGGGCATCCCCTGTGGCCACTGCGAGTACTGCCATGGCGGACGCTATAACCTTTGCGAGGACGTGGTGTTCCTCTCGGCGCCGCCCTATGACGGGTTCTTCCAGGAATACGTGGTTGTGCCGGAGGACTTTGCCTACCGGCTGCCCGAGGGCATGAGTACGGAGGCCGGGGCGACGGTGGAGCCGCTGGCGGTCGGCCTGCACGCGGTGAACCTGGCCGGCCTGGGGTCGGGTGACCATGTCGTGGTGCTCGGCGCCGGCCCCATCGGCCTGTTGGCCACGGCCGCTGCCCGTGCGCGGGGGGCCACCGACATCACGACCGTGGACGTGGTGGAGCGCCGGCTCGAGTTCGCGCTTGGCATGGGGGCGACCCGCGTGCTGAACGCGGCGGAGGCCGACGTGGCCGCCGAACTGGGGAACTCCGCCCACATCGTACTGGACTGCGCCACCGTGGACGAGACGCTCAACGAGGCGTTCGACATCGTCCGGCCGGGCGGCTGCATAGCCTGGGTCGGGATGGCCGCCGAACTGGTGACGGTGCCGTTTCAGAGGTTCCAGGCCAAGGAACTGCGCCTGACGGGCGTGTTCCGTTACGCCAACTGCTTTCGCCCGGCGGTGGAGCTTATCGCCTCCGGGCAGGTGGACACGGCGCCGCTGGTGACTGACCGGTTCGAGTTCCCGCAGGTCGAGGAGGCCATCAAGTTCGCCGCGGCCAACCGCCGAAGCGCCCTGAAGACGATGGTGAACTTCACCTGAGCGCCCGGACCGCCGTCACGTCGGGTACGCGCAGTCGGCGCACCGAGTCGCGCACAATGCTCTCGACGATGTCCTCTCCCTCGAACTGCCAGGCCAGCCCGTAGTTCCACAGGAATGGCTCCTGCCCCCGGGCGCGCAGCACCTTGATGGCATACTCGTGGCCGGGCTCGACCTCGATGCGGAGGTTTTCCGTGTTATCTACCCAGCTGAGCGACTCAGCGACCGGCAGGCGGGCCGAGTGGTTCAGGTCATATACCTTCAGATCCAGGTCATACAGTTCGGCCCCTCCGTCCCAACGGGCCTCGTCGCGGTTGATGCGCACGTTCCAGGCCAGGCAGACCTTCAGATGCCGCGCGCCCTCCGGCGCCCGCATCCGGTAGGTGGCCTCCGAGGCCGTCCCCTCCAGCCCTCCGAAAGCCGCGTTGTAGTGGAAGCCCGCCGGAGGGACGGCGCCGGGCTCATCGCCGCGGTTCTCCTCGTCTGTCCATTCACCGCCGGCCAGGATGGCGTAACTGTTGAGTACGTTCAACACGCCCGCGCCGTAACGCAGGTCCAGGCCGTTATCCGTCCGGTATCGGGCGCGACCCCTGTAGCCGCGCGCGGCCTCCCGGTCGGCGCCCGCCATCAGGGCGGCTTTTAGAACGACGGCACTTTCGGCATGCCAGATGGTGCGGCCTGTCCGAGGCGAGCGGTAGGAGCCGCGCGAGAGGGCGGAGCCGGAGCGGTGGGCGAACTCCTGGAGCATGGCGACGGCCGAGGCGACCCGGGGGGCCGCTGTGCTGGTGAAACGCCCCGCCGCGACGATGTCCGGCTTGGCCCTGCCCTCAGTGTAGGTCTCGTCGCCGAGGTCCACGGTTCCGGTCGAGTGCTGACCCGGCGAGCGGCCCACGATGATGGCGTTGAACGAGCACTGCAGCAACTCCCGCACCTGCGGGGCGTTATTGGCGCCGGCCACCTGCACGAAGTCATCGGTGGCTACCAGGTAGTCAACGCGTTTGAGCACCTCCAGGTCGCTTTCGCCGCTGCTGCCGACCCAGCTATGATTGGCCACGCGTGCGGCGGAAGCGCGCGGCAGCTCATCGGTGCCGCTGCGCAGAAAGCCGAGCGGGTCGTGCGCCCAGATGACGTTGGGAAAGCACTCGACTTCGCTCACGCCCGGTGCCATCGAAGCGCGCCCGAAGAACTCCCGCGCCACGCTGCCGGCGTGTCCCGACGGCGGGCCGGCGTACACGAAGCGCACCCCCGCAAAATCCGGGTGGTCGGCGTCCGGCGCCCATCCGAACGTCCGCTCGTCGCGGTCCGTGAGCATGCCCTCCACCTGCATGACGCGGACGCCTTCCCCCGTGGGCATGTAGTCGCCCAGCAGGTCGGCCAGCTTTGCATAGCTGGAATGGCGTGGCGGGTTGCGGTCGGACTGCGCCGTCGCGGCCGCCGCCGCTACCGATAACACGGCTGCGGCCAGGAGCCAGGCGAAGTACCGCGGCAGTCGCAATTCGTGACACAGTCGCTGAGGATTATCCGCCGTCATGTCCGTCCCCCCGTTCGTTATTGCCGGCCCATGCACGGCTCCCGAATATAGCCGGGCGGGGGAGTCGAAGCGAGGGTAGGCCCTTCGGGGCAGGGTGGCCCGCAGGGCCACTCAGCATCAGGAGCCGGATCGGTCCTCCTGCCTCTCTCTGCTCTGCGCGGACTCCCTGACGTCCCCCCCTAAGAGGAAGCCCTCGGCCTGGAGTCTGAGGCGGTTTATGGCAAAACAGATGCTGAATCCCACCTGCTCCCAGGCGGGGGTCGGGTCCTCGCGCTCGCGTCGGCTCCGGGCGCCTCCTTGTCGGTCCTTTGGCATCCTGTCTGTGTCCTCTGGTCGACGCTGTGCCGTTGTGCGCATCGAATTCAGCAATATGAGCGCAAAAACGGTGCCGAACGCGGCTGTGGGACTGGGGGTGGCGCGTGGGCGGGGTCACGGTGGGGCGAAAGCCGGAGGCCGTGTTGAATTTTCGCGAAAGTGTTGAGATAAAACCACATTCGCCGGGCTGTTGGTGATCCCCCGGGGGACTCGCCGCAATGGACGCAACGCCACCGCTACGTTCAGTGAAGGGCCTGCGCCGACTCTGGGGGCGCCGCTGCCGACTCCGCTTCTCCCGCGGAGAACGCCACTGCGTTGACCGATACGGGCGAAGCGGTATAATCCGGGATAGCCAAGACTCCAGGGGCATCTCAGCGCCGTGGGGGAGGCCGGTTGGGGAGCCGGCGGTGTGGATTTTTTCGGACATTCTGGCATGGTGGTTGCATCATTATTACCATCATTCTTTCTGGGGCCTACCATGTGCGGAATATTCGGCTACGTCGGACCTCACGCCGGCGTGGAACTGCTGGTTGAGAACCTGAAGCGGCTCGAGTACCGCGGTTACGATTCCTGGGGCGTCTGCCTCGGTGTTGGGGGGGCGCTCGAGTTACATCGCCGGGCCGGACGCCTCTCCTCCGGCGATATGCCGGAGCAACTGCGCGGCGCGGATACGTGCTGGGGCGGCATCGCCCACACTCGCTGGGCCACCCACGGCGCCCCCAACCAGCGCAACGCCCATCCTCACGTGGACTGCACCGGCCGACTCGCCGTCGTGCACAATGGCATCATAGAGAACCATGCGGCTTTGCGCGAGACCCTCAAGCAAGAGGGTCACTGCTTCGAAAGCGAGACGGACACCGAGGTCATCGCCCACCTGATAGAAGAGGGCCTCCGCGAGGGGGCGGACCTGCGCTCGGCCTTCCTGGACGCCCTCAAACTCCTGGAGGGCACCTACGGCGTGGGCGTGGTGCTCGCGGACCGGCCCGGCCTCATCCTCGTGGCCAGGCACGGCAGCCCCATGGTAATCGGCGCGGGCCGGGGGGAGACGCTCGTCGCCAGCGACCCGGCCGCGCTCGTAGCCCGCACGCGCGACGTGGTGTATCTGGACGACGGGGAGGCGGCGCTGCTGTCCGCCGACGGCTTCGAGACCTGCGACCTGACGGCGGCGCCCACGAATAAGGTCATCGAGCGGATCAAGTTCGATCTGCCGGCCATCGAGAAGGGCGGCTACCCCCACTTCATGCTCAAAGAGATCTTCGAGCAGCCGGACACAATCCGCAACGCTTTCCGGGGCCGTGTCTTGCGCGAAGAGGGAACGGCCAAACTGGGCGGGATTGAGCCGAGCCTGCTGCGGCGCGTGCGCCGCTGCCACATCCTGGCCTGCGGCACGTCCTGGCACGCCGGGCTGGTGGGCAAGTACCTGCTGGAAAACCTGGCGCGCGTGCCCACACAGGTCAGCTACGCGGCCGAGTTCCGCTACGCCAGCCCCGTCATCGAGCCCGGCACGCTGGTCATCGCCATCAGCCAGTCCGGCGAAACGGCCGACACCCTGGCCGGCGTGCGTGAGGCCCGGCTGCGCGGGGCGGACGCGATAGGCATCTGCAACGTCGTCGGTTCCACGATCGCCCGCGAGTGCGGGCAGGGCGTTTACATCCACGCCGGGCCGGAGATCGGCGTCGCCTCCACGAAGGCATTCACCGGCCAGATAGTCGTACTCCTCCTGCTGGCCATACACATCGGCCGCATGCGCGGCATGCCGCTGCGGGAGGCGCTGCGCTACCTGGACGCCATCGAACGGCTGCCCCAGCAGGCCGAACAGGCCCTGGCGTGCAACGGGGATGTGAAGCGGGTGGCGCTCGAATATGCCGACCGCCCGAACTTCCTCTATATCGGCCGCCTCTACGAATACCCGCTCGCCCTGGAGGGCGCCCTGAAACTGAAGGAGATATCCTACATCCACGCCGAGGGCATTCCCGCTGCCGAACTCAAGCACGGCCCCATCGCTCTGGTCGAACCCCGCATGCCCACCGTCGTGCTTGGCGCGCAGGAGGGTATACTGGATAAGATGCTCAGCAACGTGCAGGAGATACGGGCGCGAGGCGGCTCCATTATCGCGCTCGCGCGGGAAGGGGACCGGCGGCTGCCTGAGCTTGCCGAACAGACTATCACCGTGCCCGCCGTGGCGGACCCGCTCGTTCCCGTGCTGGCCACGATACCCCTGCAACTGCTGGCCTATCACATTGCTGTCGAGAGGGGCTGCGACGTGGACAAGCCGCGAAACCTGGCCAAGAGCGTCACCGTCGAATAAGTGAGGGGAACCGATGAGAGGAAACGTCGTCCTCTTCGAAGACCATTACGTGGACGACATGCGGCCGATCACCCTGACCCGGCCGGCCTTCGCCGTCACCTGCGCCGGCTACCGCCTCTGCGATGTCGCCCGCCTGCTGGCCGACCGCGTCAGCTACGTCGTGCGGGAGCACCTGCGGAAGGTGGCCGCCCAGAGCTTCCCTCCGGGGGAGGTGGGGGAGGGGCCCGTCCTGTTTCTCAACGCCGCCGTCGCCCCCGATGTCCGTTACGTGCCCCGCCTGCGGGAGCTTCTGCAGGCGGGTGAGCCGTTCCTGTGCACCTCCGGCCAGCGGGTGGCCGCCGCGTTATTGCCTGCCGAACGGACACTGCCGGACCCTCTCACCCCCGCCGACGTCACGCCCTACCTGCTCGGCATGAACCTGCCCCTCCGGGACGAGACCTTCAGGACCTTTGACTATTGCTTCCACGTTGTGGACGCGCTGAAGGGTCTGTTTCCGGCCAACATCCGGATGAAGATCGAGGAAAACGGCTACGAGGAGGTGCAGCCGGGGGTCTATGCCGGCAGCGGGGTGCAGATAGCGGATACAGCGGTCTTCCACGCCGAGGAAGGCCCGATAGTGCTCAGCGAGAACGTGCGCATCCTCGACTTCACCTACTTCGAGGGGCCGGTGTTCATCGGCCCGGACAGCCGCATCATCGAGCGCTCCTCGGTCAAAGAGTGCGTCTCTGTGGGGCATACCTGCAAGGTCGGCGGCGAGGTCGAGGCCAGCGTCATTGAGCCCTACTCCAACAAGCAGCACCATGGCTTCCTGGGGCACTCCTACATCGGCTCGTGGGTCAACCTCGGCGCCGGCACCAGCAACAGCGACCTGAAGAACACATACGGCACGGTGCGGGTCAACATCGGCCAGAAGAAAGTCGAGACCGGCATGCAGTTCCTCGGCTGCATAATAGGGGATTACTCGAAGTCAGCCATAAACACCAGCATCTTCACCGGCAAGATCATCGGCGTGGCCAGCATGCTGTACGGATACGTGGGACAGGACGTCCCGAGCTTCTGTAACTACGCGAAGTCGTTCGGCCAGATCACCGAGTGCACGCTCGAGCAGGCGCTCATTACCCAGAAACGCATGTTCACCCGGCGCGACGTCGAACAGACCGAGGCCGACATCGCTCTGATGGGCGAGGTCTTCGAGAGGACGCGCGAGGGACGCAGCATCGCCAGCGAACCGCCCGTGCTCTGAAGCCGAGCGGCCGAGGTGGCGCCGGGGCCGAGAACTATGACAGACGAATACGTGGTGTCAGGGTCGTTGTCACGAAACAGGGGAGAAGGGAAATTGTCCGCCAAAAAAGGGAGTCGTTCCTGGAAGTCACTGCTGCTTGTCGTTTTCCTGGTGCTTTTCATCCTGGCCGGCGGCGGGCTCTTCGTGCTGGCACGCCGCTCGCCGCGGCACGAGCGGCTCTACGTCCGGGGCGTGCTGCATTCCCGCAGCGGCAGCAGGGCGTTGGCCATCGAGTCGTTCCGGCAGGCCATCGGCATGGCGCCCGATTACGCCGAGGCGCGCCAGGCACTGGTCGAGACCCTGCTGGAGGCCCGCCAGTTCGATGAAGCCGAGCAGGAGCTGCAAGACGCCGTCGAAAGGGACATGCTGCTGGAGCAGGAAGCCATCCTGCGCGCCCGCCTGAAAGCATACCGGGCGGCCCAGCGCGTCGAAGCCGCCGGGCCGGCCCTGACTGCCGACCTGTGCGAGGACATCATCCGTGAGGAACTGCGCCCCGCCATAGAAGCGCTGCAGGCCCATGCCGAGCAGGCCGCCACACCTACCGAGGCTTACGTCGTGCTGGGGGACGTCTGGCGGCAGTTGCGCGGCATACTCGCCGAGAAAAGAGGGCTGCTGCTGGCCGCCGCCGAGCGGGCCGCCCGCGTCAGCAGGCCGGAGGAAGCCAACCGCCTGCGAGAAAACGCCCGGGATGCCCTCGCCCGCGAGCAAGAGGCCGTCGAGCAGGCCATCGCCGCCTGGCGCAGCGCCATAGAAGCGGACCCCTCGGCGCCGTCGCCCCGCGTGTCGCTGGCCCGCATCCTGTTGGAGACGGCCCCCGAGGCCAGGTCCGAGGCACTTGAACTGCTCGAGAAGGTCGTCCGGGAGCGGCCCGGACACCGTGACGCCGCCCTGATGCTGGCCCGGATGCTGGCCGCGGAAGACGAGCGCGAGCGAGCCCTCACGCTCATTGAGAGCATCGAGGGAGAGGCCCCCCGCAGCCCCGAGGCGCTCAGGCTCAAGACCGCACTGCTGCTGTCCGAGCGCCGGCTGGAGGAGGCCGACGTCGCCTCCGAGCAACTGGTGCGCGCCAGTTCGGACGTCAACTCCCTGCTCCTGCGCGCCAACGTCCTGCTGGCCCTCGAAGACCGCAGCCGCGCCCTGCCCATCCTGCAGCGCGTCAACACCCTCGTCACGCGCGGCCTGGAGGACAGCGACCCGGACCGCGACCCCGAACAGGCCGCCCGGGGCTACGGGCAGGCGCTCGGGGTGCAGCTCGAACTCGCCCGCACCGAGGAGCGCACCGACAATCCGGACGCCGCCGCCGCAACCCTGCAGGAGGCCGCCCGCGCGGCGCGCCTGCAGGCCCGATACCTGGGCCGGGCCATCGAGCTTCGCCAGAGCGCCGTCGAGGCCGCCTGGAATGAGGCCCGGGCCGTCCCCGCCGGCGAGCAGGCCGCCACGCACCGCGCCCGGGTCGAGCGCCTGGCCCGCGCGCTCGGTGACCTCCACGTTGAACAGCGCCAGAACGTCGTCCAGCGGCGCCGCATCCTCGACTGGATGGAGCGCCTGCTGGAGGCCGGGCACGTCAGCGAGTCGGCCGTGCAACTGGTGAGGGACGATGCGCCCGCGCGCGCCCGGCTCGTCGAAGCGCTCCAGGGGGCCGCCCGCGCCTACACCATGGCCATGCTCGCCGCGCCCGAGTCCGCCTCCGTGCGCGTGGCCCTGGCCCGGCAGCTCGTGGATCTCGGGCCCCGCTTCGCCCAGCGCGTGCCCGCCGTGCTGGAACAGGTGCTCGAGCGCGAACCCGAGAACTCCGAAGCCATTCTGCTGACCGCCCGCGCCTCCAGCGTCCTCGGGGATCACGACGGAGCCCTCGAGCTGATTACCCGGCTGCCCGGCGCCATGCAGTCCCGCCCGGACGTCCTCCTGCTGCGCGCGGTGGCCCTGGCCGAGCAGGAACGCTGGCAGGAACTGGAACCCGTGGCGGAGGCCCTGACCGCCGAGAGCCCCGACAGCCCGGCGGGCGACTTCTTCAAGGCCCGCGTCCTGCTGGCCGAGGGCCAGGCCGATGAGGCCGCGGAACTTTTCCTACGCGCCGAGGAACGCTCGCAGGCCGCCTGGCCGGAGGCCCGCCTCTACCTGGCCCGCGCCCTGCTGGCGACAGGGCAACGCCCCCGCGCCATCCAGCACCTGGAGGCGCTCCTCGCCGACGCCCCGGCCCATGCCGAACCCGGCGCCCCGGCACAGGTGCCCGTGGGAGAGGACGTGATGCAGGTGCCGGAGATGGGCCAGGTCCGCCACGAGGCATCGCTGCTGATGTGGCAGGAGCTGAAGGAGGAAGACCCCGAGCGCGCCGGCGCCTACGCCGAACGCGCCTTCCGCGCCATGCCCGAACGCCCCGAGGGCTACCGGGCCTACAAGCAGGCCCGCATGACCGCCGCCGATGAACTCGAAAACATCGAAAGCGCCGCCCTCCTGCACGCAACCGCCACGCTGGCCGGCGGCCGGGCGGAAGATGCCCTCCGGTTCGTCCGCGCCGAAGCCGACTCACTGGCCGAACTCGGCACCCCCGCCCGCCTGCTCACGCTCGCCGCCCGGCTGCAGACGCGCATGGGCCGCTACTCCGACGCCACCGAGACCTACCGCCGCCTGCTGCAGGCCGACCCGGACGACGCCCGCGCCGCCCGCGAACTCGGCCGGCTGCACGCCCAGCTTGACCAGTTGGAGGAGGCCCGCCAGGTCTTCGCCGACCTGCTCGAACGCCGCCCCGAGGACGCGAACGCCGTCGTGGGCATGGCGGGCGTCCTGCTGCGCATGGGCGAGGTCGAACAGGCCCGCGTCGTCCTGACCGACGCCGAGGAGCACCTCGGCCGGGCCGCCACCACCGCGTTGCTCATCAACCTCAGCGTGCAGCACGGGCAGATGGACGACGCCATCGTCCTGGCCCGGCGGCTTGCCGAGGAAGACCCCGACCGCCCGCACGGGCACACAGTGCTGGCCGAACTGCTCTGGCGCGACGGTCGCCCGGACGAGGCGCGCGACGCCTACGACCGCGCCATCGAGGCCGACCCCGAATTCGCGGCCGCCTATAACCGCGGCCTGCTCGACCTGGCCATAGGCCGGACCGACGAGGCCGTGGAGCTCTTCCGCCGCGCCGCAGAACGCCTCGAGGGCCGCCTCATGCCGCGCATCCACCTCGCCGTCGCCCTCCAGGCGCAGGACCGCACCGACGAGGCGCTCGACCTGCTCGGCGAGGTGCTGGCCGATGGACGGACCGGCGCGGCCGCTCAAGACATAGTGCGCTGGACGCTCGCCGTCGTGCAGGCCGGAGAGGGCATGCTGGAGGATGCCCTCGAGCAGAACCGCGTCGTCCAGCGCAGCGAGTTCGGATACGTTTCCGACCGGCAACAGCTTCTGGAGGCCATCAGCGCCCTGGTGCCCGAAGAGCGCCGCCGCGCGGCCGCCGCCATGAACCGGCTGGTCGCGTTCAGCCGCGCCGAACACGCCGCGCCCACGAGACGCGAGCTCGAAATCCTCTCCGAGCTGGTACCCGACCAGCCCATGCCGGCCCTCATGTACTCCCGCGTGCTGGACAGCCTGGGCGAGCACGAGGAGGCGGCGCGCCGCTACCGGGGCCTGCTGGAGCGCCAGCCGCATTATGCCTTCGGCTGGGTGCAACTGGCCGACAGCTTCGCCCGGCGGGAGCGCCACGCCGATGCCATCAGCACGCTCAACGAGGGGCTGGAGCACGCCCCGCCCGACCAGGTCGGCTGGCTGCACCTCCGGCTCGCATCGCTTCACCAGGAGCAGGGGCTGCTGGAAGAGGCCGAGACGCACTACCGCGCCGCCCTGGAGCACCGGCCCGTCGCCGCCATAGCCGCCAACAACCTGGCGTATCTGCTGGCCGTGGACCGCGCCGACCCGGAGGCCGCGCTGCCACTGGCCGAGCAGGCCGTCGAGCTGGGCGCGAACGCTCCCGCCATGCTCGACACTCTGGGCTGGGTGCACTACCTGCGGGGGGACGCCGAGCAGGCCGTGCCGCTCCTGGAACGCTCCCGCAGGGGCCTGCCCACCAACCCCACGGTGCGCTACCACCTGGGCAAGGCATACCTGGCGGTCGGTCGCGCGGACGAGGCCCGCGCCGAACTGAGAGAGGCCCTGAACCTCTCACACGACTTCCCCGAAGCGGAGGAAGCCCGCCGCGCCCTGCAGGAACTCTCCGGCTGAGCCGGCGACGGCAACCACAACGACACCACGAGCACCACGGAACGACGGGTGAGAAATCGGGGGGCAGAGGCTTTTGCCTCTTCCCGGCGCGCTGTAGGATGCCTGAATGTCATCATCGAGTCGCACGTTCTCCGACGTTCCACCCGGCGGCAAGCCACCGGGTATGAAGGCGGCGCTGCGCTCCAGGGATCGCCGTTCGTGCCTATCGCACAACTCTACATCGTCCGAGGCATGTTCTCTGGAGTGCGCCGCGCTCTGTGAGCGCGCTGCTTGCTACCGCTTTCTCGACCTGCCGGCTTGCCGGCAGGCGGCGGGCCTTGACCGCCTTTGTTTCTTCCCGGAGCGCCGTACGATGCCTGAATGTCATCATCGAGCCGCACGTTCTCCGACGTTCCCCCCGGCGGCAAGCCACCGAGTATGAAGGCGGCGCCAAGGCGCCGCACTCCAGAGAGCCGGCGCTCCGTTGCGGGCGGAAAACTATGGCGCCCGAAAGGGGTGCCGCCCTGTCAGGGCGCCCCATACCAGCCCTGGGCTCCGGGCGTTCCCCCAACCCACGCCCCGGGCGCGGGCAACGCTTCCGGGCCGCTGCACGGGCGATAGGCGCCCTTTGAGCTGCCACCCCCACGCGCCCGCGCGGCGCGGGGTGAACGGGACATCTGTCTCACGCCTCTTCGCGGTTCGCCGCGTTTGACTTCTGCCACCCTCTGGTGCTACCATTGAGGGTCCTCGTCGGGCGGTAGCACCCGTCCGCACGCCACGCCAGCGCGGCACAGCAGTTGCGCGTAAGAGCGGGGAGCTTCTTGAGACAGGCGGGGC
>PUMJ01000006.1 GCA_003551305.1 Candidatus Brocadiaceae bacterium
ACCAGCCGATGGCGCCGACCATCCACCGCCGCGTCATCTCCACCATGGCCCGCGTGCAGGACAACACGCCCTTCATCATCGGCGGGCTGATCCGCACCGAGCAGTCCCTCGTGGTGGACCGGCTGCCGTTTCTGTCCCGCATTCCCGTGCTGGGCAGGCTCTTCCAGCGGCGCCGGGACCGGGACGACAGGCGCGAGGTGATCATCGTGCTCACGCCCCGCGTGCTGCGGCCCGGCGACGCGGAGCGGCCGGCCATGCCCAAAGACCACGAGAGGTTCGACTTCCTCGATACCGAGCTGTTCCGCCACACCTACCGGCTGAAGGCGGAGGACATCTTCGACCTGGGCTTCCTTGAGGATAACCCGGCCATACTGAGCGCCCTGGAGCGGGCCCGCCGCCTGGTCGCCCGCCGGCCCCAGTACGGCGAGAGGTCTCCCTTCCGGGAGATGGCCGCCGGCGTCATCCCGGGAGAACACGGCGTTGTCATCCGCATGCTCTACGAGGTGGTGCGCTACAAACTGGGCGTGCACGAGGACATCAAGGACACGAACCTCATCATCTTCCTGGAAGATGAGGATACGCCGGCCGGCTTCAGCGTGACCTGGCTGGCCAGGGACATTCTGCTGCCGGCCAGCCCGGACGGCACTCTGGAGGGATACTTCAACCGACCGTATCCGAAAGAGGTGCCGATCCTGAGGTTCCAGATTCCTGCGCCGGACGACCTGGAAGCCGCCCTGGATGCCCCCGTCTGCCGGATCGAATGGATAGAGGCGCACAGCAGGACCGATGTGGAGGAGCGGCTCCTGGAGATAAACCACCTGCGGGATGACTACCGCTACGAGGAGTTTGCTTTTGCGCTGGACAGCGCCAGTGACATGAGGCGCATGAAGATCGCCCTGGCGGTCCGGGAGATGATCCTGATCAACGACTGGGCCGACATGCTCCGGCTGCGTGACTTCCGCGTGGGTCGGCGCCTGATGGTGCCCGAGTTCGACGGCCCGCACGAGCGGGTGATGCTGGTGGACCACGACGTTGCCGAGATATTCTACAAGAGCAACTGGTACTACCACGCCCTGCGGAAGCGGCTGGAGCTGGGGCACAGACTTCTGGACGAGGCGCTCGACGGGGAGAGAGGACTGTGAGCAGAGCGGCAGTGATCACGGTGGCGCTGACAGTCGCACTGCTGGCCGGCTGCGCCCGGCCGACGGCGGAGCCACAGCCCGACCACGCCGCGCCCGCCCCGCCCTCGCCCATCCAGCAAGTCACGGTGGGAGCCTCTGCCGAGAGGGTCCTGGACATCCTCGGCGAGCCGGCGGCCGTGGAGAGCGAAGAGACCGACGAGGAGACGGAGACCTGGTACTACGACGATGGCGTGGTGATACTGCGCCGCGGCTCGGTCATCTTCCGTGGCCCTGTGCTCGACCGTTCCAGACCGTGACCACCGGAAAGGGACCTTTCCCGGGATATGAGCCCCCCCCTGCCGAATAAAAAACGCACCGCCCTGGGCGACCTCTACGAGCGGCTCAAGCCGCACAAGGCCGTGCTGGCGCTGGTGTTCCTGTGCCTTGTGGCGCTGGCCGTGCTCGAGCTGGCCATGCCGCAGGTGCTCGGCTACGTGTTTGACCACGTCTTCAAGGGGGACGAGTCTCTCAGCGCCGAGCTGGTCCAGGAGCGGCTCCGCATGCTCTGGATGGTTCTGCTCGTGGTGCTGGGCATATACGTTGTGCGCAATGCTATCTACTACTTCGCCAAGCCCCGCATGATCAGCGTGGGCGAGCGTGTGGCGTTCGATATGCGCCAGGACCTGGTGCGGCACCTGCATACCCTGTCGGTGGACTTCTACCAGCGCAGCAATCCGGGCAAGATTTCCTCCCGCGTCATGCGGGATGTCCAGCGTGTCAAGGAGTTCCTGCAGGACGAACTGGCCCAGATGCTGATCAACGCCCTGATGCTGCTGGTGGCCACGGGGCTGATGCTCTACCTGAACTGGTTCCTGGCCCTGCTGACCCTGGCGGTCATGCCGTTCCACGTGCTGGTCTACTACCTGTTCCGCAAGCCCATCTCCACCTACGCGCGCCAGGCCAGTGAGCGCTTTGCCGACGTCAGCGGCAACCTGATCGAGCAGCTCGACGCCGGCGGCGCCGCCACCGTCAAGGCCGCCGCCACGCAACTGCTGGAGCAGGAGAAGATCCGCCAGTCCATGCGCAGGAGCATGCGCGCCCAGATCAAGCAGAGCAAATACTACTACCTGCAGAAAGTGACCGCCGACATGCTGATCGGGCTGGGCACGATCCTGCTGGTCGGCGTCGGCGGTTATCTGGTGCTGCATGAGCGCGGCCTGACCGGCGGCCAGTTCCTCACCTTCTACCTTCTGGTGCGCATCCTCTACCCCCGGCTGCTGAACCTTGTCAGCCAGGCCGGCAAGTTCACCCGCATGGCCACGTCCGTGGACCGGGTCGCCGAGATACTCCAGATAGAGCCCTCCGTGCGGGAGAAACCCGACGCCATCCCGGCCGAGATTCACGAGGGCAAAATTGAGTTCCGCGACGTCGTGTTCGGTTACGACTCGCTCACGGTCCTCGACGGCGCCTCCTTCACCCTCGGGCCGAACGAGCACGTGCTTGTCACCGGCCCCAGCGGCTGCGGCAAGAGCACGCTGGTCAACCTGATTGCCCGCTTCTATGACCCGCAGAAGGGTGAGATCTTCATAGACGGTGTAGACGTACGGGACTTCACCCTCACCTCCCTGCGACGCCAGATCGGCTATGTCTTCCAGGACCCTTTCCTGTTCAACGATACGGTCATGGCCAACATCCGCTATGCCTGGCCGAAGGCCAGCGACGAACAGGTGGTGGAGGCCACCCGCAGGGCGTATGCGCATGAGTTTATCGAGACCTTGCCCGACGGTTACGAGACGCCGATCGGGGACGGTGGCGTGCAGCTGTCCGCCGGCCAGAAGCGCCGCCTCATGATCGCCCGCGCCATCCTGAAAAACCCCCGAATCCTCATTATGGATGAGCCCCTGGTCTCGCTCGACCCGGAGGCGCGCGAGAAGGCCGTCGAGGGACTGGCCGGCCTGATCCGCAACCGCACCGTGTTGACCATCACGCACTACCCGGGCGAGCTGCCCTACGCCAACAAGCAGGTCTATATCTGCGACGGGCACGTCACCGTGCGCGACCTGTCCGGGCGCGTCATCCACTCCGAGTGAATCCTGTACCGGGGAGGGGCACATGACCGCTGCGGCGGACCGACTCAAAACCCTGGTGGTCATACCCACTTACAACGAGCGGGACAACGTGCGCCCGCTCTGCCGTGCCGTCCTCGAACAGGGTCGCGGCATCGAGGTGCTCGTCGTTGACGACAACTCGCCGGACGGGACCGCCGCCCTGGCCGAGGCGATGGCGCGCTCCGAGAGCCGCCTGCACGTACTGTGCCGGGAGGGCAAACTCGGGCTCGGCACGGCCCACCTTGCGGGTTACCGGTGGGCGCTGCAGCGCCACTACGAGCGCGTGGTCACGATGGACGCCGACTTCTCCCACCCACCGCAATGCATACCGGCCATGCTGGAGTCCAGCCTGCGGGCGGACGTCGTCATCGGCTCCCGCTACTGTCCGGGGGGCGGGCACCGGGGCTGGGCGCGACGTCGCGTGCTGCTGAGCCGCGCCTCCAACGCCGTGGCCAGGCTGTGCCTGAGCCTGGAGCCGCGGGACTGCACCGGCGCCTTCCGCTGCTTCCGACGCTCGGTGCTGGAGCAGGTGGCCCTGCACAACATCGCCTCAACCGGCTACTCATTCCAGGAGGAGATGCTCTGGCACTGCTCGGGGGGCGCCTTCCGCCTGGCGGAGGTGCCCATCACGTTCGTGGACCGGCAGCGCGGTGAGTCCAAGATATCGTTGCGCGAGATAGTGGACGGCATGGTTACTATCGTTCGACTGATGTTTGCGCCGGGTCGTCTGCGGCGGCCGGGGTCGCCTGGAGATGATTTGCGGAAGTATCCCGCAGCGGGTAATATACGCGACGGAGAACTTAGAGCCGGGGGAGGGTGAAGAGTTGAGCAAGCGCATGGTGTTCGTTGCGGTCCTGTTGGGTCTGCTGGTGGCGGCCGGCTGCGCCGGCACCCCCCGGCAGCATGAGCCGGAACTGGAGGCGGCCCGGGCCGGCGTCGCCGAGCTGCTGGAGGGCTTCGGCGAGGCGGTCGCCGCCGGTTCACCGCAGCAGCTCCGGCCCGTGCTGCTGCCCAGGATGCCCTCCAGCCAGGTCGGGCGGCTCGCCTTCATGCTCGAGCAGGCGTCCTGGCTGGAGCTGTACTCCGGCTATACGGTGGAGGCGGAGTCAGCGGCCGCGAGGCTGAGCTGGAGGGACAGCCAGAGGGGAGAGGTCCGCCTGAAGGTGCCAGCCAGTAACGACATGGGCCAGCGCCTGACCGATGAGGTCGAACTGGTGCAAGTGCGCGGCGAATGGTGGATACGCGATTTCGAACTCGTTCAGCCCCGGCCCGAAGACCCCGTCCTGCCGCCCGAGGAGGTGCGCGACAGCCTGCGCCCCCGCGTGCAGGAGCTGATGGAGTCGCTGGCGGCCGGCCACATCGGCGATATCTATTACGCCGTGCCCGAGGAGAGCTACCGCTACCGCAGGCCCAAGCAGAGCTGGTGGCAGCGCCTCACGCGCCCGGCCCAGCCGGTCAGCCTTCTGACGGACCTGGAGATATTCCGCAGGCTGGACTTCATGAGCTGGCCCGACCCCTCCGAGCCCATAGACTACATCTACCTGGGCCCCGGCAACATAGCCGCCGTCTATGAGATTCCCTACAACTGGCCGGGCAAGGACCCTTCCAGGCCCGAATACATGGACCTGCGGTTCATCTTCACCAGGCGGCCCGAGGGGTGGAAGCTGCTGGTGGTGCGGATGTCCGGCGCCGCCTTCCCGCATAGTTAGCCGCCATGGAGCATGATCTGCAGGTGACGTCCCGGGAGGCCGGCCAGCCCCTGCTGGAGTTTGCCAGCCTGCGCATGATTAACGAGTCCAAGACCGCCCTGCGCCGGGCCATCGCGGAGGGGCGCCTCCTGCTTAACGGCGCGCCCGCCCACCCGAACAAGCCCGTACGGACCGGGGATGAGATAGCCCTGCCCGAGGGGATGGAGCCGACGCCGCCACCACGGCCCGGGCTGGAGTTGAGCGTGCTGGCCGAGGATGAATGCCACCTTTGCATCAACAAACCGCCCGGGCACACCGTGTTGCCCGGCCGCAGAGGCGAGGGCGCTGAGTTCTACGAGGCGCTTGTGGCCCGCGTGAACCGGGCCGCCCCCGAGGGCGGCCCCTATGTGCGACCCCACGTGGTGCACCGGCTGGACAGGGAGACCTCCGGCGTGCTGCTGGTGGCCAAAGACACCGGGGCCGCTCGCAACCTGGGGCTGCAGTTCCAGCGCCGACGCATCGAGAAGACCTACCTGGCCGTCTGCGAGGGGCGCTTTCCGCGCGAGCAAGCCCGCCTCGACATCCCCATCGAGCGCGCCCCCGGCAGCGTGGTGCAGATGCGCGCCGCCCGCAAGGGCGGCAAGCCGGCCGTCACCGACGTGGAGGTGGCCGAGCGGTTCGGCCACTTCACCCTCCTGCGGCTGCAGCCCGCCACCGGCCGGCAGCACCAGATACGCGTGCATCTGGCGGCCGCCGGCTATCCTCTGGCGGTGGACTCGTTCTATGGCAGGCGGGAGCAGCTTACCGCCGAGTCCCTCAGCGCCATCACGGGGCGGGCCGCGGGGCCGCCCGGCCGCCCCTGCCTGGTGCGCTCACCCCTGCACGCATGGTCTATTGCCTATCGCCACCCCGGCACGGGGGAGTCCCGGCGGCAACAGGCCCCCCTGCCGGATGACCTGGAGGCGTTCCTGGAGCTGCTGCGCAGGGTGGACCCGCCGGGCGAGGGGCGCGTCCCGTTGCAATGCAGGTGAGTCGGCCGCTATCTTGACCAGTTGGAACAGGCCCCATCCGCTGGGGGGAAAAGAAGCAATGGCCGTCAGACAACCGGCTCTCATTATGATCCAGGGCCCCGAGCCCGGCAGTTACTATAAGCTGCCGGACAACCGGGTCACCACCATCGGCCGCTCCTCGCGCAACGCCGTGCGCGTGGTCGCCCCCACGGTGAGCCGTTTCCACTGCGAGATCACCTGTGTCAACGGCGAGTGGGTCCTGTCCGACCTCAACAGCAAGAAAGGCACCATAGTCAACGGCGAGCACGTCCCGGACAGGACGGTCCTGAAAGCGGGTGACACCGTGCGGCTCAGTTCGGTGGTGTTCCGTTTCGAGATGATGGACGAGACGGCGGACCGGGATGACGCGCTGGTGGCCATCCAGGAAGCCAGCCTGGAGCACAAGCTGCGCACGCGGGGCCGCGCCACCGGTTCGCTGGAGGCCATCCGTGCCCGCACCCGTATGACCGCAAGGTCGGCGCCGCCGGATGAATCGAGCCGGCCGCGCAGGCTCCGCCTCAACGTCCTGTTTGTCGCGGCGGTGGCGGGGGTCGTGCTCGTGCTGGCGGCGGGGTCGCTGGCGGCGGCCGCCCGCTTCTCCGGCGCCGCCCCGCGCTCGGAGCGCGCCCGCAACCTCTACGAGCGGGGGGAGGCCGCCCTCGCAGCCGGCGATATCGCGGGAGGGTTGGAGTTCCTGGCGCGAGTGCAGGCTGACTATCCGCATGCCGACGCCGCCGAGAGAGCCCGGCAGCGGGCCGCCGAAGTGGCATGGGAACTGCTTCAGGAGACCTTTGCCCGCATCGCCAGGCTCGAGGCCGAGGGCGAATATGCCGCCGCGCTGGAGGCGTACGACGAAGTGGACCACGCCGCCATGCCGCCCCGGGCGAGCGAACTGGCGCGGCAGCGCCGGGACTACACCCTGAGGCTGGCCCACGCCGCCTTCCGCACCGTTCGCCGGCGCGCCGAAAGCCTGGTGCAACAGGGCGAGCGCGGGGCGGCCGAGGATATACTCGTGCGCGCCCGCGAGTCCGTCGGCATCCCGGAACTCGCCGCCCGTGTCGAGGCCCAGATCAGCCGCATCCGAGAAGAGAACTGAAAAGGGGGAGCCCTACACGTGACGGACAACCGGCTTGCAACCAACGAGGAACGCCTGGTGGAGATGTCGGCGCTGGGGGAGGTCGCCGCGCCTGTTAGCCGCGGCCAGTGGCGCGTGGACCCCGAGGGCCGCCCCGCCCTGCTGCCCGGAGTCGGCGGCATCGCCTACAACTGCAAGGTCGGCGACAGCGCTCTCGACTGGCAGGTGGACCACGTCGAGCCCGGCGTCTCGGTCAAGACCGATGACAAGGCCAAGAACACGGCCCTCAACACGATGGCTTGCGTGGGCAACGTCGGCCGCGTCGTCAGCGGCGACGCCAAGGGCGCCGAGGGCGTCGTCACCGGCAAACACGGTGGCATCGAGCACGTCATCATGGACTTCCCCGACGACGCCCTGGACAAGCTGGTCATCGGCGACAAAATCCAGATCCGCGCCCGCGGGATGGGGCTGGAGCTGAAGGAAGTGCCCGACGTGCACCTGATGAACCTTGACCCCCGCCTGCTGCGCCTGATGGCGCCCGGATGGGACGGGGAGCGCCTGCGGGTGGCCGTGGCCTGCTGTGTGCCGGCCGCCCTGATGGGCAGTGGCCTCGGGCGGGCCCACACCTTCAGCGGGGACTACGACATCCAGCTTTTCAGCCCGGAAGCGCTGACTGAACACGGGCTGGAGAACCTGCGGCTCGGTGACCTGGTGGCCGTGCGCGACGCCGATCACACCTATGGACGCACTTACATGCGCGGGGCCGTCAGCGTCGGTGTCGTCGTCCACTGCCGCTGCACTCAGGCCGGCCACGGCCCGGGGCTGACGTCCCTGGTGACCAGCCGGGCCGGCCGCATAGAACCGGTGCTCGACCCGAAGGCCAACATCGCTAACTACCTGCAGATAGGTCGGATGCGACCCGAGGAATCCGCAGACGACTGACGCGTCGGAAGTGTTGTCATGCCAAAGGAATTCGGCAAATTCAAGCTCCTGGAGGGCGTCGGCAAAGGCGGCATGGGGGTGGTCTACCGCGCCGTCGATTCCGACACCGGCCGCATTGTGGCCCTGAAGGTCTTCCCCTCGGACGAGGAGCGAGCCCCCGAAGTCAGTTGCCGGCTGCGCGATCGCGAGGTGCGCATGCTGGTCAGCGTCCGGCACCCGAACGTCGTGAAGTTCTTCGAGTCCGGCTATGTCGGGGACGACTACTACTACACGATGGAGTTCGTCGAGGAGAGCCTGCTGCGTTTCATGCGCAGCGACAGGGAACTGGCGCTCGCCGACAAGGTGCATATCCTGCGCCAGACGGCCGGCGGGCTCTGCGCCTTCCACCAGCAGGGCATCGTCCACCGCGACGTCAAACCGGGCAACATCCTGCTGGACCACGACCCCGGCGGCGCCGTTCATGTTAAGCTGACGGACCTCGGCATAGCCAAGAACGTCCGCGAGCCGGACATCGTGCGGGAACAGACCCACCGCCAGATACCCGGCACGCCGAAGTACCTCTCTCCCGAGATGATACGCATGAGACCCCTGGACGGGCGGTCAGACATCTTCAGCCTCGGGGTGCTGGCTTACGAGTTCCTGACCGGCGAAGCCCCCTTCACCTCTCCGGACAGCCGCGGCTACCTGAAGGCGAACATCGAGCAGGAGCCGACACCGCCCCGCCGGCTCAATCCCGACATGCCGACCTTCCTGAGCGACATGGTCCTCCGGATGCTCGCCGTCGAGCCGGAGGACAGATACGACTCCGAGGTCCTGGCGCGCGACCTGGAACTGGCCCACCAGCACCTGATCAGCGGGGCCCCGCTGGAAGAGCGCACGAACCCGGCTTCCATGTTCTACCTGGAACCGCCGGAGAGCCAGCAGGAAGAAACCGCCCCGCCGCGGGCCATCTCGCCTGTCTCCTGGGCACTGGCGGGCGCCATCGTGCTTGCCGGGGCCCTTCTGACCGCGCTGCTCTGGCCAGCCGGGCCGGCCGGGCAACTCGAGCCCGACGCGCCGGCGTCCTCGGCCTTTCAGCAGGCGGAGGTCGCCTTCCGGCAGGGGCGTCACTGGCAGGCGCTGAGCCTGCTGCAGGAGGCGGGGCCCGACCACGAACTGGCCCATCGCGTCCGCGCGGCGCTGGCCGAGCGTCTCTTCAACTCGGCTGCATCCATGCTTCAGGACGACCGCCCGGAGGAGGCGGAGGTCGTCCTGGTCCGCATGCGCCGGCTCTTCCCCCATGCCGAACACACCGCCGCCCTGGCCGAGAAACTCCGCTCACAGGAGGGGGAGGCCCGCTGGGAGAGGCAACTGGACGAATTGAGGCTCCTGGCCCGGCGCGGGTCTCACCGCGATGCGCTGGAGGCCGCCCGCCAGCTGCACGCCGAGCAAGCCGAAAACCCCGAACGCCGCGCCGCCGTGGCCAGGGCGACGGACGAGGCGCTCGCACTCTGGGGGCGGCACCTGGTGCGTTCAGATGGGGCGGGCCGCGAGATCGAGGAGTTCCTGCAGGCGGTCGCCGACAGTTCCGAGATCGCCGAGCGGGGGCCGCCCCAGGGCATGGGGGGAAGGCTGTATCTGCGCCTGGCCGAACGGCACGCGGCCGCCGGAGACTACCGTGCGGCCCTGCGCAGCTACGAGTTGGCCGCCGCCAGCCGCAGTGAGGAGGTGGCCCACCGTGCCTCCGAGGCCGCCCGGAACCTCCGCCGCCGGCTGCAGGCGCGCCCGGTCAGCGCCGTGGAGGCCGCCGAACAGATAGCGGGCGCCGGATTCTTGGCCGACCTGTGGGAGGCCCTCGGGCCGCAGCAGGTCCGGGACGGGGTCCTGCGGCTGGGGGAGGGCGACTCACAGGCCCTGCGCCGCACCATGCGCCCCGTGCGAAACCTGGGGTTCCGGGTCGAGGTCCAGTTCCGTGCGGGGGAGGGCATGCTCGACCGGGGCGAGGCCGGCCGCTGCGGACTCGGCATCGAGGACGCCCGTGGGCGGGCTTACCGCCTTAGTTTCGACGCCGACGGCTACGGCGTCGCGGCGGGCAGGGGCCAGACTTTCGCGGCCGCGCGCATGCGGGCGGCCCGGGGCGACGAAGAGGAGACCTGGCGCACACTGGGCTTCCACTATGACTTCGACGTGGGCCGGCTGAAGACGCTGCTGGACGGAGCCGAGATCGCCGCCCACGACGTGGACCTGGGGGACGTGCGGGTGTTCGTCTTCTGGGAACCCGGCCGCAACGGCGTCGCCCCGCCCGAGTTCCGCAACATCAACCTGCGCCCCTGAGCCCGGCCTGGAGGGACGCCTCCAGCCGGTGTGGCACAGCCGCCCCCGCTGTGAACGGCCTCACAAAGGCCGGCGCAACCTCCCGGGAATTGCCCTTCCGCTGTTGACACCGCACGCGGGGGCGCATAACGTACGCGCCTGGCCTTATGCACCGCCTGCACGTTGTTGAAAGGAGCGAACGTGGCCCTGCAGCATGCCCGGTTCTACCCCTATGAGCAGGTCCCCGTCTCCGACACGACGTGGTCGTTGCACGCCGGCCCCGACCGCCGCATCTACTCCTCCGCCTGCATCGAGGGGCGAGGGGGCTGCGCGGCCGTGATCGCCCGCTACAACGATGAGGCGGATGCGCTCGAGTACGTCTTCGACGTGGGCGAGGCGGGGGGCGACCCGCCGGACAGCGGCCGCGCCACGCAGTGCAAGGTGCACTACGGCTTCGCGCCGGACGCCCGCGAGGGCATCCTCTACGCCGCCACGCACGCCAGCGCGCCCGCCTTGGGCGACTTCTTCTTCAACATCAACGCCGACTGGGGCGACGAGTTGAAGGCGTTCCGCGGTAGCGTGCTCATAGCCTACGATACGCGGGAAGACCGCGTCCTGTGGGGCCGCCCCTTCCTGCCGCGCGAGGGCTGCCGCTGCCTGGCCTATGACGAGGAGCGCCGCCGCTTCTACGCCGTCGGTTGGCCGCGCAATCACTTCTTCGGCTACGACCTGGACGCCGGCGAGCTGACCGACTACGGCCGCCTCGGCTCCATCAACCCGCAGGCCATCTGGCTCGACTCCTGCAGGCGCGCCTACACGACCAACGACTACGGCCGCATCGTGCGCTTCGACCCGGAGCGTGATCGGCTCGAAGAGCTGAGCCTCCACGTGCCGCGCGCCCCCTACATGTCCGGCTGGCACACCATCGTCTATGACATCGTGGCCTCTCCGGAAGAGGAGTGCCTCTACGGCATCCCGTGGTGCAACCAGCCGCACCTGTTCCGCCACTGGCCGCTGGACGGCCCGGAGGGCCGCATCGAAGACCTCGGCCCGGCCAGCCAGAAGGAGCGTGACCTGCACCACCCGATCTCGTTCTTCCGCGACCACGTCGGCGGTCTCGTCTTCGGCCCGGACGGGATGCTCCACTACTGCGTGGCGCGCTGGGAGCCGGGCGCCGTCGAAGGCGCCCATATCCCGGGGGAGCAGACGACCGAGCACATCACCGGCGTGGTTGTCCAGATGGACCCTGAGACGCTGGAGCGGCGCGACCTCGCTATCCTTGACCGCGGCGATGGCCTGCCGTCGCACTACGTCTCGCGCGGCGCCATGGACCGCAACGGGGACCTGTTCTTCGGGAACGTCGGCGCCGTGCCGTCGGGCATCTTCCGGCTGGAGATGGGCTGCGCCGAGCCGCCCGAGCCGGCCCGACATCCCCTGCGCCCCTGGGGCTGATACGCAGCCAAAAGGGAGCATAGCTATGCCCATTGACCTTTCCGAACGCGAGTGGCCGGAGAAGGTGCCCGGCCTCGGCATGTCCCTGCTGCACGAGGGCTACGTGACCGAGGGCCAGATGGTCGCCATGAGCCTGGGCTTCCCGGGCATGTGCCTGCCCATCCCGGCCGACGAGGCATACGTCACGGCGCTGGCCGTGGACGAGCGCCGCGTCATCTACGGCGGCACCGGCGGCCGCCGGGCCCACCTTTTCGCCGCCATGACGCACGGCCTGACGGGCGCCGTGGTTGACATCTGCGTGCTGGAAGAGGAGGCCCGGGTCTCCTCCGTGCTGGTGGCGCAGGACGGCCGCGTCTTTGCCACTACGGCCCCGGGCGCTCCGCGCCCCGCACCCCCGAAGCCGGGCACACACCCGGACGGCGAGGGCGCCATATACGTCCACGAGCCCGTGAAGCTCCCCTACGACCTGGTCCACGAGTGGCACTTCTTCAAGAGTCCCGCCGAGAAGCTCTGCACGCCCCTGCCGGGCGAGGGCATCGCCTGCGCCGTGCCGGCCGTGGACGGCTCCGGCAACGAGGCCATCATCGGCATCGGCGAATGCTCCGGCTCCCTGTTCACCTGCACCATCGAGAGCGGCCACACCGAGGTGCACGGGCCCGTGGACGAGAAGGGCCTGTTCTCCCGCGTCATCGCCCGGGGGCCGGACGGGGCGGTCTACGGCACCGGCGCCCTCGGGCGGCTGTGGCGCTTTGACCCGCTGCTGGACGGCATGCAGGACACCGGCGTGGCCATCCCGTCCGTGGCCGGGCGCGCGGTGCGCAACCAGGCGGACAGCTTTGCGGCGGACCGCCACCGGCGCATCCTCTACGGCGGCGGCACGGCCGACGGCGTGCTGTTCGCCTACGACGTGGACGGCCGCTCGGTCCGCTGCCTGGGCAAGCCGACCTGCTACCGGGGCATCAAGGGCCTGGCCGTCACCAACGACGGCCGCCTGTTCGGCATCAGCGGGCGCCAGGGCGACATAGGCCACCTGTTCTGCTACGACCCCGACGAACACGAGCTGCGCGACCTGGGTATGATCGCATCCGTCATCCAGGAGCGCGTTTACGGCTACGAATTCGCCTGCAGCGTCACGGGGCGCGACGGCCAGGTATACTTCGGCGAGCGCGACCGGGGCGGCCACCTGTGGATGTACTGGCCGGCCGTCCGGCGGGCCGCCGCCGCGGAATAGCGACACACAGAGAGGGAGGGCTCCATGCAGAACATCATCCTCAAGGGCGAGAGTGATTACCAGATTATCATCCCCACTCACCGCACGCAGGCGGAGAGCTACGCGGCCGAGCAGTTGCAGGACGCGCTGTTCAGCATGACGGGCGCGAAGCTGCCCGTACGCTGGGCCTCGCAGCGCCTGCCGGACAGGCCGGCCATACTGGTCGGCCGGATGGAGGACGAGCAGGAACCCGGGCTCTGGGACCGGGACAGCTACGAGATATTGCCGCAGGGGCGCGACCTCGTTCTGCGCGGCACCGCCCGGCGCGGCACCATCTACGCCGTGCAGGCCCTCCTGGAGTGGCTGGGGG
>PUMJ01000092.1 GCA_003551305.1 Candidatus Brocadiaceae bacterium
GGCTGGTGGCTGTGGGTATTCTGCCGGCCGGCGGCAACAAGACCGCGCGAGGGCGGCAGGCCTGGCAGGTGCTGGCCAGCATAGCGGCCACATGCCGCCAGCGGGGCAGGTCCTTTGTGGAACAAGTGGCCCGGTCGATGCCGCTGACAGCATCCCCATCCCGCCTCAAAGCCGCATAGCGCTAAACAGGTACCCCCCCTGAGGGGGGATGCTATAGCGGGGTATCTAAGTTCCGGCGGCATGGAGGCTTAGCCGGGCCATTCCGCGAACCTGCCGGAACGCGGTCCCGAGAACCAGGTTTTTTCTGCCTAGTCTGACGCAACCTCCTGCTTCGCCGGACGTTGCGACAGCCGCGAACCCCCCGGGGCTCCGACGGGAGCAGAGGGTTCGCACCGGCCCTCTATCACAGGACCAGCGGGTCATCGGGGGCCGGCGTGTTGCTGACCCCGTAGTCTTCGATGTATTGCTGGTGGGGTTCATGGATGCGGTAGAACCTGAGGCTGTCTTTCTCTTCGTCGATGATGTCCAGAAGCCGCCTTTTGAGCTGAAAGAGCTGTTCTTCGGTCAGCTTACACTCAAAGACGGAGTGCTGCACGCGGAAGCCGAAGCCTTCGCAGGTCCTGGCCACCAGGCGCAGGCGGCGTCGGCCTTCTTTGGTCTCGGTATTGACGTCGTAGGTAACGACGTGATACATGGCGCGCTCAGTCGTGGATGAATGCGGGATAGGCGTCCAGATCGCCCCGCAGGGTGCGCGCCAGCAGTCGGGCCTGCAGGTGCGGCACCAGGCCGAGGGGGACGCGGCGTTCAAGCACAGGGTGGGTCACCTCCGCTCCCTTGCGGGTCTGATATGCCTTTATTATCTCCTTTCGTGCGTCGTCTTGTATGTGAACGGCGCCGCCCTCACGCCAGTGGAAGTCATCGGGCGTCAACTGCCGGCGGTTGAACAGGGTCAAGGCCAGCCTGTCGGCCAGCACGGGCCGCAGTTCCTCCATCAGGTCCAGGGCCAGGGAGGGCCGCCCCGGGCGCGGAGCGTGCAGAAAGCCGACCTGCGGGTCCAGGCCGACCGCTTCGGCCGCCGCGGCGCAGTCGTGGAGCAGGACAGCGTAGAGGAAGGAGAGCACGGAGTTGACGGGGTCGCGCGGCGGCCGCCGCGTGCGACGCTCGAAGCTGAAGTGCTCCCGGTCGGCCAGCAGCATCCGGTCCAGCACGCCGAAGTAGGCGCGCGCGGCCTCTCCCTCCACCCCGCGCACCTGGTCGAGGGAGTCCCTGGCGGGCAGGCCCATCAGGCTGTCGGCCAGTTGCTCGGCGGCCCGCCCCAGGGCTTCGCGGTCGGCGGGGCAATCGCTGTCCCGCCGGCTGCGCATTATGGAGTTGCGGGAGTTCTGTATCTTGCCGGCCACGATGTTGCGCGCGATGGGCAGGGCGGCCTGCTCATCATCGGCGGCGCGGAACTGGTCCAGCCGCAGCAACACGTTGCCGGAGCAGGGAGGTCTGAGTCGACTGTAGAAGCGCCCTCCCCGGCCGAGAAAGGAGATGGGGCGGCCGTTTTCCCCGCACCAGCGCACAAGCGCGGGCGAGACCATGACGCGGCCGAACAGGACGAAGGAGCCGATGTGGAGCAGGGGGAATTCGGCCTTCTGGTCTTCGGGCAACTCGACGACCACCCGGCCGTGGTCCTTGCGCAGGTAAGCGCCCTGCTGTGTGACAAATAGCGTGTTGAGGACGGGGTCCATATCAGCCTCCGTTGGAGTCGGGGGGCGAGTCCGCCGGCCTGTAGAGCCGGCGCAGGTAAGCGTTGACATGGTCCCGCTTGCCAGCGCTTTCGGGCAGGCATGCGTCGCGCAAAGAGCAGTTCGCGCATCGGGCGTCCGCCGGGGCGGGGGGCACCTGTCCGCATCGGATCATCTCCCGCACCCGCCCCACAAGCCGGAGCGTCCGCTGGCGCAGGGCGGGACCGAGCCGGACCTGCCGCCTGGCCCGCGAACTGTGGTGGTATATGGCGCCGCGCGGGACGGGCTCGCCGAGCATCTCCTCCAGGCAGAGCGCCTGGGCGCATAGCTGGACTTCGTCAGCCGTGCGATCGGTGCGCTTGCCGTGCTTGTATTCCACGGGATACGGGCCCTCGGGGGTGAACTCGACCACGTCCGCTTTGCCGCGCAGCCCGTGCTGCTCCGACCAGAGCGGCAAGGCGCGCACGAGACGGACGCCGTCGCGGAGGGCGGAGCCGGCCACGTCCACCCTGTCGTGGACGGCGCGGCCGCGGAGCGTGTAGATGTTTTCGTCGAAGATGCTCTCCAGGTGGATCAGCCCGCACTGCCGGGGGCAATAGGCGAAGTGCTGCAGCATGGAGAGCATGACGACGGGCCTGTCCTCGGTCTGTTGGTCATGCGTGGTCACGGGCTGGTGGACCTCCAACTATGGCTGTGCTGCTCGCGAGGTCGGAGAACTGAGTGGGAACCGGTTCCACCTGGGCCGGGTATGGGCGGCCCCTACTCCGATCTGCGTTCGTCTTCGGCCATCCTGCCCGGCGGCAAGCCGCCGGGACTGAAAGCGGTGGCTTGCCACCGCACTCCAAGGCCGGCCGCCGGCGCGGCCGGCAGAGGCACTCGACACGTTATCGCTTTGCGGAAGCCGATTCAGCGGAGGCGGTTCATCAACTGTAGAGCGTGACATCACGCCTGCAAGGACCGAGTTGAGCCCGCCCGCCGGGCGGGGCCGGCGGGCGGGGTATCCCGGTCAGCCGAGCAGGCGGGTCAGGGTGACGCCGTCGGGCACGGCCCCTTCGTCAACGGTGACGGTGTAGTCGCTGAAGGCGCGCGGCGCCGCCACGCCGTCCTTGCGCTCGACGCCCACCAGGTCGAACAACTGATGGGCGGGGGCTTCGCCCAGTTTGCTCTCGTGGGTGAAGACGTAGAGCCC
>PUMJ01000049.1 GCA_003551305.1 Candidatus Brocadiaceae bacterium
GGCACCGTCTGCGCCCTGCTGGACGGGAACGGTCAGCAGGCCAACACCTACGAGTATGACGCGTTCGGCGTGGGCCGCGCCGCGAGCGAGACCATCCCGAACCCCTACCGCTTCGGCGGCAAACCCCTGGACGCCGACACCGCCCACTACCACTTCATCGCAAGGCAGTACGCACCAAGGCTGGGGCGGATGAAAGGTGTTGATTCCGCCGTTCTGGCCTCTGTGCGAGTGCAAGACCCGGCGATCCAGTTTCCTGGAACAGCCGGGTATCGGCGGGCGGCTGCGTGGCGACGAGATGTTGGGCCACCGGCGTTGGCTGCGATCGTAGGCGAATTCGGCCCACATCGTCCGCCCTCTGAGGCAAACAGATACCTGTACGTCTGTGCTTCTCCGACCCGTTTCGTCGACGTTGCGGGTCTCCACGCAACCAGCTCGACCTGGCATAACTTCCTGCATGAGATAGGCTGGCGCGACGACACACATGGCGGAAGGACCGAACCTTACCGAGGGAGCGCATATGAGTGGGTTTTTGAAGATGACCCCAATATGACTCTCTTTTGTGCCTTTTCCAAATTGTTCACTTCGCGCAACACAGCTAAGTGTCTTTGTGGGATTGCAGGAGTGGCGGACATCTTCACTGCGATTCCGGTTCTTGAAGCTTTTGATTGTCTTTGCCAAGTCATGTCTACAGCCCAGCTCGTTTGCGCAAAGGGCATAAGGGGCAGAAGCGTTTTGCACGGATTCTTCACCGGGGTTGATTGCTTCTCGATCGAGCTCGGGGAACTGCTTAGACAGGCAGACCTTAATTGGCTACGGATGCTTGACCCTGTCGCTCAGCCGCTCTCGGCTGAGACCTATGAGCACATGGTCGACCTCCTTGCATATCTCGTTCAAAATGTGACGCAGGAAGGTGCAAGGGATCTCGCAGATCTCTTACCCCACGACGCGTTTAGGGCATGCTGTGCTCTTTTCCGAGGTAGATTGTGATCGCGCACGTGCCAACGAAACCGCAGAGGATACGCCCCGGGGGATCGTAGGAGTGTTCTCTTGCTCAGCTAAGCTGGTTGCTTTTATGGCGATAGTTGTGGGCTGCCTGGCCATCGCACACATGTGGATACCTCATTTCCCACCCGAGGCGATGATAGCGCTGACTGTGGCCTTCCTGGCTTTGGTGGGCATAGCCCTTATTCTCTACAGACGTGCGAGAGGCGATTACGGCTGGATGATGACTTGGCTGAGCAGGGCTCATTTCAACTTTGAAAGGACCCTGAGTCCGCTTGGTTGCCTCCTGGCGCTGCCAGTTGTTTGCGTTGGTGGCTTCGGCATGTACCATCTCCATCAGCGTGGCCACGATGCGGCCGGAGCGCTGGCGTTCTTTGCAGTTGGCGCCATTGTCGTCTTGATAGTGTTGAAACCGTTGTATCCACTGCATGCGGCCGCGGCGAAAGGCGAGGTCGAGAGACTGCGCTCGGCCCCAGGAGCGGTCAGCGAAGCGCGCGACAGTCTGGAGCGCACGCCACTGCATCTTGCGGCAGCTTTCGGCGAATCCAGCACGGTCAGCTGGCTTCTGGAGCAAGGGGCCGACGCCAATGCCACTGCGGCCGGCGGTTGGACACCTCTGCATTTTGCGGCGATGTACGGGCATGCAGAAACCATAGCCACTCTTGTGTCCGCCGGGGCCGATGTGGTTCGCCAGGCTGATGATGGCACCACTGCTCTGCACTGGGCTGCCAGGGGTGGCTTCCTTACATGTGTGGACGAGCTCCTCGAGGCTGCCGCTGACCCGAATGTGCCAGACGCGAAGGGACGCGTGCCGCTGGAGCTTGCGGTACGGCGAGGCAATAGCGTGGTTGCAGCACGCTTGCGTCGCTTCGCTCGGGATGAGTAGGTCCGGCGGGCCGGAGCAATAGGGGCTCGGACGCCTGTTCGAGACGGGATGCCGGAGAGAACCGTCGAAACGATAGCCTGGGGAGGCGAACAGAGCCCGGTCCTGAAAGCACCCCTTTCGGTATCCGGGATATGAGCGGCGTGCACAACACAACGATGCGCCAGGCGCCGTCCTACACCCGGTATTACGCCAGGGCGCGACATGCTGTTCGGCGTGCGGTCCACAGAGCCGGGCTGGACTGACAACGAGATCCGGTATAATGGAGAGGCGAGCCGGGTGTCGCTCTCCGACAGCACCGGGGCGACCTACTACACCTGGGACGGTATCCGGGTGCTCAGGACCGAGGACGAGGAGGGCTCTATGAGGCAGCGGCAGGTGCACGGCCAGGGCCCTGCGGGCATCCCGAGCGTGGGGGACATCGCGCTGATCGAGCCGTCCGGGGCGTCCCCCTGCGTGCCGGCCGCCGACCAGGTCGGCACGGTCTGGGCCCTGCTGGACGGGAGCGGCCAGCAGGCCAACACCTACGAGTATGACGCGTTCGGCGTGGGCCGCGCCGCGAGCGAGACCGTCCCGAACCCCTACCGCCTCGGCGGCAAACCCCTGGACGCCGACACCGCCCACTACCACTTCATCGCCCGGCAGTACGCCCCCAGGCTCGGGCGATTCTGGTCTCGGGATCGCCTATTCCATCCCGGCATTTACCCCTATCCGCCACCCACCACCACCGTTGATCCGGCAGGATTGGACTGCGAGGATCCCTGCCATCACGCCGGCCAACGGAGAGCGCTTTGGCTAGACTATGGGATCAACATAACGTTCCACGGCCGTTATGGGGCCCGCCTACATGCTTTCAGGGCCTACGATGCCATACAGACTATGGCCATGGTCTACAGCCTCCAGCAATTTGTTTTTAGCGGGTCTCAAGGCGCTACAGCCGTAATGCAGCATCTTCTTGGAGAGATCACGGGAGAGCACATGTCGCCCGATATTGACGTGAGGGAGATGGCCCAAAACATTATCGACATTGCCAC